>SHVM01000087.1 GCA_009694265.1 Pseudolabrys sp.
GAGCTGCTCAATGGAGAGATCTTCTACAGCCTGAAAGAAGCACAGATCGTCATCGAGCAATGGCGAAAGCACTACAACACAGTCAGACCGCACTCATCGCTCGGCTATCGACCACCGGCACCACAGACGATGAATCCATTCCTGACACCGCTAGATCAGGCCGCGCAAATGCAATAATCTCTCCATCGCGCTGGTATAAAAAATCCGTCAGGCCGTGATCTCCTAGATGACCAAACAGGGCGAGGGAAACCTCGCCCTGTTTTCTTTTGGGCTACGGCTTGCCGCCCTATGCGGATAGGCAAACGGTTGCTGATCGAACGACCGCGATGCAATTTAGATTTTCGCTGCGCGTCTATGAGTCCACGCGCTAGATATCCCGGCCCTCGACCTTTTCCTGCAGCGTCTTCACCAGATCGGGGATGCGCTGCAAGCGCGGATGGACCGCGAGCGCGCGGCGATAGACTTCCAGCGCCTTCTTGTCGTCGCCGATGTCTTGCATGATCAGTCCCAAGCCCGACAGCGCGCCGAAATGGCGCGGCTCGCGCTTGAGCACTTCGCGGATATCGGCAAGCGAGTGACCGTAATCCTTCTTCATGTAATAGAGCGTCGCGCGCCGGTTCCAGGCTTCAATATAGTCCGGCTTAATTTTCACAATCGCGTCGAGCAGCTTGATCGCGAGATCGGTATCCTTCGCCTCAATCGCGGTCTTCACACGCGTCATCAACAGATTGGCGGTGTCGCTGCGCGAGACCACCCACAGCGCCCAGATGCGTTCCTCGATCGCTTTGGCGGTGGTGTCGTCGGGCGCGACTTGAAGCGCCCCAAACAGGAAATCGAGATTGTGGGTGCGGTCGCCGCGCGCGACATGGGGCAGTTTCTTTGGCGGCTCAAGCCAGCTTCCCGGCTCCGCTGCAGCCGGGATCACGAAGGCCGCGGCAACCACGGCGGCAGACAAGCTTGCGAGGAATCGCGATCGCATTGGCGGAGATTAATCTCTCCGCCGGTTAAGGCAAATATGCGGCGATGGAGGGCGCCCCCTAAAGGAGCGCGGGCTTGGCTCGGCCGTTAGCCCTGGCGGGCCTTATAGCGGCTATTGGTCTTGTTGATGATGTAAACGCGGCCTTTGCGCCGGACAATCTTGTTGTCACGGTGGCGGCCACGCAGGGATTTCAAGGAGTTACGGACTTTCATGGATAGGCTCTAGGTTCGCAGTTAGCCGGGTTCATAGGCACCCCACCCCCTCCTGTCAACGCAACTTGCCCGCCAGTAGTTACCACCAGGGGCCTGCTCTACAGTCGCCGCCCCGGGGTTTAAGCCATGCAACGCAGCGCTGACCGCTTTCTGACCACGCATACCGGCAGCCTGCCGCGGCCTGACGACCTCATCCGTATGATGTACGCCAAAGAAGAAGGCGTGCCGGTCGATCCGCAAACGCTGGCGGCGCGGGTGCGCCAGGCGGTGGCCGAGCTGGTCAAGAAACAGGCGGACGCCGGCATAGATTTGATCAACGACGGCGAGATGTCCAAGCCAAGTTACGCCACCTACATCAAGGACCGGCTTAACGGCTTCGGCGGCACAGGCAACACCTTCGTCTACCAGGATCTCTCCGAGTTCCCGAAGCTGGAAAAGCGCGTATTCGGCGACCCCGGCCGCTCGCGCCGCAAAACGCCGGCCTGCAATGCACCGATCAGCGTGCGCGACGCGCAAGCGCCAAAGATCGATGCTGACAATCTGAAAACGGCATTGTCGCAGGTGAAGTCGGCCGGCGGCTTTATGAGCGCGGCCTCGCCGGGTGTGGTGTCGCTGTTCTTCCGCAATGAACATTACCCCAGCCAGGAGGCCTATCTGGCGGCGATTGCCGAGGCCATGCGGCACGAATACGAAACCGTCGCCAAAGCGGGCTTCGTGCTGCAGATCGATTGTCCGGACCTCGGCATGGGCCGGCATATTCAATACGCCGATCTAAGCGTGCCGGAATTCCGCAAGCGCGCGCAGCTGCATGTCGAGGCGCTCAATCACGCACTGGCCAATATTCCGCCGGAGCAGCTCCGCATGCATGTGTGCTGGGGTAACTATGAAGGCCCGCATCACCGCGACGTGCCGCTCGCCGACATTATCGACATCGTGTTCATGGCGCGGCCGAACGCGATTTCGTTCGAGGCCGCCAATCCGCGCCACGCTCATGAATGGAAACTATTTGAGACGGTGAAGCTGCCCGACGGCAAGGTGCTAATCCCCGGCGTACTGGAATCGAAGTCGAACTTCATCGAGCATCCCGAACTGGTCGCGCAGCGCATCGCGCGTTATGCCAAGCTGGTTGGCCGCGAAAACGTGATCGCCGGCAGCGATTGCGGCTATGGCACCTGGGTGGGACAAGCCGCCGTCGATCCCGATGTGGTGTTCGCCAAGTTTTCCGCCATGGCGGAAGGCGCGCGGATCGCGTCGCGCGAATTCTGGAAATAGTGGAGCGTTAAGTGCGACGCAGCCGCTTGTAGAAGTTTGGCAAAAAAATCATTACCACCAGCAATCCGAGCGCAATCAAAGCGTAATAAATATTGTCGGTATCGCCGGCGATGGCTTGGCGGCCGGCGTGACCGATCCAGGTATAAACAATCGTCGACGGCGCCATGAATACCACCGTCGCCAGAATGTAATGGTGAAACGGAATGCGTGTGAAACCGAGTAAATAGTTCATCACGTTGTACGGAAAAATTGGAACCAGACGCACGAAGGCGACGAACCGCCAGCCTTCCTGGTCGACGCTGTGCATGATTTTGTGTGTGCGAGGACCAGCGCGGACTTCGACCCAGTCGCGGGCGATATAACGCCCCACCAGGAAAGCCAAAGCGGCGCCGAGAGTTCCGCCGGCAAGATTGAGCAAGCTGCCTAGATAGGGACCGAACAGCGCGCCGCCGGTGAGATCGAAGATGCTGCCCGGCACCATGACGATGGTCGCGATGCCGTAAAGCAGCACGAAGCCGACCGGCACCCAGACGCCGAGACCCGCGACCCATGCCTCCAGCGATTGCGCGGTTATGACGCCGTCGAAGGCCCAGAGCACTGCCGCCCCGTTGGCAATGCCGAGCAGGACAATGAGCGCAAGAAACCATCGTCGTGGATGCGCCATTACCCGGTTGGTGGCTGGAAGAAAAATTCGGCCAGATAAATGGTGGGCGCGACAGGGATCGAACCTGTGACCCCCTCCATGTCAAGGAGGTGCTCTTCCGCTGAGCTACGCGCCCTTTACTGGTTTGGTCTTATCGGCTCCAAACTGGCGAGGCAAGGCCGCCAGGAAGCGCTCAGGCCGCCAGCATCTTGTGCACTTCATTGACCAAGTCACGCAGATGAATGGGCTTGGACAGCACCTTGGCGTGTTTGGGCGCGGTGGAATCGGCGTTGAGCGCCACGGCGGCAAAGCCGGTGATAAACATGATCTTGATGTCGGGGTCGAGTTCGGCGGCTCTGCGGGCGAGTTCGATGCCGTCCATTTCCGGCATTACGATATCGGTGAGCAGAAGCTCGAACGGCTCCTCGCGCAGCCGCTGATAGGCCGACATGCCGTTATCATAGGAGGTGACGTCGAATCCGGCGTTCTGCAGCGCCTTGACCAAAAAGCGCCGCATATCGGTATCGTCTTCAGCCAGCAGGATTTTCGTCATACGCATTACGCCCCATACCGACTGACCCGCGGGCCCCAACTAGACTAAGACTTGCGCCCCATAAGACTTATGCCAGGTAAATAACGGGTGAACCGAAAGCATAGCTTGGCTTTGTGCTCGGGCGCATGGACAATAGAAGGTATAGGGGGCGTTAAAATCGCCCTAACGCAATGACATCCGACGCCCCAAATGGCCGTTTCAGTCCATGAATGACACAAGCCACGAGCTCGACCCGCCTTTCGAGATCCTTGAACCACAGGCTTACAAGGGGCCGGTCCTGTTCAATTCCCCGCATAGCGGCTCGACCTATCCGCGCACGTTCCTGGCGGTTTCACGGCTCGATGTTGGCACATTGCGCCGGTCGGAGGACAGCTTCGTCGACGCGCTGATTGCCGGCGTGGTGCGGCACGGTTATCCGCTGATGCGGGCGCATTTCCCACGCTGTTTCGTGGACGTGAATCGTGAGCCCTATGAGCTCGATCCGCGTATGTTCGAAGGCCGCTTGCCCTCCTTTGCCAATACCCGCTCGATGCGCGTGGCCGGCGGGCTTGGAACCGTGGCGCGGGTGGTGGGAGACGCCCAGGAAATCTACGATGAGCGCATTCCGGTCGACGACGCGTTGCGGCGGATCGAGAGCCTATACAAGCCGTACCACCGCGCGCTGCGCCAGCTTTTCACCAAATTGCATAGGGATTACGGCGCCGCCATGCTCGTAGACGTCCACTCGATGCCATCAAGCTCGGGGCATAAGGACGAACGTCCGCGGCCAGAATTCGTGCTCGGCGATCGCTACGGCACCAGCTGCGTCGGCATCGTGGCGGAAACCGTGGAATCGACCCTGCGGGGCCAGGGCTACACCGTGAGCCGCAATAAGCCCTATGCCGGCGGCTTTATCACCGAGCATTACGGCAACCCGGCCGCCGGCCTGCATGCCATCCAGCTCGAGATCAACCGCGCGCTTTACATGGACGAGCGCCGCTATGAGCGCGTGAACGGCTTTACCCGGCTAGCGGCGGACCTGGAGACGCTGGCGCGGCGGCTGGGCGAGATCCCGCTGGAAGAGTTGCGCCCGTACCGAGCCGCGGCGGAATAAGCCCCAAAAAAAGGCCGCTCGCGTTGGCAAGCGGCCCAAGTCTAGGGAGGAAACGCCCAAGGAGGGCAACGGTATCGCTACCGCATTGCAATAATATACACCGCGACGCACAAAAATCAAGGCGCGCTGGCCGGTTTCCCATGCTTTTTATACATAGCTAGTACCCATAATCGACGTTTATGATTTAGCTATGCGAAAAAATGATGGCCGGGGAACCCCGCACCGCAGTAGAAACCGGCTTCCGGCGCGGCATGATCTTTTCGGGATCATGCTTTTTGCTTGCGCATGATCTTGTCCGAAAACCGGTTCCCACTTTTCGGGATCATGCGCTAAGCAAGTTTGATGACCGCCATCGATTTCACCAGCTTCGTCGACCGGCTCGCCAGCGTGTCGGGCGAGACCATCCTGCCGTTTTTCCGCACCGCGCTGGCGATCGAGAACAAGCAGGCCGGCGGCGGCTTCGATCCGGTCACCGCGGCGGACCGCGCGGCGGAGGACGCGATGCGGCAGACGATCCGCAACGTCTTCCCCGAACACGGCATCCTCGGCGAAGAGTATGGCGCCGAACACACAGACGCCGAATATGTCTGGGTGCTCGATCCGATCGACGGCACCAAGTCCTTCATCGCCGGCATGGTGGCCTGGGGCACGCTGATCGGCCTGATGCGGTTCGGCGAGCCGGTGTTCGGCATGATGCACCAGCCGTTCACGCGCGAGCGGTTTACCGGCGACGGCGGCGCGGCGCATTACCGCGGGCCCGCGGGCAACCGCGATCTGCACGTGCGCGAATGCTCAGGGCTTGCCGACGCCGTGCTGTTCACCACCAGCCCGCTGCTGATGAACAAAGCCGACCGCGCGCGGTTCGGCAAAGTGGAGAAGGCGGTCAAGCTCTCGCGCTACGGCGGCGACTGCTACGCCTATTGCATGCTGGCGGCGGGACACATCGATCTCATCGTCGAGACCGAGATCAAGCCGCATGACATCGTGCCGCTGATCCCGATCATCACCGGCGCCGGCGGCGTCGTCACCACCTGGGACAACGGCCCGGCGCAAGCCGGCGGCCGCATCGTGGTGGCCGGCGACAGCCGCGTGCATCAGGCGGCGTTGGGGATGCTTAAGAGTTAGCCGCACCGGCCTGCGCCTTCAATTCGTCCAACCGCTTTCGGCGTTCGGCGATCTGACGTTCGAGAAATTCGGCGTGGCTGTTGTCCGGATAATCGCCCCAATTGGACGATAGCAGGCGGAGCGCCGTCTGGCCGCGGGCGAAATACCCAATGGCGGCCAGCACCAGCAGGCAAATGAAAGCGGTGATGACCGCGGCCATATCGCCGATCATCAGGCTGTACACAAGGAAGATTGCGACGAATGCTCCCAAGACCAGCAGGAACGGGCGAAAAAAGCGGGCGCTGCGCACAAGATTGGCCTGGCGCGTAAGAAGCTTTGCGAGCTCCGTTTCGATGCGGGTGATTTCCTCGTCACGCGCGTTCGTCATCATCGGCAGTCTCCATGCCGGCGGCAAAGATGCACGGCTTGGCGCCTGCCAGTGCGGCTCGCAGCTCGGGAATGGCGGAAACTGCCTCCACCTTACGCGCCGGGCGCAATTTTTCAAGGAAGCCTGGCGCAATAATCGTGAGCCTGGAAACTTCCGGTATGTGCACACCGTTTGCGGCACTACAACATCACTGCAATATTGGCTCAAAGCTGACATGCCGCGGCTGCGATTGAAAATCCGCTTTTGGCGCCAAAGCGGATGTCGTCCAACACAGTAAGACGTGGATGGCCGGGGCATTGACGACAAGTCGGCGCGGAGCCTGTCATCGGGACGCGCTACGCGCGGCTCCTCAGGATGAGGCGGAGAAGAATCGCTTCGTCATTCGCGATGCGGGACGACGGCAACAACTAAAACCGCGGCGTGCCCGGCACAAACGCGTCGAACGCCGCCCAAAACTGGCCGCGGTAGTGATCCTGTTCCTGCAAAATCTCATGCCGACTGCCGGCCAGAATGAGATGTCGCCCGGCCAGCAGATTCATACCGAAGGTCTCGATCGCCGGCGTCGAGACGACCTCGTCGCGGCCGGCCGCCACCATCAGGATCGGCTGGCGGATGCTCGCCGCATACGAGGGCTCGGCGAACCGCTTCATCGCGCGCATCGCGGAATCGATCCAGGCAATTGTCGGCGAGCCGAGACCGAGCGCCGGCGCTTCCTCCAGCACCGCGGTATTGCGCGCGAAGCGCACCGGATCGGAGGTGAGCACATTGCCGATGAAATCCTCCGAGCCGGTGGCGTCGGCGTGTCCAGTCGGGATATAGCCCGAGCCGCGCCCGATCATCCGCATGACGCGCGCCAGCGGACCGGCCAGCGGCATGAGCCGGCTGGAGCGCAGCGCGATCATCGGCACCGACAACACCACACGCTCGAACCAGCGGCTGCCGTCATGACAGGCGCGAATGGCGATGGCGCCGCCCATGGAATGGGCGAGCACGAAGATCGGCGGCGGACAATCGGGCAGCACCACCTGTTCCATGATGGCTTCCAGGTCGGTGCCGTATTCTGAAAAATTCCGCACATGGCCCTTGTGCGGGTCGGCGAGCGCGCGATCCGAAAAACCCTGGCCGCGCCAGTCGAAGGTGGCGACCGCAAAACCGCGCGCGCGCAGATCGCGCACGGTCTCGAAATATTTTTCGATATATTCGGCGCGGCCTTGCAGCACGACGACCGTGCCCTTGCGGCCGGGCGGCGGATCCCAGCGCGCAAAGCGCAACGCGACCCCGTCGGGAGTCTTAATGGCGCCGGTCACACCATGATCGGGCGCAGGATTGGCGGTAATGGAGATGAGTTTCATGACGCCGAAGTTGGAGGTCGCGCGGTGGCTCGCGGCCTTATAGCAGGGTATAGGGCATGCTCAATCGCGCCCGGCATCAGGGTTGTAAATCTATAAATTTCAAATACTTATCGGCATCTGACCGAGCCCTTGCGAGCCCGAAAAGACGCTCCCATATCAGTTCTGCGCAGGCCAATCCGGCTGCGCACGGGTTCCGGTCAGGCCCTGTGGCAGACCGCCCGCATGTCGCTCACCTCAAGGAGGATATGCTTATGAGACCATTCGATCTTGCTCCCCTCTATCGTTCCACCGTCGGCTTCGACCGGCTGTTCTCGATGATGGACGGCTTCGATGCCGCTCCGGGCTACCCGCCCTACAACATCGAGCGCACGGCCGAGAACGAATACCGCGTCAGCGTCGCGGTCGCCGGCTTTAGCGAGAACGAACTTTCGATCGAATCGAAAGAGAACACCCTGACCATCAAGGGCGCCAAGCAGGCCCAGGAAGAGCGGGACGGCGACGTGCTCTATCAGGGCATCGCCGCGCGCGCTTTCGAGCGCGTGTTCCAGCTCGCCGACTACGTCCAGGTCAAGGCTGCCGCGCTCGAGAACGGGTTGCTGCACGTCGATCTGGTGCGCGAAATTCCCGAGGCCAAGAAGCCGCGTCAGATCCCGATCGGGAATGGCCAAAGCAAGCCGCAGGCGATCGAGACCAAGGCCGCGGCCTAACACCGCAGCATCGATCTCCAAACGAAAGCGCCCCGGATGCCCCGGGGCGCTTTTATTTTGAAAACTATTGTACCGGTTACTCGCTGGGTGGAAGCGCGGACGGCGGCGTATAGCCGGGCGGCGACGAGCCCGGCGTGATCGCCGGATCGCACGGGGCGGCAAATTTATCGGCCGGTTCGGCTTTGGCGCCAAAGCGCGGGGTCGGCCGGATCGGCGTCGGGCCTTCGGCCGGCGGCGGCGGCGCGCTCAATATGGCGCGGCGAGGACCCGGCGGTGGCGGCGGTGGCGCATCGCTGCGCCGCTGCGGCGGGAGTGGCGTTGCATCGTTGCGTGGCGGCCAGCGCGGCGTGGCGCGGGACGGCGGCGCAACGCGGCGGCGCGGCGCAGGCGCCGCTTCCTCCTCGTCGTCATCGTCAGTGGTGGCGGCGGGCTCGTCGTAATTGCTGGGCTTGCCCGATTATTGATGCGTTCGTCGCGCTCGCCCGCTTGCGGAACATGGATGATGCGCGGACCGCGCGGGACGTTCGGCGCAAGAGCGGCGTTGTGCGCGCGGGCCGGCGCGACCGAGAGCACGTCGCCGAAATGGGCATCGGCGATCACGCGCATCTCGGTGCCGTGCCGGTCATTGGCATGCAGGACGTAATAGGGTCCGCGCCGCACCGGCTGGCCGACCGGACGCAGCCCGATCGAGCGCACGGTGGCGACAATCTCATAGGCCGGCAGCGCATCGGCCTCGGTCACTGGCTCGCGTTTGACCGAACCGGCGGCGACGAAGGTCAGCGTGGCGGCAAGCGCCGCTCCCGCCAGTCCGATTGTCAGGCCCTTTTTCAAAACGCCACTTTTTTTTGCGCATGATCTTTTCCGAAAACCGATTCCCACTTTTCGGGATCATGCGCTAGCGCTTCGCGATGAAGCGGATGATGGCATCGATCGAAATCTGTCCGGGCCCACGCGACAACAGCACCAGCAGGATCGTTGCCCAAAAGACATGCGCGGTCCACAACGCTTCCGGGACCACATAGATCTGGATCAGCACCGTCATGATCAGCAGGCCCAGCGCCGCAAAGCGCGTGCCGAGCCCCAGCACCAGCATGATTGGCAGGATGAATTCGCCGTAGCTCACCAAGTAAGCCGCGAGCACCGGCGGCACCGGCAGAGGCGGATAATGGGTGAGGAAGTCGTTGAAGGTCTCTGGTCTCACCTGCAGCGGCAGCACCACCGAGAGTTCGAAGCCTTGCACCAAGTCTTGCACGTTGAGCGGCG
>SHVM01000088.1 GCA_009694265.1 Pseudolabrys sp.
CCAGATGCTTGTCGTGCCCTAGCTGTCTCGGAGCAGACTTTCTATCGGTGGCGCAAGGAGTTCGGCGGCTTGAAACTGTCACAAGCGCAGCGTCTGAGGGGGCTTGAACGCGAAAACGAACTCCTCAAGCGCCTGGTCGCAAACCTCGCGCTTGCCAACCAACAACTCAAAGACCAGGCTGGCAAAGAGGATTAGCAATCGGCCTTGCGACTAACATTGCAGGTGGACCACTTAGTGGGGGCTGGCCACAACGGCCACGCCGGTTCGGATTGTTTTAGACATCATTGTTTCGGCCCTTTGACTGGTCGAGTGAGAGTTGCAAACGGGCGGCCAGGCTGATCCACCCGAAACGGATGCGCGAACCTGCCTGCGCAAGCACGCGTATGGCCGCTACAAAGCCTGAGAATCATTAAAGGCCGGTTAACCATAATAAGCCCCGCAAACCGCGGGATACTCACAGGGGCGCGCACGCGGGGCGGGTTATGCGTGGCGTGGTCATGACTGCCGCCATTGAGCGTGAAAATGATGCAGCGGGCCGTGGCCGTGACCGATCTTGAGTTGATCCGCGCCGGCGATGGCGGCGGTGACATAAGTCTTGGCTGCATGCACGGCGGCGGCAAGATCGAGACCCTTGGCGAGGCCGGCCGCGATGGCCGAGGACAACGTGCAGCCACTGCCGTGGGTATTACGGGTGGCGATGCGCTTGGCGACGAGCCGGACGGCCTCGCCCATTCCGACGAGCAGATCGACACTCTCGGCACCCTCACCGTGGCCGCCCTTGATCAGAACGGTGCGCGCGCCGAGTGCCAATATTTCGCGCGCCTGCACTTCCATCTCTTCCTCATTGCGCGCGAGCCTTGCACCGGTGAGCGCCGCGGCCTCCGGTAAATTAGGCGTCACCACCAGCGCGCGCGGGATCAGCTCACGGCGCAGCGCATCGATGGCGGGGGCCGCCAGCAACCGGTCGCCGGAAGTTGCGACCATGACCGGATCGAGCACGATATTTTTCGCCTTGTGGCGCGCAAGACCTTGCGCCACGGCTTCAATCGCGGTGGCCTGCGACACCATGCCTATTTTGACCGCACCGACATCGAGATCGGAAAATACCGCATCGATCTGCGCGGCGATAAAATCGGCCGGCACGTCATGAATGGCCGTGACGCCACGGGTGTTTTGCGCGGTCAGCGCCGCGATCACGCTGGCGCCGTAGACGCCGAGCGCGGCGAAAGTCTTGAGGTCAGCCTGGATGCCAGCGCCGCCGCCCGAATCCGAGCCAGCGATGGTGACGGCAATGGCCGTCATGTCCGCCCTCGCCGCGCCAGCGCACCGTCGACGACGCTCAGCAGATTTTCCGCCGCCATTTCCGGGTCGGCCGCCAGCGACAGCGCGGAGATCACGGCAACGCCATCAGCGCCCTGCGCGATCACATCGGCGGCGTTGCTCTCATTGATGCCGGCGATGGCGCAGATCGGAAAATCCGGCTTGCGCGCGCGGATCGCCCGTACCACCGCGCCCAGGCCTGACAGCCCGATCGGCGCGGAGGCAGTATCCTTGGATGTCGTGTCGTAGACGCCGCCGATCGCCACGTAGTCGAGCAGGTCAAGCGGCGCGGCCTTGGCCTGCTCCACCGTCTTGATGCTCAGTCCAATGATGGCCGTGCGGCCCAGCAGCAGCCGCGCGTCGGCCGGCGACATGTCGTCCGGCCCGATATGAACGCCGTCGGCTTCCACCGCCAGCGCCACGTCGACCCGGTCATTGATCAGCAGCGGAATATCCAATGGCGCCAGCACGACGGTCAGCTCGCGCGCTTCCTCCACCATCGTCCGGGTGGATCCGTGCTTGTCGCGCAATTGCACGAGCGTCGCACTTTCCGCAATGCGGCTGGCCAGATCGCCGAGCGTGCGGCCGCCGGCGACGGCGGGATCGATAAGCGCATAAAGGCGAAGATCGATGTCCATCAATTGACCCTTGCAAATTCTATTCGCGCAAATTCCATTCAAGCATGGGCGAGGAGAGCCGCGCAGCCGCCATTTGCGCCAGATTGTTGCACGATATTGCGTCGAGATTGCGCATCTCTTCTCCCTCCGCCGGCATGACCCGGATCAGGTTCGTTGGGTTGGCTCAAGATCGCCTCTCAGCCCGGCAACGGCCGGACACCCCACGAGATTGCTGCGCCATACCTAATCCGCGTAGGCTACCAAGGCAAGCCTGCCTTATATGTCTGCCTTGCATGCGGGCCGCCTTTTTGCTGGATTGCAAGCGCATGATCCCGATAAGAGGCGCTGGAGGCGCGCGATGACCCCGTTCTTCGTTCAGATCAAATGCGAGCTCGGCAAGGCCTATCAGGTGGCCAACGAGCTGGCGGAAGCCGAGATCGCCTCCGAGGTCTACTCGACCGCCGGCGATTTCGACCTGCTGGTGAAATTCTACGTGGAGGCCGGCACCGACATCGGTCATTTCGTCAACGAGAAGGTGCAGTGCATTGCCGGCATCAAGGACACCCGCACCATCATCACCTTCAAGGCGTTTCAGAGTTAGCGCATGATCCCGAAAAGTGGGTGCCGGTCTTCGGACAAGATCATGCCCAATAAATAAACGTCAGCTGGGCGCCCGCGGGCCTTCCGCCTCGCGCGCACGCTGCAGACCGAGCTGACGCTCGCGCCAGATCACGAACAGGCCGGCGCCGGCGACAATGGCGCCGCCCAGATAGACCAACGCGCTCGGCAATTCGCCGAAAACAAAGTATCCGAGCAGCAGCGCCCACAGCATCGCGCTGTAGTCGAATGGCGCCACCACCGATGCGGTGGCATGGCGATAGCTTTCGGTGAGAAAAATATGCGCGATGCCGCCGAGAACACCGAGCGAGATCAGCGCGGCCAGTTCGGACCCGCTCGGGGTGTGCCAGGCAAATGGCAGAGTCAGCGCGCCGGCGATTGCTGTGACCAGTGAAAAATAAAATACGATCGACGACGTGGTCTCGCTTTGCGTGAGCCGCCTGGTCTGGATCACTGTGCCGGCGTTGCAGAAGGCGGATACCAGCGCCAATATTGAGCCAATAGTCGCCGCGGTCGCAGCGCCGGCGGCCACGTAGTGATTGACGTCGAAATGCGGGATCAACATCACGATCACGCCGGCAAAGCCGACCAGCACCGCCGTCCAGCGATAGACACGCACGCGCTCCTTCAGAATGACGGCCGCCAGCGCCACCGTGATCAGCGGCGAGGCAAATGAAATCGCGGTGGCATCCGCCAGCGGCAACCGCGTGAGCGCGGAGAAGTTGCTGAACATGCCGCCGACGCTGAGCAGTCCGCGTCCGAGCTGGCCGAACGGCCGGCTGGTACGTAGCGCGCTCGCAAGTTCGCCGCGCAGGGCATAGATCAACAACACCGGCGGGATCGCAAAGGCGCTGCGGAAGAACACCATCTGCCCGACCGGCGCCACGTCGCCCAGATGGCGCACCAAGGCCGACATCGCGGCAAACAGCAGCGCCGAGATCAGCTTGAAGCCGATGGCCTTGAACAGATTCATCGAAGACTAATAGCCGCGATGGCCGAG
Source organism: Pseudolabrys sp. (assembly GCA_009694265.1). Taxonomy (GTDB): domain Bacteria; phylum Pseudomonadota; class Alphaproteobacteria; order Rhizobiales; family Xanthobacteraceae; genus Pseudolabrys. Next base: position 3,556 of record SHVM01000088.1, read on the forward strand.
ATTGTCAGGTAATGGGCGATTATTTCTTCACCGGCGCCTGGCCTTCGACCGACGGCAACGACTTAATATAGGTCGCAATCGCCATGCGGTCCGTAGCGGTCAATTGGGACGTATTGCGCACCACATCGACCATGCTGCCGCCAACCCGGTCGGCATCGGCCGTCATGCCGGTCTCAAGCAAGTCGGCGATGTCGGCCACTGTCCAGTGCTTGAGCTTGAACTGGGTGATGTTGGGGACGCCACCCTGTCCGTCGGGGGCAGGCCCTCCGGTAAAGCGCAGGCCCGTAATAATCCCGCCAAGAATATTGCGCGGCGAGTGACACTCTGCACAATGGCCAGGACCGTTCACCAGATAGGCGCCGCGGTTCCATTGCGCCGATTGTGACGGATCGGGCTTGAACGGCTCACCGTCGAGGAACACTAGCTTCCAGAGACCTAGCATGCGCCGGATATTGAACGGAAACGGCAGGTCGTGTTCGCGCACGCGGCCCTGCACGGATGGCAAGGTCTTCAAATAAGCAAACAGATCGCGCAAGTCGTTGAACGCCATGCGCTGATAGGACATATAAGGGAATGCCGGAAAATAATGATCGCCATCGGGCGATGTGCCTTTGTTCATGGCGGTGACAAATTGCGCTTCGCTCCAGGCGCCGATGCCATCCTTGCGATCCGGTGAAGTATTGGGAACGTAGAAAGTACCGAACGGCGAGCCCAAAGCCAGCCCGCCGCCGAGCCTGGTCTTGTCCTCCGCCTTGGGTACCGCGTGACACGACGTGCAGCCGCCGATGGCGAACATCGTCTTGCCATTGGCGAGATCGGGCGTATGGGGCCCGAGCGCGCTGGCCGGCACCGTCCGCGAAATGGTCATAAACCAGAAGGCCGCGAGCACCAGCACCACGGCTACGGCCGCCGACACAATCAGTTTCTTCATCATCGGCGCTCCCCGCGCATGCGGTTGCAGGTCATACAACAAACGAAACGCCGGCGCGACAGGATCACGCCGGCGTAATGCATGGAGCTGGCTAAATTCAACTACTGCGTAAGCCGATAATCCTCGTGGCAGTTGTCGCAGGCCTTGCCGACCACCGGGATCGCGGCCTTCAGCCCATCGAGCGACGCCGTGGCCTTGGCGCGATTGTCCGCCACGGCTTTGCCGAAGGCGGCGGCCTTTTCGTCGAAATCTTTCTTGTTCTGCCAAATCTTCGGCGTCGCCTTGGTCTCTTGGCCGGTCTTGGAATTGTCGGGAAACAGGCCGGGCAATTTCTGTGCGGTATCGGCCCATTGCGCGAATGCGGCTTCGACCGCGGCGGCATCGAAGGGCTTCTGTCCGCGCATCATCTGCACAGCAGCGCGCGCGTTGTTGTTATTTTCCTTCATCAGCGCCTTACGCGCCGCTATCGGGTCCGACTGCGCCATGACGGCGCCTGCGCTTAGTCCGATAGCAAGGGCAGCAAGTCCAATCCGCCAATTCATCAGGTTTCACCTTTTGCTGTGCGCCCTAGCCCGTCCCTAGAACCCTAACGCAGTGATGTTATTCCGTCCGCCGCCGCAAACGAATGGCAGCACCGCCCAACCACCTGGCAGCCGCGGTCACGAAATAGTGATCGTCCCAAACTTCAGGAAACCCCCGTTTGTCGCGCCTTCTCGATCGCCTGCCAGACCCGCTGCGGGGTCGCCGGCATGTCGAGATGGCCGATGCCGTGGGCACGCCACAGCGCATCGATCACCGCGTTCATCAGTGCCGGACACGAGCCAATGGCGCCGGCCTCGCCCGCGCCTTTGACGCCGAGTGGATTGTTCTTGCACGGCACGTTACGCGTTTCAAAAACGAAATCCGGCGCGTGCGCCGCGCGCGGCATGGCGTAGTCCATGAAGCTGGCGCTGAGCAATTGCCCGGAGGCCGTGTCGTAGACGGTGTCTTCCATCAGCGCCTGCCCGATGCCCTGCACGGTGCCGCCATGCACCTGGCCCGCGAGCAGCAGCGGATTAAGCGTCGCTCCGAAATCGTCGACGATGACATAGCGCAGAATTTCAGTGCCGCCGGTGCCGGGATCGATCTCGACTTCGGCAATGTGGGTGCCATTGGGAAAAGTCGGCAGATCGGTGGCGAATTCGCTCGAGGCGCGTAATTTTTCCGGCGTTGTTTGCCCGTGCGCAGCCAAATCGGCAAATGAAATAACCCGGTCGGTGCCGGCAACCCGAATGGCACCATTAGCGATTTCCAAATCGCCCGCCGCCGCCTCAAGCGCGTCGGCGGCCAGCTGCTTGAGCTGCTCGGCCAGCGCCTTGCTCGCCCGGTCGACGGACACGCCGCCCACGGGAATCGAACTCGATCCGCCAGTGCCGGCGCCAGTCGCGATCGCATCGGTGTCACCCTGCACGACGCGCACCCGCTCGGGCGGCAAGTCGAGCCGCTCGGCGACCAGCTGCGCATAAGACGTGGCGTGGCCCTGCCCGGTCGACTGCGAGCCGATCAGCACGGTGACGCCGCCGTCACGATCGAGCCGCATCACTGCGGTCTCCGGCCCGTTGGCGCCGCAGGCCTCGATATAGGTGGCGATGCCGATGCCGCGCAGGCGGCCGGCGCGTTTCGACGCAGCCAGGCGTTTGTTAAAGCCGTCCCAGCCGGCGAGTTCCTGCGCCCGCGCCAAGGTACCGGCGAAATCGCCCGAGTCGTAGATTTTTCCGGTCGGCGTTTTGTAGGGCAAAGCTTTCGGCTTGATCAGGTTCTTGCGGCGAAGCGCATCCGGCGCCGTGCCGGTTTCGCGCGCCGCAGCATCGACCAGCCTCTCGATCAGATAGGAGGCTTCCGGTCGGCCCGCACCGCGATAGGCATCGACCGGAACGGTGTTGGTGTAAGCCCCGCGCAGCCGCACGTGAGCGACCGGAATATCGTAGGCGCCGGTCGCCATGCCGACACCGAGCCAGGGAATGTAGGGTCCGTAGCAGGACAGATACGCGCCCATGTCGGCGACGATATCGAGCTCGAGCCCGAGGAACTTGCCCTTGTCGTCGAGCGCCAGCCTCGCGGTCGAGACATTGTCGCGGCCGTGGCTGTCGCCGAGGAAATGTTCGGTGCGCTCTGCGACCCATTTCACCGGCTTGCGCAGGCGCTCGGCCGCCACCGCCGCCAGCGCATATTCGCGATAGGGAAATAATTTAGTGCCGAATCCGCCGCCGACATCCGGGGTTACAACGCGCATCTTGTCGAGCGGCAGCTTGAGCACGTCGCCGCAGATGATGTCGCGGATGATATGGCTGCCCTGGCTGCCCAGCGTGAGCGTATAGCGCTCGCCGTCGTATTCGGCGATCACGCCGCGGGTATCGATATAATTGGTGACCAGCCGCTGGTTGATCACCGTGAGAGATACGGTACGCGCTGCCTTGGCGAAGGCTGCTTTGGTAGCATTCGCGTCGCCCGCCTCAGTCGCAAAGGCGAGATTGCCTGGCCGGTCAGGCCAGACCTGCGGAGCACTGGCAGCCAGCGCCGCCATGCCGCCAATCATATGCGGCAGCGGCTGCCAATCGACCGTGATCGCTTCGGCTGCATCCTTTGCCTTGTCGAGCGTGTCGGCCACCACAAAGGCAATGGCATCGCCGACATGCCGCACGGTACCCTTGGCCAGGATCGGATAGGCCGGAATCTTGATCTCAGGACCGGGGATCACGCCGGGGCATGGCAAGGGTCCGAGTTCCGCCACGTCGGTTCCGTCGAGCACCAGACGCACGCCCGGCATACCGCGCACCCGGCCGAGATCGGCAATGCCAAAGCGCGCATGCGCATGTGGCGAACGCAGCATGACCGCGTGAAGCGTTGCGGCGGGCGCGACATCGTCCACGTAACGCCCGGCGCCGCGCAGCAGCGCATCGTCCTCCTTGCGGGTGAGCGCCTGCCCAAAACCGAACTTCATCGCTGTCATTTTTTTGAAGGCCTGATCGTGAGAGGCGGCACCCGGCCCCCACTAACGCGCAGCGCGATCCAGCGAGAGACCACGTAGAACACCGGCGTGAAGATCAGGCCGAAGGCGGTCACGCCGATCATGCCGGAGAACACCGCCGTGCCGAGCGTCTGGCGCAATTCGGCGCCGGCGCCGACCGCCCAGACCAAGGGCGCCACGCCGAAGATAAACGACAGCGACGTCATCAGGATTGGCCGGAAGCGTAACCGTGCCGCCTCCACCGCGGCCGCGAGCGGATCGCGCCCCTGATCCTCGATCTGCTTGGCAAATTCGACGATCAGGATGGCGTTCTTCGCCGCCAGACCGATCAGAACGACGAAGCCGACCTGGGTGAGAATATTGTTGTCTTGCCCGCGCATCACTACGCCGACGATTGAGGCCACCAGGCACATCGGCACGATCAATATGACTGCGAGCGGCAGCGTCAGGCTTTCAAATTGCGCCGCCAGCACCAGGAATACGAACACCACTGCCAGCAGGAAGGCGAACATCGCTGTATTGCCCGCGCGTAATTGCTGGTAGGCGAGCGTCGTCCATTCGTAGGAGAAGCCCTCCGGCAGAGCCTGCGCGGCAAGCTTCTGCATGATCTCGATGGCCTGGCCTTGGCTGTAGCCGGGCGCTGCATTGCCGTCGAGTTCGGCGGATGGATACAAGTTGTAGCGCGGCACGCGGTACGGGCCGGAAATGTCGCTTACCGTGGTGAAGGCGCCGAGCGGAACCGTGTCGCCATTGGCATTGCGCACCCGAATCTTGAGCACGTCGCGCGTATCGTTGCGAAATTCGCCGTCGGCCTGCGCCACCACCCGGAATGTGCGGCCGAACAGATTGAAGTCATTGACATAGGCCGAGCCGAGATAAATCTGCAGCGCGCCGAAGACATCGGAGACATTGACGCCAAGCAGTTGCGCCTTGGTGCGGTCAATATCGAGATAAAGTTGCGGCGTCGAGGTCTCGAACAGCGTGAACGCCTGCTGGATACCCGGCGTACGAGCCGCCCGCTCCATCATAGCATAGGCCGCGGCCTGCAAGGCCAGCGGCCCCTGCCCGGACCGATCCTCGATCATCATGCGGAAACCGCCGGCATTGCCGATGCCGCGCACCGGCGGCGGCGCCACCACGATCACCAGCGCATCCTGAATTGACGCGAGCTTGCCAAACAACTGGCGCTGGATCGCCGCCGCCGATTGATTGGAGTCGCCGGCGCGTTCGCTGAACGGCGCCAGCACCAGGAAGATCGCGCCCGAGTTTGGCGCATTGGTGAAAGTCGCACCGGAGAAGCCGACAATGTTGACCGCTCCAACCACCCCCGGCTGCTTCAGGGCAATCTCGACGACTTTGCGGTTGACGGCGTCGGTGCGCGCCAGTGCCGAGCCCGAGGGCAATTGCACGACGGTGATCAGATAGCCGCCATCGACATGCGGGATGAAGCCAACCGGCGTCTTACGGAATTCATTGAGGCCGAAGGCAAGCACGCCGGCATAGACCACCAGCATCATGACCGCGAAGCGCACCACCCGTACCGCCAGCCAGCCATAGCCATGCTCGATCCGGTCGAAAATCCGATTGAAGACACGGAAAAATTCGTGGATCGGACGTGTTAGCCAGTTTTCCTTACCGCGCTGGTCACGCGGCTTGAGCAGCAGGGCGCACAAGGCCGGCGACAGCGTCAATGAAACGATAAGTGAGATCACGGTCGCGCTGGCGATGGTAAGGGCGAATTGGCGGTAGAACTGACCCGATATGCCGGTGATGAAGGCCGACGGAACGAACACCGCCGTAAGCACCAGCGCGATGGCAATCAATGCGGCGCCCACCTCGTTCATGCTCTTGATCGCAGCGGAACGCGGATCGAGCCCTGCCTCGATATTGCGCTCGACGTTCTCGACCACGACGATCGCGTCGTCCACGACAATGCCGACCGACAGCACCATGCCGAACAATGACAATGTATTGAGGGTGAACCCGAACGCCGCCATGAAAAAGAAAGTGCCGATCAGCGAAAC
>SHVM01000089.1 GCA_009694265.1 Pseudolabrys sp.
ATTAGATTATTTTCAACCAACAATCACCATATAGAGATATTCCGTCCCTAATCACGGACAATTCAATTGTCCGCGGGTACGGCGCGTGGGCGGACGCGAGCAGGCCCACCCGGTGCAGTGCTGGCGCCAAGCCGTTTCTTGTCAGCGATTTGGACTTGGATTTATGCCGCACTGCAACGACGGCTTAGCTGATCAAGGCCGACGCCCTTGTTTGTCCGTTGTGGGTCAAACGCTGCGTAGCTTTTCAGCCTTCGGGCCGCTACAAAGGAGGCCATCCGCCAGCTCAACGAGGCCAGAAAGAGAACATAAGTTGCAAAACTCGTTGCAAAACTTTTCAAAAAATTTCGCTAAGTATCGGAGCGGGCGAAGGGAATCGAACCCTCGTATGCAGCTTGGGAAGCTGCCGTTCTACCATTGAACTACGCCCGCGCCGTTGGCGTCAAATCTAGCGCCAAAGCCTGCAATTTTCCAGCGGTTGTATTAATGCGGGATCGAGCGGATTTTTTCGTTGAACAACGGCACGTTCAGCCCGCAGGACTCAAAGCGCGCCAGATAGCCCATCATGAAATCATTGACGCCCATGGCGTGCAGCGTCACCACATCGCCCGCCAGCAGCGCGCGGCGCGCGTCCGCGGTAAGTTCATATTTGGCAAGCGCCGAGGCCGGATCTGATTTCATCGCGGCGCGGAATGCGTGATCGCGCAACACCTCCCGGCAAATCTTGTTGATCGTGTGCGCCGACATGGTTCACCCCCAGCGCCAGCCGGCATAGGCATGGCCGTTTTCCATTTGCTTGATGAGAAAATCCGGCTTGCGGTTATCGGTGAAGGCCAGCATGGCAATCCAATTGAGCAGTTCGCCGCCGACATTGCCGGCCGCGTGCAGGCGGTCTTCATTGGACGCCGCGATCAGCGCCTCGGTGTCGCCGGCGGTGAGATAGCCGCAGACCTCGTGCACCCAGTTCGGATCCGGCACGCCGTCGGTCTTGCCGGGGTCGATGCGCGGGCCGAACACCTCGAGCGAAAAGCTCCCGGTGCCGATGATGGCGACCCGCAAATTCTCCGGATAGGCCTCCAGCGCCTTGCGGATCTCGCGGCCAAACTCAAAACAGCGCAGAGCCTTCGGCAATGGCGGGATGTGGCCGCTGATGAACACCGGAATGACCGGCACACGCATGTGTGGGTTGACGAAATGCAGCGGCACCATCACCGAATGATCGCAACCAAATTCGCGTAAGCTGGCGACGTCGTAGCCCGCCCGCACCGTGTGCCGATGCAGATGGTCGGCCAGCTTAGGCGCCGACGGAACGGTATAGACCGGCATGCCGCCGCGCGGCTCGTCGACCGGGCCGACGAATTTCTCGTCGATTCCGATCGCCAGAATCGGGAAATTGTCGAAGAAGAACGTGTTGTAATGGTCGGTATCGAAAATCAGGATGACGTCGGGCTTGGCGGCGGCCAGCGAGTCGCGCGCCTGCGCGAACATTTGTCCGGTCGGCGACTGCGGCCCTTCCTGCTCAACGCGCGATGGGAAAAACGGCGTGTGCGGCAGCCCATACGCCGCAACGATTTTCGCCACGTCTAATTGACCTTGATGCCGGCGGCTTTCACCAGTTCGACATTGCTGGCGATCTCTTTCGCAATCAGCGCGTCGAATTCGCGCGCCGTCAGCGGCATCGGGTCGGCGCCGAGTTTCGCGAGCCGCTCCTTCACGCCCGGATTGCCCAGCGCGGCCTTGATCTCGTTATGCAGCCGTTCGAGGATCGGCGCGGGCGTCTGGCTCGGCGCCAGCACGCCGACCCAGAAATTGAATTCCGAGTTCGGAAAACCCGCCTCGACCGTGGTCGGCACATTCGGCAAAGCCGTGGCCCGTGTCGAGGAGCTGACCGCAAGCGCTGCGAGCTCGCCACTCTCGATCAGGCCTTTGGCCGGCAATAGCGGCACGAAATAGAAGTCGATCCGGTCCGCGATGATTTCACGCAATACCTCGGGCGCGCCCTTGAACGGCACGTGCTGGGCCTGGAACTTGGCCGCCAGCTTGAAACGCTCGGCATTGAAATGCGACGCGGTGCCGGCGCCGGCGCTGCCGTAGTTGAAGCCGCCGGCCTTGGCCTTGGCGGCCGCCACCATGTCACCGGCGGACTTGTAGCCTTTCGCCTTGGCGACAATGAGGACGTTGGGCAGGTTGGCCAGCGGGATGACCGCCTTGAAATCCTTGACCGTGTCGTAGGGCAATTGCGCAAAGGTCGCCGCCGTCACCGTATGCGACGAGGTGTGCACGAGCAGCGTATAGCCATCCGGCGCCGCCTTCGCCACCGCATTGGCGCCGAGCGTGCCGCCCGCGCCGACGCGATTGTCGATCACGAAGGTCTGCCCGATCTGGCTTCCGACCTGCTCGAACACCGCGCGCGCGATGACATCCGACGCGCTGCCGGCGCTGAAGGTGATGACCACCTTGATCGGTTGCGCCGTGGGCCAGGACTGCGCGAATGCTGTCGCAGGAGCGAGCAGGGCCGCGAGAACAAAGATCGAAGTTCGAATTCGAAGCATGCCGTCCTCCCACCGCGTTTATTCTTGCCGCAGTTTTAGCACGACGGCCTATGTGCGCAATCATGGAAAAAGCGAAGAAAGCCGAATGCCCGGGCTTAACCCGGCAATGATGACGGAAAGTTTTGCGGAGCTTCAACCCTTGAAATGCTTGGAGAGCTTCAGGCCCTGCGCCTGGTAATTCGAGCCGATGCTCTGGCCGTAAAGCTTGTCGGGCCGCGCGATCATCTTCTCGTAGACCAGCCGCCCGACGATCTGGCCGTGCTCCAGGATGAACGGTACTTCGCGCGAGCGCACTTCAAGAACGGCACGCGCGCCCTTGCCACCGGCGCCGGCGTAACCGAAGCCGGGATCGAAGAAGCCGGCATAGTGCACGCGGAATTCTCCGACCAACGGATCGAACGGCACCATCTCGGCGGCATAGTCGGGCGGCACCTGCACCGCCTCCTTCGACGCCAGGATGTAGAACTCGTTCGGATCGAGGATCAGGCTCTTGTCGGGGCGGGCCTGCATCGGCTCCCAGAAATCCAATATCGTATAGCCGCCGCGCCGCTCCACATCGATCAGCCCGGTATGGCGCTTGGCGCGATAGCCGACCAGACCACCCGGGCCTAAGCCCGACAGATCGACGCCAACCGCCACGCCCTCGCTCACATCGGCGTCGTCGGTATCCACCAACCGCTCGCGTGCATGCAGTTCACGCAAAGCGTCTCCGCCGAGCAGCGCATGGCCGCGGCGGAAACGAATCTGCGACAGCCTGGAGCCTTCACGCACCAACACCGGAAAGGTGCGCGGGCTGATCTCGGCATAGAGCGGCCCATGATAGCCGGGTTCGACGCGGTCGAAGCCGCGCAACTCGTCGGCGATCACGCGGGTGAACACGTCGAGCCGTCCGGTCGAGCTTTTCGGATTGGCGGCGGCCGAAATATCGGCGGGCAATGCCAGGCTTTCCAGCAGCGGCACGATATAGACGCAGCCGGTTTCCAGCACGGCGCCGTCGGTGAGCGCGAATTCGTGCAGCTTCAATTCGTCGATGCGCTGGGCGACCGTGGTGCTGCCCGGCAGGAAGCTCGCGCGCACGCGATAGGCCACCTCGCCGAGCCGCAGGTCGAGGCTGGCCGGCTGGATCTGGTCCGGCACGAAATCGGTCGCGGGCAAAATACCGCCGTCGGCGGCAAGCCGCGCGATCATGCGGTCGGGCAGGATGCCCTTGTCCTCGGTGGGAAACGAAAGCGGCACGGCGGCTCTTTGTTTAAGCATGATCTTATCCGAAAACGGGTCTCGCTTTTCGGGATCATGCTTTATGATGGCGTGCCGATCTAACCCGATGGGTGCCTTGACGGGAAGCCGTGCTTCCGGCTACAAACAGTTTATTCCGTGGTCATTTGAGCCGGCCGGCTTGCAGCCACGTTAAATAAATCGCTAAAAGGCCGGGGACGCGTGTGCCCGGCCGAGAATTTTTCTCCGGCCGGTTTTTTATTGGCCCGCGCATGATCCCGAAAAGCGAGACCCGATTTTCGGATAAGATCATGCGGAAGGCCCGATGGAGGCCACATGCCCGCGCCGACCAAAAAGACCTACCGCCCCGAAACCCGGCTGGTTCATGCCGGTACCCTGCGCTCGCAATTCAACGAGACGTCGGAGGCGCTGTTTCTAACTCAAGGCTACATCTACGCCAGCGCCGAGGATTGCGAACAGCGCTTCTCCGGCAAGATCCCCGGCTACGTCTATTCGCGCTATTCCAACCCAACCATGGACATGTTCGAACAGCGCATGGCCGCGCTCGAAGGCGCCGAGGCCGCGCGCTCGACTGCCACCGGCATGGCCGCGGTTACCACCGCGCTGATGGGGCTGGTGCGTGCCGGCGATCACGTGGTCGCCGCCAAGGCATTGTTCGGCTCCTGCCGCTGGGTGATCGAGGAATGGCTGCCGCGCTTCGGCGTGCCTTGCACACTGGTCGACGGCAAGGACCTCAAGGCCTGGAAAAACGCGGCGCAGAAAAACACCAAGGCGTTTTTCATGGAAACGCCCACCAACCCGACGCTGGAAGTGTATGACATCCAGGCTGTCGCCGACATCGCGCATAACGCCGGCGCCAAGCTCATCGTGGACAATGTGTTCGCCACCCCGCTCTATCAGAGCCCTTTTACGCTGGGCGCCGACTGCGTGGTCTACTCGGCAACCAAGCACATCGACGGGCAGGGCCGCGTTCTCGGCGGCATCATTCTGGGCTCAGAGAAACTGATCATGGACAATTACCACCAGGTCCTGCGTCAGACCGGGCCGTCGCTGTCGCCGTTCAATGCCTGGGTGTTGTTGAAGGGACTGGAGACGTTGCCGGTGCGCGTGCAACGGCAGACTGAAAACGCCGGCGCGGTTTCGACCGCGTTATTCGGGCACAAGAACATTACCCGGCTGATCTATCCGGGCCGGGCCGACCATCCGCAGGCCGACATCATCGCCAAGCAGATGCGCGCCGGCTCGACGTTGTGCTCGTTTGAGATCAAGGGCGGCAAGGAAGGCGCCTTCCGTTTCCTCAACGGCCTGCGGCTGATCGGCATCACCAACAATCTCGGCGACGCCAAGAGCCTGATCACGCATCCGACCACGACCACGCATCAGCGGCTCACGCCGGCACAGCGCGCTGAGCTCGGCATTGGCGATGGGCTGGTGCGGTTTTCGGCCGGCCTCGAGCACCCCGACGACTTGATCGAGGACCTGCTGACGGCACTGGATAAGGTCTAACGGTCATTCCGGGCGCCGAAAGGTGCGGAGCCCGGAATGACGAAGAAGGATATTACGGCACCAAATGCGGCATCGCCGTCGCTGACATGACCGGACGCTGGGCGGCTTCGGCGATCGCTATGCCAAGGCCCTTGGCTATGCAGGCATAGCTCCAGTCGTTCAGGTGCAGCCCGTCGGGCGACACGAATGTCTCGAACGCCATGTTGTCAACTTCGCGCCAGCGTTTCATCACGTCAAAACGGCGGAACAGATCGACGTCTTCGAGTTTCGCGGTGGTGGCGATCAGCTCGACCATCTGCTCGGCTTGCGGCTTCGCGATCACCTTCGGCGCGAATTGCGGATCGATCAGCACAATATCGGCGCCGACGGCGCGGATCTTATTGAGGCCTTCGCGGATCGAACCGTCGTGTGCGGAGAACTTGTGGTCGCGGATGACCGAGTTGGTGCCGAGCTGCCACAACACCAAGTCGGGCTTGGCAGAGACCACGGCTGTATCAAAACGCTTGAGCATGTCGTCGATTTCCTCGCCGCCGACACCGCTATTGATCACGACGATCGGCTGGTCCGGAAAACGTTGCTTGAGTTCGACCGCAAGCCGGCTCGGATAACTTCCCGCCGGTGAACTCGCGCCCGCGCCGGAGGTCGACGAAGAGCCGATGGCGACTATGGTGATCTGTTCGCGAGTCGCAAGCTTTTGCGCCACGCGCGACAGCGGCTGAGCAAGCCGGAGCAGATCGAACGGCGCATCGCATGCCGGTGCCAGTGTTTCGGCGCGCGCCGGCAACGGCAATGCCAGGCCGGCGAGCAGCGCGGCGGCAGCGAGTGACTTCATCGCCCAAGAGGCGAGATCAGTTCCTTGCACGGCAGCTTCCCCCACCCCTGACCAGTCCCGGTTAACGGCCGCCCTCGGCTTGCGGCTCGCTTGGCTTGGCCGCCTCAATCACGAGACCAGCCAGCAGTCGCCCTATGCAATCATGAACACTCTCGGCTATGTCAAGTTTTTTCGTGGCCGAATAAAAATCAAACGTTCCGAGATCGGACCATAGCTTCATGATGCTGAAGCGATCGAACAACAGCACTTCTTTCTGCACTGCAACCCAGCGCATGTTTTCAGCATATGTCCCTAGGGCAATCATCGATTCTGTACGGGGACTATATTGCGGATTGATGAAAACGACATCAGCGCCCGCGGAACGGGCAATATTGATGCCCTTATCGAGCGCCTGGCTGAATTGATCTTGATCAATCCCCTGCATGGCGTCCACGGTTCCGGTTTGCCAGATCACAAGCGCTGGTTTTGCCGACGAGAGCGCCGGGGCCAGCGACTTCACCATTTCAGCAGCGCTGTGCTTGGCCTTCACGTCGGTCGCCAATTTTACTTCGACGCCGGGGAGTTTCTCAGCCAGCGCATGCTGCAGCCGCGCCGGATAGGCGTTGGCGGCGCCGCTCGTCCCAGGCAACAGCGAGGAACCGGCGCCAATCACCAGTATGCTGAGCTGCTTGGCGGCCAGCGCGCGGGCGACCTGTGGCAGCGGAAAATTGCGGTCGATTTGCAGCTCGCCCAAGCGGCAATCGGCCGCGTGGTCGGCTAAGGCCGGCCCCGCCTGTACCTGCGTTGCCAGCACCAGAACTGCCAGCAGGGATGCTAATCGCCCCGTCATGCGCTTCCTTCCGCGTAGCCCGTCTTGGTTGCAGGCGGCCGCGGTCCCGGTCCTTGTCGCTCTATGATTCTATACCACGAAATCAATGCGGCCGCGCCAACCATGATCGCTATTCCGGCGATGCTGACGATGACATGCGTGAGCACGCGATTAGACACTTCGGTGAACACAAAGTGGGCGGCAAAGGATAGGAACACGCCGAGACAGAAGACACCCAGCGAATTCTGCCCGCACACAATCGCCGGCCAGCAGATGCGCGACTTCAGCAGGGACCAATCGCGCGGCACAAACCATACCGTAATCACCGCCAGCGATAGGAAATGCAGGATACGCAATACATCGAGATTGGTTTTGTCGATGGGATAGATCGCCTCGCCGACGAATTTCGGCACAAAGGCGCCGAGACGCGGAAAGTACCAGGTCATGGCGATCGAAAACGCAAATACCAGATAGGCGGCCGCCAGCCCGACCAGCACCGGCGAATTGATCCAGCGTGCGAGGCGTTGCGCGCCGCCGAGCGCGCACCAGGCGCCGAATACGAACAGCAATTGCCAAGCGTAAGGATTGAACACCCAGTTGCCGCTCGGATAGGCCGCAAAATTCCATTCGAATTGCCACATCAAAGTGTAAAGGCCTGCCGAAGCAAGCAGACCAAGCGAGGGCGAGCGCAACAGCAGCCACAAGATCGGCGAGAACCAGAGCAGCAGCACGATATAGAGCGGCAACACGTCCATGTTCACCGGCTTGAACTTCAGCAGCATGGCCTGAAGGATGGTGACATCGGGATTCTTCATGAAGTCGAGCACGCCCATCTCTTCGGTGAAGAGCGGGTTATCGAAGCTGCTTGCGACATAGGCGATTTCGGCGAGATAAATCGCAAACAGGAAGATGTGCGCGACATAAATCTGCCAGGCACGCTTGAGCACGCGGGCGGTGGCGACGATGAAACCGGTTGCCTGCATGGCGCGGCCGTAGACGAAGGCCGCCGTGTAGCCGGAGATGAAAACGAAAATCTCGGTGGCGTCGCTGAAGCCGTAATTGCGAATAGTGATCCAGCTCACCGCATTGGACGGAATATGATCGAGAAAGATCAGCCAAAGGGCCAGCCCACGGAACAGGTCAAGCCGCAGATCGCGTTCGATCGGTAGCGGAGCCATCAATGGCTTTTCTTTCATGCGATCTTTCGGTCATAATCCCGAGGCAAGCACCAAGGCCCAGCCCAAGCGTCGTATAATAGTAAGGCATTTAGATGTACCGCGCCGTAACCCGCAAGATCGAGGTCACGGTGACGCCCCGCTTTGTTTCCGAGCGGTCGTCACCGAACAACGGCTATTTCTTCTGGGCCTATACCATCGACATTGCCAATCTCGGGTCCGAAATGGTTCAGCTCAAGACGCGCCATTGGCGCATCACCGACGCTTTGGGGCGGCTGCAGGAGGTCAAGGGGCCGGGCGTGGTCGGCGAGGAACCGACCCTTAAGCCGGGCGAGTCGTTCGAATACACCAGCGGCGTGCCGCTGCCCACGCCGTCCGGTTTCATGACCGGCAGCTACGGCATGGTGACGGTGGGAGGCGAGCATTTTAATATTGAAATTCCCGCTTTTTCGCTCGACTCGTCGTTTGCCAAGCGCACCATTAATTAGCAAGTTCCGGCAAGCAGCCTTTGAACCGGCCGAGCGCCTGGCGCGGCAGCACCGCCAGCACCGCGCCCGGTTCCGCGAAATCCTGCAAGGCTTCGACGCGCGCCTGAGGAAATGCGACACAGCCGCCGGTGCCGGTTTTTCCCGGCAGGCGGACATGAATGAAAATGCACGAGCCCGCCCGCGCTTTGGCATGGGTCGGATAGTCAACCAGCAATCCGCGCTTGTATTCAGGAACACGCCACATGTTCTCGCCGTGCACCTGCCGGCCGATCTTGGCGCGCGCGGCGATAGTGTTGTAGGCGGGCGAGCTTGCGTCATCGACGCAAGTGAGGCCGTCGGTGACGTGCAGATAGCCAGCTCGATTGGGCGGCAGCGTGCCGAAGCTCTTACCGATGCGATAAAAGCCCGCCGGTACGCGCTTGTCGCCTTCGACCTTGATCGGCTCGCTTTTGCCGGCGAAGGCGCGGAAGAAATACGACCACGCCATCCCGGTCTTGCCGATCAGCGCAGGCTCTGCGAGCGACACCGCGCGCCACGGCTCCGCGGGCGTGGCGCGTTCGAACAGCTGCGCGCTCGCCTCGCTGACGTTGAAATTATCGGCGGTGACCAGCACCAGCCGGCGCGCCTCGCCAAGCGGCTGCGGACAGTTTTGCGCCAGCGCCGGTAGCGGTGCGATCAACGCGACAAAAGCCAGCAGCACTACGCGCATAAGAAGTTGTCCTAGGGTCAGGACCCATTAAATATCTTGCGGATCAGATGATCGGTTGATTCAATGGCGGCGCGAGGAGGTGTCGCCATGACTGATTTGTTCTTGCTGTCCGAGGCGCAGATGCGCCGGATCGAGCCGTATTTTCCGTTGTCGCATGGC
>SHVM01000090.1 GCA_009694265.1 Pseudolabrys sp.
GGCGCGGTGGTGGCATCCACCGACGCCGCGGCGGTGTTCTTCCTGATCAATGCCGGCGGATTGCGCCTGCGGTCGCGGGTGCGCGCGACCATTGAGGTGGAATCCGGCACCAACGATCCATTCGCGGTGTTCCTGACCCTGCTGCTGGTTGAAATGTTGCTGGTCGGCGACAAGACCTGGTCGCAAGCCCTGGTGGCGCTGTCGTGGGAAGCGATCTTCGGATGCCTGATCGGTTATTTCGGCGGACGCATTATCACGCTGGTGCTCAACCGGCTGAACCTGCCGCAAGGGCTGCACGCGCCGTTCGTGGCGGTGGCCGCTTTGGTCGTGTTCGCCTTCGCCAATGCCGTGCACGCGTCGGGATTTCTGGCGGTCTATCTCGCCGGTCTCGTGGTTGGAAACCGGCAGACGCGCGCGCATAATTCGGTCGTGGTGTTTCTCGACACCGTGACCTGGTTAGCGCAGATCGTGATGTTCGTGCTGCTCGGCCTTCTGGTCTGGCCGCAGCGGCTGCCCGAGACGCTATTCGGCGCCATTGCTGTGGCGGCTGTGCTGATGCTGATCGCGCGGCCGGCGGCGGTGTTCCTGTGTCTCGCGCCGTTCAAGTTTCCGTGGCGCGAGAAGCTGTTCATCTCCTGGGTGGGCCTGCGCGGCGCGGTCGGAATTTTTCTCGCTTCGATCCCGCTGTTGGTCGGTTTGCCGTCCGCCTCTCTGTATTTCGACGTCGCCTTCGTGGTGGTGGTATCGTCGCTCATGATCCAGGGTTGGACGGTGGCGCTTGCCGCCCGCAAGCTCGATATCTCGTTCACGCGCAGCGATCCGATGCCGCGCCGCGTCGAGCTCGATCTGCCCGGCCAGTTGACGCGCGAGATCGTCGGCTACCCGGTTCCCGCCAACAGTCCTTACTTGCGGCGCGGCCTCATTCCCAACTGGGCACGGCCGACGCTGGTCGTGCGCAAGGAAGAGATCCTCACGCCGGCGGAAGCCGACCCGGTGCGCGAGGGCGATTATGTCTATCTGCTGGCGCCACCGGAGAAGGCGCAGGCGCTCGACCGCTTCTTCGTCAACATGCCGCTGCCGTCGAAGCCCGATCCCGCGCTGCTTGGCGATTTCTTTGTGTCAGGCACTGCGACCCTTGGCGCGCTGGCGGATATCTATGGCCTGCAAGTCGCCGCCGATCACACCGAAGTGCCGCTGGCGGACTTTTTCGAGAGCATCTCGGACGTTTGCCGCGGCCGGGCGATATCGTCCAGCTAGGGCCGATCGCGTTGCTTGCTCACAAGGTGGAGTACCGCTGCGTGACCACGGTTGGTCTGCGGCTGGCCGAGCCGGAAGCGCCCAAAGACTTGTGGGGCCGCGCCAAGGCGCTGTTGCGCCGCGTGCAGAAATGGATCGGCTAACTCTTTACTGCGCGCGCCGCGCCAGCGCCGGGCCGTGCTGCATCAGCCAGGCGCCACCGAACAGGACGGCGGTCCAGAACAAATCGCCCATCACGGTCTTATCAAGGAACGGCAGCGCGGCGACGTAGCACTGCGTCAGGCCTTCCAGATTGAGTGGATACATCCCGCTGAAGGCCCAGACCGCGAAATTCGAGACGGCAAAGAAGAACAGCGAGCACGACACCATGGCTGCCGCGATCGCAATGGCTCCGCTCCAGCGGCGCGACAGAATGCCGACCAGCGCCGGGACTGAGATCGCGGCGAATACCACCAGCGTGATCCGCCAGTCTTCGCCCGGCAATGCCGCGTTGCTGAGCGCCATGGCGATCAGCGGTACGGCCATCGCCAAAACAGGGATGCGCAGCATCCGGCCGGCGAACAGCGCGCTGGCGGCGACCGGCATGAAGCCGGGCGCGTGCGGCAACAGGCGGGCGGCCACGTCAAAGCCGATGAGGAATGCCACCAGGGCCAGATCCATCCAGAGGTCAGCGCGGATTTTGTTCGGGTGCATCGCTGTCAGGTCCTTATGCATCGGATTTGGCTTAGCATAGCATGGCGGGCGCGGCCTTCAAAGACCCGTTATTAAGGGTGTTTCCCCGTGCGGCTTTCGGCCCAGCCGGTGATGATTTCCGACAGTTGGTCGAGCCCGTCGGTCAGCGCCGCAGGTCCCGGCTGCAGGATCAAAGTGGATTTGATTTCGCGCAGCCAGCCGGTGGCAACGGCTGGAACCTGGGCAAAGCCGGGACGCGCGGCGACCTTGGCGGGCACGAATTTCTTGCCGCACCAGGAGCCGATAATGATGTCGGGCCGGGCCGCGATCACTTGCTCCGCCGAGACGATGCGATCCTTGGCGTTCTTGCGCGCGGCCAGCTGCGGGAATACCTCGATGCCGCCGGCGGCCTCGATCAGCTCCGACACCCAGCCCAGGCCGGAGATCATCGGATCGTCCCATTCCTCGAAATAGACCCGCGGGCGGCGCGGTAGATGCATTGCGCGCTCATGCACGGCGTCGACGCGCGCGGCCAGCGAGCCGGCAAGGTCGTCGGCCTTTTCGGGAGCGCCCACCAGCGCGCCGAGGGTACGGATCATGTCGAATATGCCGGCGACGTCGCGCTGATTGAAGGCATGCACTGCGACATTGGCGCGAATGAGTTGCGCGACAATATCGGCCTGCAAATCGGAAAATGTCAGCACCAGGTCGGGCTTGAGCGCCAGAATCTTCGGCAGGTCGGCGGAGATGAAGGCCGAGACCCGCGGCTTCTCGCGCCGCACTTGCGGCGGCCGCACCGCATAGCCCGAGACGCCAACGATGCGGCGGTCCTCGTCGAGGAGATAGAGCGTCTCCACGGTTTCCTCGGTCAGGCAGACGATTCGTTCAGGCGGAAACATGGCTCAGGATACCCGACGCGGTCGCGATGCACGAATGCGATGATATAGACAGCCAGTCTAGGTCTGATACGATTGACATGGTTGCCGCCGTACGCGGCCGCTTATACGCCCAGAGTCGATGGCCTCAGAGGGCGCTCAGCTTACCTACCCCATTCGCAACCGCGCGCTTGCGCTGCCATCGGATTCTCATGTTCGACGCCCACCTGCTCCTCGCGGCCTGCATGTTTCTTGGGGCGGCACTTTATACGTCGGTCGGGCATGCCGGCGCCTCCGCCTATATTGCGTTCATGGCCCTGTTCTCCGTCGCCCCGGCGGTGATGCGGCCGACTGCGTTGACGTTGAACATTCTGGTGGCGAGCTTCGCGTCTATTCGCTACGCGCGCGCCGGATTATTCCGATGGCGCATCGTGTGGCCATTTATGGTTGGCGCCGTGCCGTTTGCCTTCCTCGGCGGCGGCATCCAACTGCCGGGGCAATATTACCGGCCAATTGTCGGCGTGGTGCTTATCATTGCCGGAATAAGATTGCTTTGGCTCAAGGAAATTAGCGCAAGCCGCGTGCTGCGCGATCCCCCCATCGCGATCGGCATATTGCTGGGGGCCGCCATCGGCTTTTTGTCGGGCTTGACCGGGACTGGCGGTGGAATCTTTCTGTCGCCCATCATAATTTTTCTAGGTTGGTCCGACCTGCGCATCGCGTCGGGGGTCGCAGCGCTGTTCATCTTGGGAAATTCGGTTGCCGGACTTCTCGGAAATTTGGCAGTCGTAAGGTCGCTTCCGAGCGAATTGCTAATTTATGTCGTGGCGGTCATGCTGGGAGCAATGGTGGGAACGACCTTAGGGACGAAATTCGCGACAACCTACATCCAGCGCGCACTCGGGCTCGTGCTCGTTATCGCTGGAATGAAATTGATCGGAGTGTACTGATTGCGCTTCGATCCCGTGCGGGAGTACGCCGGTTTATGATTGAAGCGGGGCCGGTCGAAGGCGAGTTCGATTATATCGTGGTGGGCGCCGGCTCGGCCGGCTGTGTGCTGGCCAATAGGCTGTCGGCGGACCCGAGCAAGCGCGTGCTGTTGCTGGAGGCGGGCGGCCGCGACAACTGGATATGGTTCCACATTCCGGTCGGCTATTTGTATGCCATCGGCAATCCGCGCGCCGACTGGATGTTCCAGACCGAGCCGGAAGAGGGCCTCAACGGCCGCAGCCTCAATTATCCGCGCGGCAAGGTGATCGGCGGCTCGTCCGCTATCAACGGCATGATCTACATGCTGGGACAAGCCACCGATTACGACCAATGGCGCCAGCTCGGGCTGCCTGGCTGGTCATGGGACGACGTGCGGCCGTTTTTCCGCAAGCATGTCGATCATTTTCTAGGAGTGAGCGAGCACGGTGCCGGCGGTGAATGGCGGGTCGAGCAGCCGCGGCTGTCCTGGGAAATTCTCGACGCCTTCCGAGCGGCAGCCAATCAATACGGAATTCCGTCGGTCAGCGATTTCAACACCGGCGATAATGAAGGCATCTGCTATTTTCACGTCAACCAGAAGCGCGGACGGCGCTGGTCGGCGGCGCGCGGGTTTCTGAAACCCGTGCAGCACCGGAAAAATCTCCATCTTGAATCCGGCTGTCTGGTCGAAGGCATCGATTTCACGGGCCGCCGCGCCAGTGGCGTGCGCTGGCGGCAGAATGGCGCTGCGCGAGCCGCGCGTTGCCGCGGCGAAATAATCCTGTCGGCCGGTTCGATCGGTTCGCCACAAATATTGATGCTGTCTGGCGTGGGGCCGGCCGCGCATCTTTCGCAATTCGGTATTCCGTTGATTCTGGACAAACCCGGCGTCGGCGCCAATCTGCACGATCATTTGCAGTTGCGCATGATTTTCAAGGTGTCCGGCGTCAAGACCTTGAACGTCATGAATGCATCGGCGATTAGCAAGCTCGGCATGGGATTGGATTATATGTTCCGCCGACGCGGGCCGATGACCATGGCGCCGTCGCAGCTCGGCGCCTTCACGCGGTCCGATCGCACCCAGGATCGCGCCAATATCCAGTATCACGTGCAGCCGCTTTCGCTCGACAAGTTCGGCGAGCCGCTGCATCCGTTTCCGGCCTTCACCGCCAGCGTCGCCAATATCAGGCCGACCAGCCGCGGCGCGCTCATGCTTAAATCCGCCGACCCCGAGCAAGCCCCCGCGATCAAACCGAATTATCTGTCGACGCCGGAGGACCGCCGCGTCGCCGCCGATTCGATTCGCGTCACGCGCAAGATTGTGGCCCAGCCGGCGCTGCAAAAATATGCGCCGGTCGAATTTCTGCCGGGCTACTCCGTGGGCGACGACGAGGCGGCGCTGGAAAAGGCTGCAGGCGACATAGGCACCACGATTTTCCACCCGGTCGGCACCGCCCGCATGGGCCGTAACGACGATGCGCGCGCGGTGGTCAATGCGCGCCTGCGCGTGATCGGCATCGAAGGCCTGCGTGTGATCGACGCCTCGGTGATGCCATCGATTACTTCCGGTAATACCAATTCGCCGACCATGATGATTGCCGAAAAAGGCGCGGCGATGATAATGGAAGATCGCAAGGGCTGATTCTCTAAACATCGGTCAATGGAGGCTGATATGAATCTCATCGAGCGCGTCAAGGCCATCTTGCTACGGCCGAAATCCGAATGGCTGGTGATCGAACGCGAGCCGGGCGATACCGGCTATCTGTTCACGAATTACGTATGCATCCTTGCTGCAATCCCGGTCGTCTGTTCGTTCATCGGCACCTCGATCATCGGCCTCGGTCCGTTCCGCATCGGGATTGTGAGCGGCCTGTTTCATGCGGTGGTGGTATATGTATTGACGCTGGCCAGCGTCTTTGTCGTGGCCTATGTCATCGACGCGCTCGCCGGCACATTCGGCGGGCAAAAGAATCTCGGCAATGCCATGAAAGTGTCGGCCTATGCGCCGACCGCCGCCTGGCTCGCCGGCGTGTTCAATGTCATTCCGGCGCTGGCTATTCTGGGCCTGCTGGGTCTCTACAGCTTCTATCTGCTGCACACCGGCATCGCGGTGCTGATGAAGCCCACCAAGGCTTTGGGCTACACGATCTCAGTCGTGATCTGCGTGATCGTGATCCAGGCGATCATCTTCTTCGTGATTCTGCGGACTATTTTCGGCATGCCGACGATGTATTGAGGCAGCGCCTTCAGTTATCGGATTGCCGCCCGTCTACTCGCGCGCGGGGGCGCTGAGTACGGTTTTGCAGGCCGGCGGCAGATCGGCGAGCGTCAGCGCCTTGGGCGGCGTTTTCGGCGTCGTCGGCGTCGTTGGTTTCTGCGGACGCAGCACCTTGTCCGAGAACCAATAGTCGAGCGCGTTTTTGCCGCAACCGTCGTCGCCCGGCAACGGCGGTTGGGCGCGGCAGTTCGGCGAATCGGCCGGGCATTTCAACCGCACATGGATGTGATCGTGGTGGCCGTACCAGGGGCGCACCTTGGACATCCAGCCGTCCTTATTCTTGCCCTCGACGCGGCACAGCTCCTGCTTGATCGCGGCGTTGACCAGCACGCGTTCGACCTCGGGCTGATCGGCGGCGGCCTTGATGAAGGCGATGTGTTGCGGCGTCCAGTTTTTCGGATTGAGCTCTTTCCAGTTGTCGGCGACCACATTGGGCGCCGCGATTTTATCGCGTTCGTCCTTGCTCAACACGTGACTAGGCATCGGCATGAACCAGATGTCGACATCGAGTCCGGTTTGGTGGCTCTTATGGTCGCTCGGCGTGGGCCCGCCGCGCGGCTGCGCCAGGTCGCCGACCAGTATACCTTTCCAGCCGGTGGACTTGGCGGCGCGCGGCGCGAATTTTTCCAGGAAGCGAATCAGGTCCGGGTGGCCCCAGTTGCGGTTGCGCGACACCCGCATCACCTGCCAGGTCGGGCCTGTGACCGGCAGTTCGACCCCGCCGGAGAGGCAGCCACGCGGGTAATAGCCGATGGCCATGGCCTTGCCCAAGGTCGGCAGCTGCTTGGCGGCAAACAGAAGTTTGGCCGGCAATGAATCCTTCGGGTCCTGCGTGATCGCCGGTTTCGCCGGCGGCATCGGCGTCGGCACGGTAACGACCGGCGCCGGTTTTTGCGCCGGCGGCGCGATCACCGCGGCAGGCGGCGTTTGTGCGGGCGGTTCGGCGACAACGGGCGGAGGTTGCGGCGCCGGCTCAGCTGGCTGCGGCGTGGCCGGGATCGGCGCGACGGAAGTCGCCGGCTCGCCGGCCGCGGGCGGTGCCTGCGCAACGGTCATGCGCTGCGCGACGGCGATGCTGCCGGCGACAAACACGAACGACAAAGCAAACAGAGTTGCGACCCGAGTGAACATGCCCGTCCGATCTAGCGATTCCGTCATCGGCTGTCAGGTTAAATGCGCGCCATGGTTTAAACCGGCCGGCCCGGTTCCGTGCCCGCCGGTCGCGAAAACGTAAGCAGTCCCAAAGGCTTTTATGGTTAACAAAGCCTTTACAAACGCGCCGGCGGCAAGCGATGCTGAGCGGACCGCACAGGTCCCAGGGGGGAATGGGGGGTCAGGTCATGCGTGGCATTGTCATTACGTTGTTGGGCGCGCTGCTTTGCCTGCTGGCGCCCGCCAAGGCCGAACTCCTGGTCAGCATCAGCAAATCGCAGCAGCGGATCGCCGTCACGGTCGACGGTGCGGAAACCTATCGCTGGCCGGTCTCCACCGGGGTGCGCGGTCATGAGACGCCAACGGGCTCCTTCCGCCCGATCCGGCTCGAACGGCATTGGTATTCGCGCCAATACAGCCTCACGCCGATGCCGTGGTCGATGTTCTTCCATCGCGGCTATGCGATGCACGGCACCATGGAAGTCACCAATCTCGGCCGCGCCGCTTCGCATGGCTGCGTGCGGCTGCGGCTGGACAATGCCGCGATCCTTTATTCGCTGGTACGCCGGCATGGCATGGGCAACACCAAGGTCGTGGTGATGGACGGCGCGCTGCCCGCGCCGGTCGACGCGACGCCGATGGCCGAAGTGGAAACGCCGCCGGCCGTCGATGCCGCGGAGAAGTCTTTCGCCAGTGCCCAAGTCTACCGCGAAGCCGATGCCTATCGCGCCTCGGTCGGCAGCGACGAGGCGCAAATCTTGCGGGAGCGCGCGGCCTGGCTGCGCGGCCTCGACCGCAAATATGGCTTCGCGCGCTAACCTTGCTCTACATGTTTGGTTGTTTGATCGATCGAATCTTGCGATCATTGCGTATGACTCGCGCCTGGAAGTCACTAATGCCGCGTTTGTTTCTTGCACTCGCCGCCGCCCTGCTGTGCGCATTGACGCAAGCGCAGGCCGGCATCATCGTCACGGTCGACAAATCGACGCAGCGCCTTACGGTTGCGGTCGATGGCGCCAACCGCTTCGAATGGCCGGTGTCGACCGCGCGCTGGGGCTATCGCACGCCGAACGGCAGCTACCGGCCGCAGTGGCTGGCGCGCAAATGGTTCTCGACGGTCTACGACGGGTCGCCGATGCCTTTTTCGATCTTTTTTAACGGCGGCTATGCCATCCACGGTAGCTACGAGATCAGGCGGCTCGGCAGCCCGGCCTCGCATGGCTGCATCCGTCTGCATCCGGACAACGCCGCCGTGCTGTTCGATCTGGTGAAGGATAACGTGAAGGAGACCCAGATCGTGGTCACCGGCGTGTCGCCCGCGCCGGAAGCGGGCACCCGCGCGCAGAGCAAACGCGGCCGCGGCGGCTTCGAGGACATCTTCGGCGGCGATGCGAACGACGAGCTCGCGCGCAAGCGCTGGGAGAACAGGCAGTAGCGAAGCCCTAGAATTTTGACCCGCCGCTACTCGATCACGATCTCGCCGGTCATGCCGTGATCAGCGTGCGATTTTCCGTCGCTGCCGGTAATTCCACAACGCAGATCGGTCACCCGGCCTGTCGCCACCGGCACGAACCACCATTCGGCGGACTGTCCCGGATAGACCTCGATCTCGCGGATCGCGCCCTTGAATTCGGCGAGCGTGATTGTCTTGCCATCGCGGCTCTGCGTCACCTGCACCTTGCGGGCGTAGATCATCTGCGAGAAGCCATGCGAGGTGAAGTAATGCGGATCGTTGCTCGCATTGCGCAGGATCAGCTTGTAGAGCTTGCCGGTTTCGAATTTGAGCTGCCGCGGCTCGAACACATGCTGGCCGAGCTTGCTAAGATCGACCGTGACTTCGATCGGCGTCTGACCGGCGAGATTGCCGGCTGCGAGCGCGCCGCTGGACAGCAGGGCCGCCAAAAGGCCCGCCGCGATCAAACGAAAGAAGTTCATGAGCATCCCCTTTAAAAAAAGCAACCTGCTGCAACTAGGGTCAGGACCCATTAAATATCTTGCGGATCAGATGATCGGTTGATTCAATGGCGGCGCGAGGAGGTGTCGCCATGACTGATTTGTTCTTGCTGTCCGAGGCGCAGATGCGCCGGATCGAGCCGTATTTTCCGTTGTCGCATGGC
>SHVM01000091.1 GCA_009694265.1 Pseudolabrys sp.
GTTCCTGACACCGCTAGATCAGGCTGCGTAAATGCAATAGTCTCTCTATCGCGCTGGTATAAAAAATCCGTCAGGTCACGGGCGAGCGATTGTCCGCTGTTGTGCCGATAGCGACCGAGTATATTGCGGCGCAGAGAATGACGTTAAGTGCCATTAGTGTCATTCGCTGCAATGCAAAAAAGCAGAACGAATTTTCGCGTCTCCGACGAACCACCCTATGGCATTCTGTATGGGCCGGAAGTGCGCATCTTAACCCCCTTCCAAGAATGTGCGGACGTAATGTAGGCTGATCGTAGAGCTGCCATTGGGGGACGTGCCGAAGTCTAATTAGTCAACGGCAGCGCTGATGTCATCGGCGAGCAGACGGGACGATCAACGCCCACACCCCGAATTTCGTAGGCAATGCTTGAGGGGAGTACGTCATGAAACTTCTCCGCCGAAAATTCCTACGCCTAGCCGCGGGCGCAGCCGCGCTACCGGTCCTCGCGCGCATCGCCCAAGCGCAAACCTATCCGAATCGTCCGGTACGCATCATCGTCGGCTTCGCCCCCGGCAGCGCGTCCGACATCCTCACGCGCCTGATCGGTCAATCGCTGTCGGAACGGCTCGGCCAGCCTTTCGTCATCGAAAATCGAGGAGGTGCCGGCGGCAGTCTTGGAACCGAGATGGTGGTGCGCGCGTCGCCGGACGGCTACACGCTTGTCTATTGCAGCTCGGCCGACTGCATCAACATGACCATCTACGACAAGCTCAATTTCGTGTTTCTCCGCGACATCGCGCCGGTCGCGAGCTTCGCCCGTGGGCCGCTTGTGTTGGTGGTGCACCCATCGTTTCCAGCCAAGACGCTTCCCGAATTCATAACCTATGCCAAGGCCAATCCGGGCAAGGTCAATTTTGCATCAGCCGGCATCGGCACGGTGGTCCATATGGCCGGCGAGTTGTTCGAGTCCATGGCGTCAGTCAACTTGCTGCATATCCCTTATCGCGGCCTGGGGCCCGCGGTGACCGACCTGCTGGGCGGACAAGTGCAGTCCATATTCTCCACCACCCCCCCGTCCATCGAGCACGTCAGGACCGGCAAGCTGCGCGCGCTGGCGGTGACCTCGGCGACGCGTTTCGAGGCGCTGCCGGACCTGCCGACCATCGGCGATTTCCTGCCGGGCTACGAAGCGACCTTGCTGAGCGGCTTCGGCGCCCCCAGAAACGTTCCGGCAGAAGTCGTCGACCGGCTCAACAAGGAAATCAACGCCATCATCGCCGATCCGGGGATGAAGGCCCGGTTGGCCGACCTCGGCAACGAGCCAGTGTCGATGACGTCCGCCGATTTCGGCAAGGTCCTCGCCGACGAAACCGCGAAGTGGGCCAAGGTGATCCGAGCGGCCAACATTAAGGCAGGGTAAAGAGCCGTTCCATAAAGCCCTCGATGTCAAACGACATCATTCAAGTCGGTCTTTTCAATGAAGGCTGATCACGTGCAAGACACAGACCGAAAAGAAGACAACTTCATCGTCCGCGACTTCCGTTTCCAAAACGGCGAGACGCTGCCGGAACTCCGCCAGCATTACGTGACGCTTGGCACGCCGAAACGTGACTCCGCTGGCCGCGTCAGCAACGCGGTGCTGTTGCTGCACGGCACCAACGGCAGCGGCAAAACCGTTATTGAAAGTCTCGGCAGCCAGCTGTTCGGCAGCGGGCAGCCGCTCGACAGCGCCAAATATTATCTGATCATACCCGACGCCCTCGGCTGCGGCGCTTCAAGCAAGCCGAGCGACGGTTTGCGCGCCAAATTTCCGCGCTACGGCTACAACGACATGGTCGAGGCGCAGAAGCTGCTCGTCACCGAGGGACTGGGTATCAATCACTTGCGGCTCATACTCGGCCTCTCGATGGGCGCCATGCACGCGTGGATTTGGGGCGGCAAATATCCCGACATGATGGACGCCCTGATGCCGCTGGTGTCGATGCCGGTGCCGATTGCCGGACACAATTTATTCTATCGACGGGTGATCACCGAATCGATCCGCAACGACCCGGACTACAATGGCGGCGACTACGTCAAACAGCCGTCGCATTGGATCTACACCCTTCCAGTCCAACACATCATCATCGAAAGTCGCGTGCGGACCTATGAAGCGGCCCCGACCAGGGCGAAGAGCATTGCGCTGTTCGACAAGATCGTCGATGACGCCCGGCAGCTCGACGCCAACGACTATCTCTACGGTTTCGAAGCGTCGTGGGACTACGACCCTGAACCCAGCCTGGGCAAGATCAAGGCCCGTCTTCTGTCAGTCAACTTTGCCGACGACATGGCGAATGTCCTCGAACTCGGGTTAGTGGAGCGGGCGGTCGCGAAAATTCCAAACGCCCGTTCCGTCATCGTGCCAGCGAGCGACAAATCCCACGGTCATTTCGGTTCGCGCTATCCGGAGCTTTGGAAGCAGTACCTTGTAGAGCTTTTAGATTCGTTGTCCTGAAGCTTGGATTGTACGCTGGACATTCAATCGGCTCGCTCCGCACGCCGGATGATCTGACCTGGCTTTTTTGAACCAAGCTATTCTCTCACAACGCTTGGTTCAAAAAAGCCAGGTCAGGTCAATCCAGCGATGCGGGACCATTGCCGCCACGCCCATTCTGTCCGGGCTGCATCATCAGTACGCGCGGATATGATTTTCGGGAAGGACACCGGCTGAATGATGTCGATCGCGGTTTCGTGCCTGTCATGGCTGCCGAACAATTCGACAGTGCCTTCGACCACGATATGCAGAAATTCCGGCAAGCTGCCTTCGGCATACAGGATCGCGTGCTGCGGGAACTGCTGTAGCGTCGCCGCGGCCGCCAGCGCATCGAAATTCTCTTGGCTCATATCGCGGAACAGCGGCAGTGCGCCGATAGTTTTCAAATCCGATCGGCTCACGGCCCTCTCCCGGCTAAGGGGAAATCACTACGACCATTCGCAATTTATGCGAACGCCGCTTTTGGGGCCTTGATAAATATCAAATTAAAACCGCGGTTCAGCGGCCCTGATAGGCCGGCGTGCGCACGATCAGGCCGTCAAGCGCCTGCGTCACTTTGATCTGGCAAGACAGCCGCGAGGTCGGTTTCACCTCGAAGGCGCTGTCGAGCATTTCTTCTTCCTCGGCCGAAGGTGGCCCGACAATGGGGCTCCAAGCCTCATCGACATGAACGAGACACGTCGCGCAGGTGCAGGAACCGCCGCATTCCGCGACGATGCTGGCCACATCGTTGCGCAGGCCGGTCTCCATCACGGTCGAGCCGATTTCGGCCTCGACGGTGTGCACGGTGCCGTCATGTTCGATGAAGGTGATCTTCGGCATTGCGTTATTTAACGCCGAGCTTTTTCTGCAGACTGGTCGATGAGGTGGTGTACTGGAACACCAGCTTCTTCTCCGGGTGCACATAGTGATGCGCGCGTTGCGCCATCAATGCCGCTTCGTGGAAGCCGGACAGAATGAGCTTGAGCTTGCCCGGATAGGTGTTGATGTCGCCGATGGCGAACAGGCCGGGCATGCTGGTCTCGAACGTGCCGGTGTCGACCGGAATGAGTTCGTCCTCCAGTGCGAGGCCCCAATCCGCCACCGGGCCGAGTTTCATGGTTAGTCCGAAAAACGGCAGCATGGCGTCGACATCGACGCGGTCAATCGCGCCATCGTTGCCTTTGATGCTGGCGGCGGTGAGCTGGCCGTCGCCGCCTTCCAGCAACGATACCTGGCCGATTTTGAGATCCATGCTGCCTGCGGCGACCAGCGCGCGCATCTTGCCGACGCTAGCGGGCGCGCCGCGAAACTCGTCGCGCCGGTGAACGAGGGTGAGTCGCTTGGCGATCGGCTGCAAATTGAGCGTCCAGTCGAGCGCGCTGTCGCCGCCGCCGACGATCAGCAGCCGCTTGTCGCGGAATACGTCCATCTTGCGCACGGCATAGTGCACCGACTTGCCTTCGTAGGGCTCGATGCCGGCAATCGGCGGGCGTTTGGGCTGGAACGAACCGCCGCCGGCTGCGATCACGACGGCCTTGGTCTCGAACACCTTGCCGCGGTCGGTGGTGACGCGGAATACCGGATCGCCGATGTTCTCCATCGTCGTCACCATTTCGCCGAGATGGAAGGTCGGGTTGAACGGCTTGATCTGCGCCATGAGCGCTTCGGTCAGGCCTTGCCCGGTGATGAACGGCACCGCCGGAATGTCGTAGATGGGCTTTTCAGGATAGAGCTCGGCGCATTGGCCGCCGACCTTGTCGAGGATGTCGACCAGGTGCGCCTTGATGTCGAGCAGGCCGAGCTCGAACACCGCGAACAGGCCGACCGGCCCCGCGCCAATGATCAGAACGTCGGTCTTGATCGTTTCGCTCATTCTTGCTCAGCCCGGCCCGGCCGGTTCCTCGCTCTACTGGTTACCTGGGGCTCATGCGGTTAGCGGGAATCGCCTTGCGGCGCAACAGTTTGTCGTAGGTTTGGTCGGGTGCTATTGCTAGGGCGCCATGCCAACAATCGATTTCCAGAGCGATCCTTCGCACTACCGCCATTGGCGCATCGAGCGTGATGGCGACGTAGCTTATCTGATCATGGACGTCGATCAGGCCGGCGGGCTCACCGAAGGCTACGAGCTCAAACTCAACTCCTACGATCTCGGCGTCGACATCGAGCTCAACGATGCGGTGCAGCGGTTGCGCTTCGAGTACCCGGAGGTGCGCTGCGTCGTCATCAAGTCCGGCAAGGACAATGTGTTCTGCGCCGGCGCCAATATCCGCATGCTCGGCAAGGCGACGCATGGCCACAAGGTGAACTTCTGCAAATTCACCAACGAGACGCGGCTGGCGATTGAAGATGCATCCGAGAATTCCAAGCAGATCTACATCTGCGCGATCAATGGCAATGCCGCCGGCGGCGGCTATGAGCTGGCGCTGGCAGCCGAGCACATCATGCTGGTGGACGACCGCCGCTCGGCGGTGGCGCTGCCCGAAACGCCGCTGCTCGCCGTTTTGCCGGGCACCGGCGGGCTCACGCGCGTCACCGACAAACGCAAAGTGCGGCGCGACCTCGCCGATGTGTTCTGCTCCATCGAGGAAGGCATTCGTGGCGCCAAGGCGGTCGAATGGCGGCTGGTCGACGAAGTGGTACCCAATTCGAAATGGAAGGAGACGGTCGCGGCGCGCGCGCACGAGATTGCCGCGCGCTCGGACCGGCCGAAAACCGCCAAAGGCATTACGTTGACGCCGCTCGCGCGCAAGATCGAGGGCGACCGGATTTTTTATTCGCATGTTGATGTCGAGATCGACCGCACACGCGGTCTGGTGACCGTTACCGTGCGCGGGCCGTCGCAAGCGGTGCCGGCTACGGTCGAAGCTGCGCATGTGCTGGGCGATAAATTCTGGCCACTCGCCGCCGCACGCGAATTGGAAGACGCCATCCTGCATCTGCGCGCCAACGAAGCCGCCATCGGCGTCGTGCTGCTGCGCACCGATGGCCATGCGCAAGCTGTGCTCGATTACGACGATTTCCTCGCCAAAGCCAAAGACGACTGGCTGATGCGCGAAATCCGGCATTATCTCAAACGCGTGCTCAAGCGCATCGATGTCACGCCCAGGAGTTTCATCGCGCTGATCGAGCCGGGCTCGTGCTTTGCTGGCACCCTGGCCGAGCTGGCCTTTGCCGCCGACCGCGCGCTGATGCTGACCGGCACGCGAAAGGGCGATAACCGAAAGCCGGCCGCGATCACACTGGGCCAGGCCAATTTCGGCTGCTACCCGATGGGCAATGGGCTCACCCGGCTGGAGACGCGGTTTCTGGGCGAGCCGGACAGCATCAAACAAGCCAAGGCCAAGATAGGCGCCGCGATCGAAGGCGAAGAGGCCGCCGCGCTCGGCCTGGTCACGGTGGCCTATGAAGACTTCGACTGGGACGACGAGTTGCGCGTCATGCTGGAGGAGCGCACCAGTTTCTCGCCCGACGCCATGACCGGCATGGAAGCCAATCTGCGCTTCGCCGGTCCGGAGACCATGGAAACCAAGATTTTCGGACGGCTGACCGCCTGGCAGAACTGGATCTTCCAGCGGCCGAACGCGATCGGCGAACAAGGCGCGCTGAAACTTTACGGCAGCGGCGTGTCGCCGACCTTTGCCAAAGAGAGGGTGTAGCCATGAACATCGCCGCGGTCGACTACGACGGCTTGATTCCCAACAATGTCGCGCTCGGACAAGACGAGCGCGTCAAGCGCGCGCTGGAGAAGTGGCACCCCGGCTATATCAATTGGTGGAACGACATGGGGCCGGACGGCTTCCAGGAATCTCTGGTGTATTTGCGCACCGCGGTCAGCGTCGATCCGAAAGGCTGGGCCAAGTTCGATTATGTACGCATGCCGGACTACCGCTGGGGCGTGCTGCTGGCGCCGGCGCTCGAAGGCCGCAAGATTCCGTTCGGTCGCCACAAGGGCGAGGATGCCTGGCAGGAAGTGCCGGGCGAATACCGCGCCATGCTGCGCCGCCTGGTGGTGATTCAGGGCGACACCGAGCCGGCCTCGGTCGAGCAGCAGCGCTATCTCGGCAAGACCGCGCCCTCGCTCTACGACCTGCGCAATCTGTTCCAGGTCAATGTGGAGGAGGGCCGTCATCTGTGGGCGATGGTCTATCTGCTGCAGAAATATTTTGGCACCGATGGCCGCGAGGAGGCGGAAGCCCTGTTGCAGCGCCGCTCCGGCGATCCCGACACGCCGCGCATGCTCGGCGCCTTCAACGAGAAGACGCCGGACTGGCTGTCGTTCTTCATGTTTACTTTCTTCACCGATCGCGACGGCAAGATGCAGCTTGAGGCGCTGGCGCAATCCGGCTTCGATCCGCTGTCGCGCACCTGCCGCTTCATGCTGACCGAGGAAGCCCACCACATGTTTGTGGGCGAGACCGGCGTCACCCGCGTCATTCAGGCCACCTGCGAGGCGATGAAGAAGGCCGGGATCAGCGATCCGAATGAGATCGAGAATGTGCGCAAGCTCGGCGTGATCGATCTGCCGACCATCCAGAAAAAGGCGAATTTGCACTTCTCATTGACGCTCGATCTGTTCGGCAACGAGATCTCGACCAATGCGGCCAATGCCTTCCACGCTGGCATCAAGGGCCGCTATCGCGAGGACCGGCTCAAGGACGACCATCTCCTTGAGAGCGGCACCTATCCGGTGCTGCGCCTGATCGACGGCAAGATCCAGAATCAGGATGCGCCGGCGCTCTCCGCACTCAATATGCGGCTGCGCGACGATTACGTGGTCGATTGCAATGTCGGCGTCGGCCGCTGGAACAAGGTGATCGCCGAGCACGGCATTGCGTTCCAGATCAAGCTGCCGCACGTCGCCTTCCACCGCCACATCGGCGAGTTCTCCTCGATCAAGGCGGATGTAGATGGCAACATGTTGGGCGATGCGGATTGGAGCCAGCGCCGAGGCGACTATCTGCCATCCGACAGAGATAAGGACTTCATCGAAAGCCTGATGCAGCCGCAATTCGAGCCCAACAAATTCGCCAGCTGGATCGCGCCGCCCAAGGTCGGCATCGACAACAAGCCGGGCGAGTTTGAGTACGTGAAGATCGCCTAACCAAATTTCGCGATCACCTCTTGCGGAATAGCGGCTGTCGCGATTTTATCGGGGTTGGCCTCGTCGCGCACCGCCCAGACGCGCGTCTCGCCGCCCTCGACCGCCATCGCGTCATTGATCGTCAAGCGGTGTTCGACATCGAAACTGGAGTGGCGGAATTCGCTCACCCGTGATGCAATCTCGATCGTGTCGCCGAACCTCGCCGGTTTGAGGAAATTGGCGCGCGCGTCCACCAGCGCGATGCCGATGATGCCGTAAGCGCGCGCCATTTCGTCTGGCTTCACGCCGAGCGCTGCTTCAAACAGCATCCAGCTGCTAGTGTCGAACATCTCGAAGAAGCGTGGATTGAACACGATGCCGGCCGGGTCGCACTGGCCCCATTCGATAGTCAGTTGTCTGCGGTTGATGAAAGACGTCACGCCAATGGCCTCGCCTGCCTGCGGTTGCGCTATTTTGTCTTCGCGACCCTGCGCGCGGCCGGGACCGGCCATTCCACCACGTCTTGCGACTTCAATTCGACCCGGGCCATGCGGCGGCGCCGGTGCAACGCGTGTTCCGGCGCCAAGGGCACATGCGGAGAATCGTCGATTTTATCCATGAGCCAGTCGAGCTCCTCAGGCGCGATCACCCAGCGCTTGGGCGCAATACGTTGCAGCGAATACGGCTTGGAAAAAGCCTGCATCGATTTTTTGCCGCCATTCAGGCAATATTCATGCGCGTAACTCATGGCAAGCTCACGCGCGCTACGATAAATCGGATCGCGCCAGCGCAGCACGGCGTGGTTGGTCTTGCTGATCGCGCCCCATAGACCGCGCTGCGTGAACAGCGTGACGATGTGATCCTGATCGCTCGGCAAGGACTGGATGTCCATCAGCCAGGCCGGGGTGCCGTGATAAATGAGAACCGCGGCGGCAAACAACGCGCCCTCCGCGCAATGGCACGCACGCGCTTGCAGCATGCGGCGCGGCGACATGCAGGTCTCGCCCTTAAGCTCGAAATTCGGCGGCATCTTTTCGATGAAGATCTGGATTTTTTGCGGCGTGTCGAGGCGCGCGAACAGGCGCCGCTCGGCGGGCGTGAGCAGCGCGCGCAGCGCGTTTCGGTAGGTGGGGGTGGTCATGCTCGGTGTAATTCTAGTTCCATGATGGCGGCGTGCTCATCGGATGCATGGTTTCGCATATAAAAACCGGCCAAACCGGCGGTATCGGCGTTCTCCACTGACCTGACGGATTTTTTGTACCAGCGCGATGGAGAGATTATTGCATTTGCGCGGCCTGATCTAGCGGTGTCAGGAACGGGCTCATCGTCTGTGGCGCCGGTGGTCGATATCCGAGCGATGAGTGCGGCCTGACAGTGTTGTAGTGCTTTCGCCATTGCTCGATGACGATCTGTGCTTCTTTCAGGCTGTAGAAGATCTCTCCATTGAGCAGCTCATCGCGTAGTTCTGTTGCGATACCCCCGCATCCCGGCAAGCCATCGGCGTAGGTTTGCCCTG
>SHVM01000011.1 GCA_009694265.1 Pseudolabrys sp.
TTCTTTCAGGCTGTAGAATATTTCTCCGTTCAGCAGTTCATCGCGTAGTTCTGCTGCGATATCTCTGCGGCCCGGCAGGCCTCTGGGGTAGATTTGCCCTGGGCCATCGACACTTCAATCTGGCGAAGCAGCGTCACAATCTGCTCCGCGCCGAACCTCTTCTTCGGCATGACCAAGCTCCTTTCCAAGCTATTCTCTCACATCGCTTGGTCCAAAAAAGCCAGGTCAGGTCAAAAACCGAAATCAGTGTCAGATGAGATTTTCGGTACACACACCTGCTGAAGAGCCGACCATACCCGTTGTGGCGTCATCGGCAGGTCCAGATGCGAAACTCCGCGAACCGCAAGGGCATCCAGCACGGCATTGACTGCCGATGGCAGCGAGCCGGCTACACCGGACTCACCCGCGCCTTTGGCGCCAAGCGGATTGGTCCTGCACGGAACGGTATGAAGTTGCACAGCCATGGGCGGCAGGTCACCGGCGCGCGGCATCACGTAATCCATGAATGAGGCGGTCAGCAACTGGCCGTCGTCGCCGTAAACCACTTGCTCACCGAGCACCTGGCCAATACCTTGCGCAATGCCGCCGTGGATCTGCCCCTCCACGATCGTTTCGTGCAACACATTGCCCACGTCATCGACTGCGGTATAGGCGACGACGTCGATGACGCCGGTCTCCGGGTCTATCTCGACCTCGCAGATATGGCATCCGTTCGGAAAGCTCATCTGCGGGGACACAAACTTAGCGACGTTGTCGAGTCCCCCCGCCAAGTCCTCCGGCGTTCCTGGCTCGCGCATGCGGGCCGCAAGATCGAGGATCGAGACCATACGGTCGGTTCCGGCGACCCGAAAAAATCCGTCGGCGAACTCTATGTCCTTGGCGTCAGCCTCGAGGGCATGCGCCGCGCCGCGCCGGCCTTTCTCGATGGCTTGGTCGCAGGCGATGGTCGTGGCGCTGCCCGCCATCATGATTGAGCGCGAGGCGACGCTCGGCGTTCCGGCCGGCACCTCATCGCTGTCGCCCTCGACCAGTCGCACAGCCTGCGGGTCGATGCCGAGCCGTCGCGCCACCAGCGGCACGAACGTGGACAAATGGCCCTGGCCCATCGCCTGCGCGCCGGTGCGCAACGCTACCTTGCCGTCCGCCTCGAACCGCAGGTCGACCGTCTCGTCGAGAATGCCGCCAGCCACTTCGAGAAAGCAGCCGATGCCGATGCCGCGTAGCTTGCCGTTCCGCTGCGAGGTCCTGCGGCGCTTGGAAAAGCCCTTCCAGTCCGAGAGTTCTTGTGCCATTTCCAGAATCCGCCGGAATTCGCCGCTGTCGTAGATCGGCCCGTTCGGAGTCTTGTAGGGCATCGCTGACGCCGGAATGAGATTGCGCCGGCGTAGTGTCGCTCGATCGATATCCATCGCCTTCGCTGCCTTGTCGATCAGGCGTTCGATCAGATAGATCGCCTCCGGCCGACCGGCCCCGCGATACGGTCCGAGCGGCGCCGCATTGGTCAGCACCATCTTCACGCCGAGGTGGATCGCTGGAATGACGTAGACGCTGGAGAGACAGTTCTTGGTATTGGTGGTCGAGAAGATCGCGGCGAACATCGTGGTGTAGGCACCGATCCCAACACAGGTGCGCGCACGCAAGCCGAGAAATTTTCCACTGGCGTCCAGCGCAAGCTCGGCCTCCAGCACGCCGTCGCGTCCATGGGTGTCGGTGAGAAAGCTCTCAAGCCGGGTCGCACACCATTTCACCGGCCGCCTAACGCGGCGCGCTGCATAGAGCAAGGCAGCGTAGTCGGAATAGGCCTGGACCTTCATGCCAAAGCCACCGCCCACGTCGTGCGTGAGGATACGGATCTGGCTCGCCGGAATCTTGAAGACACCTTCGGCAAGGACTTTTCGGACCACGGCCACGCCTTGCGTCGGTGCGATCAGCGTGTAGCGCCCGCTTTGAGCGTCGAAGCTCGCGATAGCGGCGCGCGGCTCCATCGCGCTCGGCGCCAAGCGCGTGTCGATCAGGCGTACCCGCTCGACATGCGCAGCGCGCGCGAAGGCGGCATCGACCGCCGCCACATCGCCGTCCTCCCAGTCAAGCGCAATATTGCCAGGCGCGCTCCGCCAGATTGGTGGCGCATCCTGCGCCATTGCGCGTTCCACGTCCGGCGCAGCGACGAGCGGATCGAACTCGAACTCGACCATTTCGGCGGCGTCGCGCGCCTGATCCGCCGTCTCCGCGACCACGACGGCGATCGCTTCACCGACGTACCGCACGCGCTCTGTGACGAGCACAGGCATTGTGGCCTGGAACATCGGCTTGCCGTCGCGGCCATTCAAAGAAGCCACCGGGGGGATATCGCCTATATTGTCTGCCGCGAGATCGTAACCTGTGATTGCGGCGATGACGCCCGGCATCTTCATCGCCGACGCGGTGTCTACCTTACGGATGACGGCATGCGCGACGGTCGCTCGCACGAACGCGGCGTGCGCCTGGCCAGATATGTCCAGATCGTCGGTGAATCGTCCGCGGCCAGTGAGCAGGGGCGCGTCCTCGCTGCGGACGGTGCAATATCCGCTGCCAAATCGAAGGCCTGCTCCGTCAGATTGTTGTGTTTCGCTTCGTTGCGCGCTCATGGGTGTCTCGGTCCTCCCGCGAATGTCGGACGCATTCCACCGGCAGTATATGTAGTAACGTGCGCGACGCCCATGCAAATACAGCCCTACTCCATTGGCCGGCTCCATTTGGCAAACCCCGAACCTGTGCTAACATCGAGACAATCCTGCAGCGTTACGGCCACCGCGCATGCGGACAGTGAAATAGTGAGAGGCCTTAGGGAGGATCTATGAGCAACGCAATTCCGCGTCGAAATCTCATCTGCGCAGTTGGCGCCGCGTTGATCGCGACCGCCTTCGGCACGATATCGTTTGCGCAGCAGACCGGACCAATCAAGATAGGTTTGCTAGTGCCACTCACCGGCCCACTCGCGGCGCCGGGAATCGACATGGTCGACGGCTTCAAACTGTATTGGGACCAAGTCGGCAACATGGCTGGCGGACGCAAGGTCGAGTATGTGATTGCGGATACGACCTGTAATCCCGACCAGGCACTCACGCAGGCGCGCCGCATGGTGCACCAGGAGAAAGTGCATATCATGATTGGCCCGCTCTGCGGACATGAAGGTCCGGCCGTGGCGCAGGTCAGTAAAGAAACCGGCGTGCCGCTGGTGATGGATACCGCAGGCGCCGACACCGTCACCAAGTGGGACCGCACCCCAACAGTGGTGCGCACTGCGGTGTCCGCGAGCCAGATCGGCCATCCGTTCGGCGACTATCTCTACAAGGAGCTCGGCGCGCGCAACGTCACGTTCATCGGCCAGGACTACACCTGGGGCCACGAAGTGACGCTGGGCATCGTGCAGACCTACAAGGAACTCGGTGGCAAGGTGGCGAAGATCATCTGGAATCCGATTGGCACCAAGGACTACGGTCCTACCGTCGCCTCGATCGCGCCGGATTCCGACGCCGTGGTCGCAGTCGTGGTCGGCGCCGACCGCATCCGCCTGTTCGAGGCCTGGTTCGGCTTCGGCATGGACAAAAAGTTCAAGATCTACGGCGGTTACTGGATGCACCAGGACGCGTTGCCGCAGATGGATGACCGCGCTATCGGCATGATCGGCAATTCGCTGCATTATGCTGCCGGTCTCGACACACCGGCCAACAAGGCATTCGTCGACGCATTCGCCCAGAAGCACAAGCGGTTGCCATCGTGGTTCTCCGAATCGGCCTACACCGCGAGCCTGTGGACGCGCACTGCGATCGAAGCGATCAAGGGCAACGTCGAGGACAAGGACGCGTTCCTCAAGGCGATGCGCAGCGCGACGATCAAGGCGCCGCGCGGCACGCTCAAGATGGACAAGTACGACAACCCGATCCAGAACGTCTACGTCACGCGCATCCAGAAGATCAATCATCCGGCGATTGGATCGGTACTGACCAACATTCCGATCAAAACCTATGAGAACGTCTCGCAGTTCTGGACCTGGACACCGGAGGAGTTTCTCAAGCGCGGCCCTTACAAGCGCTAAGTCACACGCATTGATCACCGGCGGCGCCTCGCGGCGCCGCCGCCCGCATGGCGCGGTCATCTTCGCGGCAGCCAGCGAATTGTCCATCTCATGCACAGCGGCATTCTTCAGGCGATCAACGGCGTTTCCTTCGCCGCGCTTTTGTTCCTGCTGGCGAGCGGCTTCACGCTCAGTTTCGGGCTGATGCGGGTCGTGAATATGGCACACGGCGCCTATTATCTTTTTGGCGGCTACATCGGCCTCACCATCACCCGCCACACCGGCAGCTTCGCACTCGGCGTACTGGGCGGGGGGCTCGCGGTCATCCCGCTCGGCTATCTGATCGACCGCTTTCTGATCCGCCGCACAGGCGAGAACCATTTGGCACAGGTGCTGCTGACCGTCGGCATTGCCTTTGTTCTGGGAGATGTGGCGCTGAAAATCTGGGGCGGCGACAGCCTCAAGGTGCCGACGCCGATCGAGCTGCGTGGCGCAATCGAGCTGCCGGGCGGCATCATCTATCCTACTTACCGTTTCGCGCTCATCGCGTTCGGTGTGTTCGTCGGGCTGTCGTTGTGGCTGCTCTACCGCAAGACCCAGATCGGCGCCGTGGTGCGCGCCGGGGTCGACGATCGCGAGATCGTGAGCGCGATCGGCATCAACATCGACCGGCTGTTCGTTCTGGTGTCCGCTTTGGCGTCATTTCTAGCCGGAATGGCTGGCGTCGTGGGCGGAGCATTCCTCACGCTCTATCCAGGCGCGGAATGGGAAATTCTGGTCTACGCGCTGGTGGTCGTGATCTTCGGCGGGCTGGGAAGCCTGGAAGGCGCGATGATCGGCGCCTTGATCGTCGGCCTTCTCGACGCCTACGGCCGTTGGCTGCTGCCAGAATTCTCCTATTTCGTTCTTTTCGGACCGATGGCGATCCTACTCTTATTCCGCCCGCGCGGCATCTTCGGCAGGGAAGGATGAACGTGCGTTCCTACGGGGTCATCATGGCGCTGATCGCGCTCGCCTCGGCGCTGGCTGCGCCGCTTGTCGCCGGCCCCTTCTGGATGACGTTGATCACCCAGATTTACATCTACGGCCTGCTCGCGCTCTCGGTCGATCTTCTGCTCGGGCATGCCGGCCTCTACTCGCTCTGCCAAGCGTCGTTCTTTGCCGTGGCTGCCTATACTACCGCAATCCTCCAGGTCCGTTACGGGTATCCGACGATAGTGGCGGCGCCGGCTGGGCTCATTGCCGGAACACTGCTCGCAGTCCTTTACGGCTCCGCAGTGCGCACCCGCGGGGTCTACTTTATTCTCATCACGATCGCGCTCGGGTACATCATTTGGGGCGCGATGTACCGCTGGGCATCATTCACCGGGGGTGACAACGGCATCACCAACGTGCCGCCGCCGTCGGTCGCGGGCTTCAGCATTGCCTCGCAGACCGCGTATTATTATTTCGTGCTCGCCGTCGTGATACTGTGCGCATTCGGTTATCGCATTCTCATCCGCTCGCCATTCGGGTTGTCGCTGCGCGGCATCAAGGGGAGCGAGAGCCGGATGCAAAGCCTCGGCTATCGCACCACCATGCATCTTTACGCGGCGTTCGTGATTTCAGGCCTAATCGCGAGCCTCGCCGGCGTGCTCTACGTCTACTACAACCGCTTCATCAATCCGGTCGCAGCCTCGTTCCAGATTTCCGTCGAGGTTTCACTCATGGCGATTGTCGGCGGCTCCGGCACCATCGTCGGCCCGTTCATCGGCGCTGGAATATTTCTCGGCCTGCGCAACTGGGTCAGCAGCTTCTTCGAACTGCACACCGCGGTGATGGGAGCTGTGTTCATCGCGACGGTACTCTGGGCGCCGAGCGGCATCGTGGGCTTGGTCGAGCGCTGGCGCACCCACGTGGGCAAGCCGAAAGACCAACAATGACCGCAGCCGTCGCCATCGACAGCCTCGCCAAGGTGTTCGGCGGCCTGCGGGCGGTCGACGGAGTTTCGTTGGAAGTCGCGCCCGGCGAGCGACGTGCGCTGATCGGACCGAACGGCGCCGGCAAGACGACACTGTTCCATTGCATTACCGGCACACTTCCGCCCTCGTCCGGCTCGGTGCGGCTGTTCGGAACCGACGTCACCTATCTGCCGGAGCACCAGCGCACCAAGCTCGGCATGAGCCGCACGTTCCAGATCACCAATGTGTTCACTGACCTGTCGCTGGCCGAGAACCTCGCGCTCGCGATCGTCGGCACCGACCGGCGTAAGTGGGTCTGGAACCGGCCGCTGAGTGCCTTTCCTGTGGTCCACGAACAGGCACTGGCGGGGCTCGAAGCCGTCGGCCTGGCGGACCGCGCCGACGATCCAGTGAAACTTCTCTCCTACGGCGAGCGCCGCCAGCTCGAGTTGGCGCTCGCACTAAACACCCACCCCAAAGTGCTGTTCCTCGACGAGCCCTGCGCGGGGCTCTCGCCGAGCGAGCGGCAGCGCATATTCAAGATGATCCGCGCGTTGCCGCGCGAGATCACATTGGTGATAATCGAGCACGACATGGACGTTGCGCTCGGCCTAGCCGATCGCGTCACCGTGATGAACCGCGGGCGAGTGATGGTGGAGGGCACGCCAGACGAGGTGCAGTCCAATCACGAAGTCCGCGACGTGTATTTCGGCCATGTCTAGCGCCACCCCATCCAGCACGACGATGTCGGTACCCTTGCTCAGGGTCGCCGACATCCACACCTACTACGGGGACAGCTATGTCCTGCAGGGCGTCAGCTTGACGTTGCAAAAGGGGCAGATTGCCGCCATCCTCGGCCGCAACGGCATGGGCAAGACGACACTGATCCGCTCGGTGGCCGGGCTGACGCCACCGCGGGCCGGCGAGATCACCTATAGGGACATGTCGCTGCGAGGCAAACAGCCCTACGCCATCGCCCAGGCTGGCATTTCGATTGTGCCGCAGGGCCGCCGGATTTTTCGTTCGCTCAGCGTGCGCGAGAATCTGCTGCTGCCGACGAGCGTTCTGGCCCGCTCGTCGAAGGGCCGGAACGGCGACGAACCTGGCCAGCGCTGGGACTTCGACGAAGTGCTCAAGGAATTCCCTCAACTCGCCGAGCGCATCAACCATTTAGGCGGTTCGCTCAGCGGCGGCGAGCAGCAGATGCTGGCGATCGGCCGCGCGCTGATGGCCAATCCCGAGCTGATACTGATGGACGAGCCGTCGGAGGGCCTGTCGCCGCGGCTGGTGCTGCAGGTGCAGGCGATCATGCGGCGGCTGCGGGCGCGCGGCCACGCCATTCTACTGGTAGAGCAGAACCTTGAACTCGCGCTCTCGGTGGCTGACGAGGTTTATGTCATTTCGGCCGGGCAATTCGTGTTTCAGGGGGCCCCAGCCGGTCTCGCGAACGCGGCGCAGGTCCTCGATCAGCATCTCGGAGTTTCGGGCGCGAAGATGGTCTAAACTAAGGAGTACGATTGCCATGGCATCGCACACGCTTGAACCGACGCCTGCCACTGTCCACTGGGGATATCTGGACGCGAAAATTCCGCCTCGCCTGACGATCAATTCCGGTGACACGGTGACGATCGACACCGTCTCGGGCGGCCCCGCCGACGTCGGCGACACCTCGATCATGCTGCCGCACCATCGCGAGATCTGCGAAAAGCTCAAACCCTCGCCGGGGCCACACATCCTGACCGGGCCGGTCGCGGTCCGCGGCGCGGAGCCGGGCGATACGCTCGAAGTCCGCATAAAAGCGATGCAGCTCACGGTGGACTGGGGCTGGAACCTGATCCGTCCGCTACGTGGCACGCTGCCAGAGGACTATCCGGAATTCCGCTGTCGCATCATTCCAATCAACCGCAAGGCGATGACCTGTAAACTGCAATGGGGCACAACCGTTCCTCTGAGCCCGTTCTTCGGAATCATGGCGGTGGCACCGCCGCCGAACTACGGACCCTGCACGTCAGTCGAGCCGCGCGAATTCGGCGGCAACCTGGACTGCAAAGAGTTCGTGGTTGGCACCTCGCTATATCTGCCGGTTTTCGTGCCGGGCGCGAACTTCTCCTGCGGCGACG
The DNA here is from genome assembly GCA_009694265.1 of Pseudolabrys sp. Classification (GTDB taxonomy): domain Bacteria; phylum Pseudomonadota; class Alphaproteobacteria; order Rhizobiales; family Xanthobacteraceae; genus Pseudolabrys. The sequence goes on from SHVM01000011.1 coordinate 8,118, forward strand.
GGCATGCGGTGCAGGGTGACGGCGAAGTTTGCCTGACTGCGTTGGAAACCTGCCTCACCGGCACGTTCGAGTTTGTAGTGCACAAAAAGAAGCTCAACATGCCGCGCGCGGTCACGCCTACGCATTACCTCACTATGGGTCTCGATCCGGATCTTGACGACGCGGCCAAGCAGGCGCTGCGCAACATGATCTGCTGGCTGGTCGAGATGAAGGGTTGGAGCTCCGAGGAGGCCTACGTGTTCTGCAGCCTCGCCTGCGACCTGCGCGTGACGCAACTGGTCGACGGCAATAAGGGCATCCATGCCATGGTCGACCGGAAGCTCGTACAATAAAAAAGCGATATGGTGGGCCCGGGAGGCGTGCCCTCGGCTTGCAATTTCAGCAGCTTAGTTTGTCCAACCGCTCCAAATGCGCAGTTCGGACCCAAAAGACATTTTCTGGAATTGTCCAACCTTATGCCAGTGCGGTGGTCATCCACGCGTCAATTCAAACCCATGCCTTGAATGGTCGCTTTTGGACCAAAGCGGACAAAGGTCGGCCCGGAGATTGAAAAGCTCCGCAGCGAATGATCCGGAGCGAACATTTGGCATCCGCATCAATTCGGTAAGCCCAGCCTTCGGAGATTGTCGGCCATACGCTCAAGTGTCGGCTCCGAGAAAACCATCGCTTGCTTAAACTTGGAGACCGTTAGATCCGGATAGCTGCGCATTGGCCTGCACCCGGTTCCGAAGACACCGAGTTAGGTGTTTTGATGGGACCGGAGGTGCGTCATGGAGAGGCGGAAGTTTACGCGAGAGTTCAAGCTTGAGGTTGTGCGTCTGATCACGGAACGCGGCGTTTCGTATGCCTAGGCCACGCAAGACCTGGGTGTTCATCCGACGCAATTTTGCGAGTGAATCGCAACAATATCACACGCATTTCTATCCGCTGCGGCAGAACACCTGCTATTCCCTTCGATTATTATGTATACATAGCCCACTATTTTAGGGAAAATTACCCGACTGCACAGTGGCCCTCAGCAGGTAGAATGTGGGGCCACCGTTTAAAATCCGCTGTGATTCTGAAGCCGCCAAAAAAAGCGGCACGGACAACTAACAAGAAATAAGGGAGGAGATAAAAATGAAACGATCCAGCAAACACTTCCTATTGGGTGCCGTGGCCGCGATTTCGGCCGCGACCTATTTTATGCCCACGCCGGCGACGGCCGCGTGGGAGCCGACCCGTCCGGTGGAATTCATCATTCCGGCCGGAACCGGCGGCGGCGCCGATCAGATGGCGCGCACGATCCAAGGCATCGTCACCAAGCATAACCTGATGAAGCAGCCGATGGTGGTGATCAACAAGTCGGGCGGCGCCGGCGGCGAGGGCTTCCTCGACGTCAAAGGGTCGAAGGGCAACCCGCACAAGATCATCATCACGCTGTCGAATCTGTTCACGACACCGATGGCGACCGGCATTCCATTTAACTGGAAAGATCTCACGCCGGTCGCAATGCTGGCGCTCGACGAATTCAATCTTTGGGTCAACACCGACAAACCATTCAAGACCGCTAAAGAATTCATCGATGCCGCGAAGACCGCGAATGGCACCTTCAAGATGGCCGGCACCGGCTCCAAGCAGGAAGACCAGATCATCACCGAAGCGATCCAGAAGGCTACCGGCGCGAAATTCATCTATATCCCGGAGCGCGGCGGCGGCGCGGTCGCCGTGCAGCTCGTCGGCAATCACGTCGAATCGACCGTCAACAATCCGATCGAGGCCGTGGCTCATTGGAAAGGTGGAAAGCTACGTCCGCTATGTTTCTTCGACAGCAAGCGGGTCACCTACAAGGAAGTCGTCGCCGAAGGAAAATCCTGGGCCGACATTCCGACCTGCAAGGAGCAGGGGCTGGATATCGTGTATCTCATGCTGCGCGGCATCTTCATGTCGCCCGGCGCGACCAAGGAGCAGGTCGATTTTTACGTCGGTTTGTTCCGCAAGGTGCGTGATACGCCGGAATGGAAAAAGCTCATGGAGGACGGCGCCTTCAATACGACCTTCATGACCGGTGACGCCTTCACAAAGTGGGTGGCAGCGGAAGAAAAGCGCCACGAAGAGCTGATGAAGGCTGCGGGCTTTATGGCCAAATAAACACGATTGCGCGAAACGCCGCCGGCGGAGCGATCTGCCGGCGGCCGCTTTCTGCCGTCTCGGGAGTAAACAATGGCTAAGAAATCGAAAGGCGCCGCCGTCGGCGGGCCGGCGCACCGGTCCGTGGAGGCGGGTGTAGCGATCTTTGCGGTGGTGCTTGCTCTGATCACGATAGGTGGCGCCCTTGCCGTCGGTATCGATTGGGGTGCGGAAGGGCCGAAGGCCGGCTTTTTTCCTTTCTATGTCGGCTTGTTCATTCTCGGATCGAGTTTAATCAATCTGTGGCACGCCTTGCGGGATAACCCGAGCGACAAGCTGTTTGCCGAGTGGATTCAGTTGCGCCAAGTCATGTCGGTCGTTATTCCGACCACGATCTATGTTTTTCTGATCTCTTGGATCGGGATCTACATCGCCTCCCTGCTGCTCATCGCGCTGTTCATGCGCTGGCTCGGCAAATATGGCTGGGGTTATGTGGTGGCAGTCGCAGCCGGCACCCCGCTTGTGATTTTCATTGTGTTCGAGAAATGGTTCCTTGTGCCGCTGCCAAAGGGCCCGCTCGAGGAATTTTTAGGGCTGTAAATCCAAACGATCAGAGTAACGGGAAATCGGGCGCGTCGCCGCCGCTAGGGTAGAAAGAACATGGAAGAACTCGCTAATCTGTTTCATGGCTTCGCGGTCGTGTTGCAGCCGTTCAATATCCTGGTGATGGTCATCGGCATCCTGCTGGGCGTCATCATCGGCGTGCTACCGGGCCTGGGCGGAGCGAACGGGGTCGCGATCCTGCTGCCGCTGACCTTCTCGATGTCGCCGACATCGGCCATCATCATGCTGTCCTGCATTTATTGGGGCGCACTGTTCGGCGGCGCAATCACATCGGTCCTGTTCAATATTCCAGGCGAACCTTGGTCGGTCGCAACGACTTTCGACGGCTATCCGATGGCGCAACAGGGCAAGGCGGGAGAGGCGCTCACCGCCGCATTCACGTCGTCATTCGTCGGTGCGCTGTTTGCCGTGATCATGATCACGCTGGTGGCGCCGCTGGTCGCCAAGTTTGCGCTGGAATTTGGTCCGGCGGAAAAATTCGGCGTCTACTTCCTCGCCTTCTGCAGTTTTGTCGGCATGAGCAAGGAGCCTCCGGCGAAGACCGTCGCTTCGATGATGATTGGATTTGCGCTCGGCGCGGTCGGGCTCGATCAGATGACCGGACAATTGCGTCTCACCTTCGGCATCACCGAACTACTCATCGGCTTCGATTTCCTGATCGCCGTTATCGGGTTGTTCGGCATCGGTGAGATATTGCTGACGATGGAAGAAGGCTTGAGCTTCAAAGGCCGTTCCGCGATGATCAATCTGCGCGTGGTGATCCAGACCTGGAAAGAACTGCCGCGCTATTGGATGACATCGTTGCGCTCGTGCCTGATCGGATGCTGGATGGGCGTCACCCCCGCGGGCGCCACACCCGCATCCTTCATGAGTTATGGCATCGCCAAGCGCGTTTCGAAGAGGGGCCATAATTTCGGCAATGGCGAGATCGAAGGCGTGGTCGCGCCAGAAACCGCGGCGCACGCGGCCGGCACCTCGGCGCTGCTGCCAATGCTTGCGCTTGGCGTGCCCGGCTCGCCGACCGCCGCCGTGCTGCTCGGAGGCCTTCTGATCTGGGGATTGCAGCCCGGCCCGATGCTGTTCATCGAGCAGAAGGACTTTGTCTGGGGACTGATCGCCAGCATGTATCTCGGCAACGTCGTCGGACTTATTATAGTTCTGACCTGCGTGCCGCTGTTCGCCGCGATCTTGCGGATTCCTTTCAGCATCATCGCGCCGATCATTCTCGTGCTGTGCGCCATTGGCGCTTATTCCGTGCACAACAGCACCTTTGACGTGGTGATGATGCTGGTCTTTGGCGTCGCCGGCTATCTGCTGAAGAAGTGTAATTACCCGCTGGCGCCGTTGGTCCTGGCGATCGTGCTCGGCGACAAGGCGGAGGAGTCGTTCCGCCAATCGCTGCTTGCTTCGCAGGGAAGCCTCAGTATTTTCTGGTCGAACGGCCTGGTCGGCACGATCATGGCGCTTGGTTTGATTGCGCTGTTCTGGCCGATGATCCAGGCCGGCTGGAGCATGCTGATGCCCGTAAAGAAAGGCACGCGGCAAGAGTGATAATAACAAGGAACACAAGTCGGTTGCGTGTCGTACCCCTTCTGGCATAATGTATACCAGTCATGAGTAGCCGCGTCAGCAACCCACGTAGCGTCAATGTGCGTACCCGCGGAGCTAGTTCCGCGCCCGCCCGCGCTGCGCTTTCGCAACCCTCGCTCAAGCCGATCGACACCACCCCCAGTTTTAAGCACAAGGCCTATGCGGCCTTGAAGAATGCCATCGTGGCGATGGACATCTATCGCAGCCGCGACGACATCCGCCTGGATGAGCGCAAACTGGCGCAGGACTTCGGCATCAGCCGCACGCCGGTGCGCGAGGCGATGGCGCAGCTCGAGAGCGAAGGCTTCGTGCGTCTGGTGCCGCGTCGCGGCATCTACGTGGTGCGCAAGACCAAGCGCGAGGTGATCGAGATGATCACCGCCTGGGCGGCGCTGGAAAGCATGGCGGCGCGCTTGATCACACAGAATGCGAGCGAGTCGGAAATCGCCGGTTTGCGCCGCATGTTCACCACCTTCGAGAATGGCAAGCTGCACGCCCATCTCGACGAGTATTCCGACGTCAATATCGAATTCCACCAGAGCATCATCAAACTCAGTCACAACCGGGCGCTGATCGACCTGGCGGAGAATCTGTTCACCCACATGCGCATGATCCGGCGCAAGACCATCGTCGAGCAGGATCGCGCGGACCGTTCGATCCGCGATCACATGAACATCATCGAAGCTTTGGAAGCGCGCGCCACGGATCGCGCGGAAGAACTGGTGCGCGACCATGCACTCGGCCTGGCCGACCATGTGGCGCGCTTTGCCGACTACTTGGATTAATCGGACTTCAACGACACCGCGGGGAAAAACGCGTGCGTTTGTAAAGATTACGGGAGAACACAATGGCTGACACAGCAACAAAACCGATGCCCGCAGCCGAAGCAGAGCAGGAGCTGACGGATGGCTTTCACCTGGTCATCGATGCGCTCAAGCTCAACGGCCTCAACACGATCTACGGCGTGCCTGGCATCCCGATCACGGACTTTGGCCGCATGGCACAGGCGGAAGGCATCCGCGTCATCTCGTTCCGGCACGAGCAGAACGCCGGTTATGCGGCTTCGATCGCCGGCTTCCTGACCAAGAAGCCCGGCGTCTGCCTCACGGTGTCGGCGCCCGGCTTTCTCAACGGCCTGACCGCGCTCGCCCACGCGACAACCAACTGCTTCCCGATGATCCTGATCTCGGGCTCGTCCGAGCGCGAGATCGTCGATCTGCAGCAGGGCGACTACGAAGAGATGGACCAACTCGCCATCGCCAAGCCGCTGTGCAAGGCGGCATTCCGCGTGCTGCACGCCGCCGACATCGGCATCGGCGTGGCGCGCGCGATCCGCGCCGCGGTGTCAGGCCGTCCCGGCGGCGTCTATCTCGACCTGCCGGCCAAGCTGTTCGGACAGGTGATGGATGCGGAGGCTGGAAAGAAGTCACTTGTAAAAGTGATCGACGCGGCGCCGGCCCAGATTCCGGCGCCCGAGGCGGTCAAGCGCGCCCTCGCTGTGCTCAAGAGCGCCAAGCGGCCCCTGATCATTCTCGGTAAAGGCGCGGCCTATGCGCAAGCCGATGACGCGATCCGCACGCTGGTCGAGAAGAGCGGCATTCCCTTCCTGCCGATGAGCATGGCCAAGGGCCTCTTGCCTGACACGCATCCGCAATGCGCAGGCGCGGCGCGCTCGACGGTGCTGAAAGACAGCGACGTCGTCATGTTGATCGGCGCGCGTCTCAACTGGCTTCTGTCGCACGGCAAGGGCAAGAGCTGGGGCGATGCGCCGAAGAAGTTCATCCAGATCGACATCGAGCCGAAGGAAATGGACTCGAACGTCGAAATCGCCGCGCCGGTAGTTGGCGACATCGGTTCATGCGTCTCGGCGCTTCTGCAGGGCATGGGTGGCAACTGGTCGGCTCCGCCGGGCGATTGGACCGCCGCTGTCACCAATAAGCGCGAAGAGAACGTTGCCAAGATGGCACCGCGGCTAATGAACAACAACTCGCCGATGGACTATCACGGCGCGCTCGGCGTGCTGCGTACCATCGTCAAGGAGAGGCCGGACGCCATCCTCGTCAACGAAGGCGCCAACACGCTCGATCTCGCGCGCGGCATCATCGACATGTATCAGCCGCGCAAGCGCCTGGACGTCGGCACCTGGGGCATCATGGGCATCGGCATGGGCTATTCCATCGGCGCGGCCATCGAAACCGGCAAGCCCGTACTCGCGGTGGAAGGCGACAGTGCTTTCGGCTTCTCCGGCATGGAGGTCGAAACGATCTGCCGATACAAGTTGCCGGTCTGCATCGTCATCTTCAACAACGACGGTATTTATCGCGGTACCGACGTCAATTCCGTAAGTTCGGATCCGGCGCCGACGGTGTTCGTGAAGGGTTCGCGCTACGACAAGATGATGGAGGGTTTCGGCGGCGTCGGCGTTAACGTGACGTCCCCGGATGAGTTAAAGCGCGCCGTCAACGCGGCCATGGATTCCGGCAAGCCGACGCTCATCAACGCGGTGCTCGATCCGGCGGCCGGCAGCGAGAGCGGCCGCATCGGCAATCTCAACCCGCAAAGCAAGCTGAAGAAGAAATAGAGCAGAACTCGCAACACGCAGCGCTCGGGACAAGGGATAGAGATAGTTTGAGGAGACGGCAAATGGCAAAGAAGAAACGAACGAAAGCTAAGCAAGCCAAGACAAAACGCCCGGCAAAGAAGTTCCGCAAGGTCGTGAAGCTGTCCTCGGCGAAAAAACCAAAGAAGGGCAACGGCGCGAGTCTGCCGAAAATGTCGAGCAAGCCGTTTGGCAAAGACGGCAAGGCGCTCACCGGCGTGCGCATTCTCGATTTCACCCATGTGCAATCGGGCCCGACTTGCACACAACTCTTGGCCTGGCTCGGCGCCGACTGCATCAAAGTCGAACGCCCGGGCGCCGGCGACATCACCCGCGGCCAGCTGGTCGACGTGAAGGGGGCGGACTCGCTCTACTTCACCATGCTCAACCACAACAAGCGCTCGATCACCATCGACTCCAAGCACCCGCAGGGCATGCGCGTGCTGGAAGCGCTGGTGAAAACCTGCGACGTGCTGGTGGAGAATTTCGCGCCCGGCGCGCTCGATCGCATGGGGCTGACCTGGGAGCGCATCCACAAGCTCAATCCGCGCATGATCGTCGCCTCGGTCAAGGGCTTCGGCCCCGGTCCCTACGAGGACTGCAAGGTCTACGAGAACGTCGCGCAATGCGCCGGCGGCTCTGCCTCGACCACCGGTTTCCGCGAAGGCCCGCCGCTGGTGACCGGCGCGCAGATTGGTGACTCGGGAACCGGCCTACATCTCGCGCTCGGTATCGTCTCGGCGCTCTATCAGCGCAACCGCACCGGCCGCGGCCAGAAGGTGCTCACTGCCATGCAGGACGGCGTGCTCAATCTCTGCCGCGTCAAGCTGCGCGATCAGCAGCGCATCGAGAAAGGTCCGCTCACCGAATACAGCCAACATAGCGAGGGCGTGCCGTTCGGCGTCTCGGTGCCGCGCGCCGGCAACGACTCCGGCGGCGGCCAGCCCGGCTGGATTCTCAAATGCAAGGGCTGGGAGAGCGATCCCGACGCCTACATCTATTTCATCACCCAGGCGCCGGTCTGGCAGGCGATCTGCGACCTGATCGGGGAACCTACCTGGAAGACCGATCCGGAATACGCCACGCCGCGGGCGCGGCTGCCGAAGCTGAAGGCCATCTTCGCGCGTATCGAGCAGTGGACCATGACCAAGACCAAGTTTGAGGTCATGAAACTCTGCAACCATGTCGACATTCCAGTTGGCCCGATCCTGTCGATGAAGGAAATCGCCGAGGAGCCATCGCTGCGCAAAACCGGCACGGTGGTCGAAGTCGATCATCCGACCCGCGGCAAATATCTGACCGTCGGCAACCCGATCAAGATGTCGGACTCGATTTCCGAGGTGAAGCGTTCGCCGCTCTTGGGCGAGCACACCGACGAGATTTTGATCGATGTGCTCGGCTTCAAGGCCAACGAGGTTGCCGAGATCAAAAACTCCGGCGCATTGAGCGCGCCGAAGAAGGAAGAGAAGGCGGCGTAAAAGCTTCGTGTCCCGGACGCGGTGCAGCGCGCTTGCGATGCACCGTAGATCCGGGACCGTCGCGCATACGGAGATTGTTACGGTCCCAGTTCTGCAGCGCACCGCTTCGCGCTGCGCAGCGCCCGGGACAAGTAAGAAAGTACGGGGAGAAGTTCGATGCGTATCGTGGTCCACGGCCAGCAGGCCTTCGGCAAGGCCGTGCTGGAAGCGCTGATCAAGCGCGGCGAGGATGTGGTCGCCGTCTACGTCGCGCCGGAAAAAGAAGGCGCTAAGGCCGATCCGCTAAAGGAAGCAGCATTAGCCGCAAAGCTGCCGGTGTTTCAGCCCGATTCCTACAAGAAGCCGGAAGTGCTGGCCGAGTTCAAGGCGCTCAAGCCCGACCTGCAGGTGATGGCTTTCGTGACGCTGTTCGTGCCGGAGGAATTTCTCAATGCGCCGGCCAAGGGTTCGATCCAGTATCACCCGTCATTGCTGCCGGCCTATCGCGGCGCTAGCGCCATCAACTGGCCGATCATCAAGGGCGAAAAGGAAACCGGCCTGTCGATCTTCTGGCCCGATAACGGCCTCGATACCGGCGACGTGCTGCTGCAAAAGAAGACGCCGATCAGCAGCAGCGACACGCTCGGCACCATCTATTTCGACCGCCTGTTCCCGATGGGCGTCGAGGCCATGATGGAATCGGTCGAGCTGGTGAAAGCCGGCAAGGCGCCGCGCATCAAGCAGGACGAATCGAAGGCCACATATGAAGGCCGCTGCGGACCCGGCAACGCCAAGATCGACTGGGGCAAGCCGTGGGAGCAGATCGACCGGCTCATCCGCGGCTGCAATCCGGCGCCCGGCGCCTGGTGCATGCTCGACGGCAAGACGGTCAAGATTTTCGACGCCAAGCCGCTGCCGGCCAAAGACCCGAAGGGCATCGCCGGCAAGCTCGGCGAGGTGGTCGCGGTCGAAGCCGACGGCTTCATCGTCGTCTGCGCCGACGGCCGCTTCAAGGTCACCCGCGTTCAACCCGCCGACGGCAAGAAGATCGATGCCGGCGAATTCATCGCTACCGCCAAGCTCGCCGTCGGGGCGAGATTCACCTGATCCTCATTTCCAAATAACGGACCCGCCCCCCATGCCTGCCTCGCAGCATCAATCGCCGAAATCCGACATCGAAATCTCGCAGACCGCCACCAAGCGGCGCATTCTTGACATAGCTAAGGAAAAACTCGGCATCGCGCCGGAAAATCTCGATCCCTATGGCCACTACAAGGCCAAGGTGTCGATGGATTTCGTCAAGTCGCTCAAGGACAAGAAGAACGGCAAGCTGATCCTGGTGACGGCGATTTCGCCGACGCCGACCGGCGAGGGCAAGACCACAACCACGGTGGGCTTGACGGACGCGCTTAATTTCATCGGCAAGAAAGCCATGCTGTGCCTGCGCGAGCCGTCGCTCGGGCCGTCATTCGGCATGAAGGGTGGCGCGGCCGGCGGCGGCTACGCCCAGGTGATTCCGATGGAGGACATCAACCTCCATTTCACCGGCGACTTCCACGCCATCACCTCGGCGCATAATCTGCTCTCCGCGCTGGTCGACAATCACATCTATTGGGGCAATGCGCTCGGCATCGATTCGCGCCGCGTGGTCTGGCGCCGCGTCATGGACATGAACGACCGTGCGCTGCGCGAGATCGTCTGCTCGCTCGGCGGCGTCGCCAACGGCTACCCGCGCGAGGCCGGCTTTGACATCACGGTAGCGTCCGAAGTCATGGCGATCTTCTGTCTCGCCAAAAACCTCGACGACCTGAAGGAGCGGCTCGGCAATATCATCGTCGCCTATACCCGCGACCGCAAACCGGTGCGCGCCAAGGACATCAAGGCGCATGGCGCCATGACCGCGCTGCTGAAGGAAGCGATCGCGCCCAATCTGGTGCAGACGCTGGAAGGCACGCCGGCCTTCATTCACGGCGGCCCCTTCGCCAATATCGCGCATGGCTGCAACTCGGTGGTCGCCACCTCCACCGCGCTCAAATTGGCCGACTACGTAGTGACCGAAGCCGGCTTCGGCGCCGATCTGGGTGCCGAGAAATTTCTCGACATCAAATGCCGCAAGGCCGGCCTGGAGCCATCCTGTGTCGTCATCGTCGCGACCATCCGCGCCCTGAAGATGCATGGCGGCGTCAAGAAGGAAGATCTCAAGAAAGAGGATTTGAAGGCGCTGGCGGCCGGCATGGCCAACCTGCAGCGCCATGTCGAGAACGTGAAAAAGTTCGGCCTGCCGGCGGTGATCTCGATCAACCGCTTCTCGGCCGACAGCGACGCGGAAATCGCGCTGGTCAAGGAAAAGTGCAAGGCGCTCGGTGTCGAAGCCGTGATGGCCGATCATTGGGCCTTGGGCGGCGAGGGCGCCGCCGATGTTGCCAAGGTGGTGGTCAAGACCATCGACGAAAGCAAAGGCAAGCTCAAGCTGCTCTATCCCGACGACATGCCGCTGTTTGAAAAAATCAGGACCATCGCCAAGGAAATCTACCGCGCCGACGATGCCACCGCCGACAAGTCGGTCAAGGATCAGCTCAAGACCTGGGAAGAGATGGGCTTCGGCAAGCTGCCGGTCTGCATCGCCAAGACGCAGTATTCGTTCTCGACCAATCCCGATTCCAAGGGCGCGCCGACCGGATTCTCGATTCCGGTGCGCGAGGTTCGCCTCTCGGCCGGCGCCGAATTCGTGGTGGCGATCTGCGGTGAGATCATGACCATGCCGGGCCTGCCCAAGGTACCGTCGGCCGACTCAATCGACGTCGGCGCCGACGGCAAGATCGTCGGGCTGTTCTAATCCCTCAACTATCAAACGAGGACTGACCATGATTAAATTTTACTATAGCGGCGCGCCCAATCCGATGAAGGTGGCGCTCATGCTCGAAGAGACCGGGCTGCCCTATGAGCCGATCCCGGTCGATACCCGCAAGGGCGACCAGCACAAGCCAGAATTCCTGGCGATCAATCCGAACGCCAAGGTGCCGGCGATCGTGGACGGCGACGCCACCGTGTTCGACTCAAACGCCATCCTGCTTTATCTCGGCGAGAAGACCGGAAAATTCATGCCCGCCAACACGCCGAAGGCGCGCGGCGAGCTGCTGTCCTGGCTGATGTTCGTTGCCTCCGGTGTCGGCCCGTTCTCCGGCCAGTCGGTGCACTTCCGCAATTACGCGCCGGAAAAAAACGAATACGCCATCAATCGCTACGTCTACGAAGCGACGCGCCATTTCGGCATTCTCGACGCGCGCCTCGCCAAGCAGAAATTCATGCTGGGCGATGCCTATTCGATCGTCGATATGGCGGTCTGGGGCTGGGCGCGGCTGATGCCGACCGTGCTCGGCGAAGCCGCTTGGGCCAAGTTCCCCAATTTGAAGCGGATGGTGGACGAAGTCAGCGCCCGCCCGGCGGCGGCGCGCGCGATCGCGGTCAAGGACAAACACAAGTTCAAGACCGAGTTCGATGACGAAGCCCGCCGTAACATGTTCCGGCATCAGACGGAAAAAGTGGCCTAGATTTCGGGCGCCAGGCTTGCGTCTCCGCCGGCGGGCGGATCGCGGGCTTGTTCTAATCCCCTGCATGCCTCCCCTTACAGGGGAGGGAGAAGATAAACGATGAGCGGCGTATAAAAATTATGGATGACAAGCCGACCACCAAGCGGCGAAGGCCGCCGCGCACGCCAAAAGGCCGTCAGGTCGACCCAGGCGCGCTCACGGATGTGCAGGCGCTGCTGACCGACCGCCCGCGCCGGCGCGATCTGCTGATCGAACATCTGCATTTGATCCAGGATCATTACGGGTGTCTCGCCGCCGCGCATCTCGCAGCACTCGCGCAAGAGATGAAAATGGCGCTCACGGAAGTCTACGAGGTCGCCACTTTCTATGCGCATTTCGATGTGGTGAAGGACGGCCCGTCGCCGCCCGCGATGACCGTGCGCGTCTGCGACTCGCTGTCTTGCGCCATGGCCGGCGCCGAGAAGCTGCTGGCGGCGCTGCCGGGCAAATTAGGCAAGGATGTGCGCGTGGTGCGCGCGCCCTGCATGGGCGCTTGCGATCGCGCGCCGGTCGTCGCCGTCGGCCATATGCAGACGTTTCAGGCGAGTGCCGACAAGGTCGCAGCCGCGGTGAAGGCTCGCCCGCATCCGCACGCCTGGCACGCAAGCGCCGATTTCGCCGCCTACCAGAAATCCGGCGGCTATAAGCTTTTGAAGGATTGTCTGTCGGGCAAGCGCACGCGCGACGAGCTGATCAAGATCGTCAGCGACGCCGGCCTGCGCGGGCTAGGCGGCGCCGGTTTCCCCACCGGCCGCAAATGGTCGCTGGTGTGCGCCGAACCGGCACCGCGCCTGTTCGCGGTCAATGCCGACGAGGGCGAGCCCGGCACTTTCAAGGACCGTTATTATCTCGAACAAGATCCGCACCGCTTTCTGGAAGGCATGCTGATTGCGGCTTACGTCGTCGAGGCGGCGGACACCTATCTCTATATCCGCGACGAATATCCCGAACTACGGCTAATGCTCGCCGAGGAGATCGCCAAACTCGAGAAGGCGGGTCTGTCGCCGCACACCAAAGTGCATCTGCGGCGCGGCGCCGGCGCTTACATCTGCGGCGAAGAATCGGCGATGATCGAGTCGATCGAAGGCAAGCGCGGGCTGCCGCGCCATCGCCCGCCTTACGTCGCGCAAGTCGGCCTGTTCGGCCGCCCGACACTCGAGCAAAACGTCGAAACGCTGTTCTGGATTCGCGACATCGTCGAGAAGGGCGCGGACTGGATGACGTCGCAGGGCCGCCGTGAGCGCAAGGGCTTTCGCAGCTTCTCGGTGTCGGGCCGCGTGAAAAAGCCGGGCGTGGTGCTCGCTCCCGCCGGCGTCACCGCGCGCGAACTGATCGAGGAATTCTGCGGCGGCATGGTGGACGGCGAAAAATTCAAGGGCTACCTGCCGGGCGGCGCCTCCGGCGGCATCCTGCCGGCCTCGATGGCCGACGAGCCGCTCGATTTCGGAACGCTGGAAAAATACGGCTGTTTCGTGGGCTCGCACGCGGTTGTCATTTTGTCGGACAAGGACGATATGAAGGCGGTCGCGCTCAATCTGATGAAATTCTTCGAGGACGAGTCCTGCGGCCAATGCACGCCCTGCCGGGTGGGCAGCGAAAAGGCCGCTAAATTAATGGCTAAAGGCCCGTGGGACGTTAACCTGCTCACCGAACTGTCCACCGCCATGCGCGATGCCTCGATTTGCGGGCTCGGCCAGGCGGCGCCGAATCCGCTATTATGCGTGCTGAAATATTTCCCCGATGAACTGAAAAAGCCGCTGGGAACCTGGTGACATATGGCCGATAGCAAAGCGACTTTCACCATCGACGACCGCGAGATCGACATCCGCGAAGGCGAGTCGATCTTCCGCGCCGCGCGCCGGCTCGACATCAAGCTGCCGCATCTGTGCTACACGCCCAAGCCCGGCTATCGCGCCGACGGCAATTGCCGCGTCTGCATGGTCGAGATCGAGGGCGAGCGCGTGCTGGCGGCCAGCTGCCTGCGCACGCCCTCACCCGGCATGAAGGTCAAAACCCAGACCGACCGCGCCAAGACCGCGCGCAAGATGGTCGCCGAATTGCTGCTGACCGACCAGCCGGCCATCGAAATCGCGCACGATCCGGAATCAGAATTCTGGAAAGTCGCCAAGCGCCAGAACATCAGTGCCGGCCGCTTCCCCAAGCGCGAGGCACGCGCGGTGCCTCCGCCCGACCGCAGCCACCCGGCCATGGCGGTCAATCTCGATGCCTGCATTCACTGCAACCTGTGTGTGCGCGCCTGCCGCGAAGTGCAGGTCAACGACGTCATCGGCATGGCGGGGCGCGGCCATTTTGAGAAGATCGTGTTCGATTTCGACGACCCGATGGGCAATTCCACCTGCGTCGCCTGCGGCGAATGCGTCCAGGCCTGCCCAACCGGCGCGCTGATGCCGGCGACCGTGGTCGACGAGAAAAACGTGCGCACCGGTTTCCCCGACCGCGAAGTCAACAGCGTGTGCCCCTATTGCGGCGTTGGCTGCCAGCTCACCTACAAGATCAAGGACGACAAACTGCTCTATGTGACTGGCCGCGACGGCCCGGCTAACCAGAACCGGCTTTGTGTGAAAGGCCGCTTCGGCTTCGACTATGTCAGCAACCCGCAGCGCCTGATGAAGCCGCTGATGCGCAAGGACGGCGTGGCGAAAGCCGCCGACGATCTGGTCGATCCGGCCAACCCGTTCACGCATTTCCGCGAAGCGACCTGGGAAGAGGCGATGGAGCGCGCCGCGTCCGGCTTGAAGAAAATCCGCGACCGCGACAGCCCGCGCGCGCTTGCTGGATTTGGATCGGCCAAAGGCTCGAACGAAGAGGCCTATCTGTTCCAGAAGCTGGTGCGCACCGGCTTTGGCTCCAACAATGTCGATCACTGCACGCGGCTCTGTCACGCCTCGTCGGTGGCGGCGCTGTTGGAAGGCGTCGGCTCGGCGGCGGTGACCGCGACCTTTAACGAGTGCAAGAATTCCGATTTCATCATCGTGATCGGCGCCAATCCGACCGAGAACCACCCGGTCGCCGCCACCTTCTTCAAGCAAGCGGCCAAGCGCGGCGCCAAGCTCGTGGTCATGGATCCGCGCGGGCAGGCGCTCAAGCGCCATTCCTGGAAGATGATGCAGTTCAAGAACGGCACCGACGTCGCCATGCTCAACGCCATGCTCAACGTCATCATCGGCGAGAAGCTTTACGACCAGCAATATGTGCAGACCTATGTCGAAGGCTTCGACCAGCTGGCCCAGCACGTGAAGGATTTCACGCCCGAGGAGATGGATCCGATCTGCGGCATTCCCGCCGATACGTTGCGCGAGGTGGCGCGCGCATACGCCCGCGCCGAAAGCGCCATCATCTTCTGGGGCATGGGCGTCTCGCAACACACCCACGGCACCGATAATGCGCGCTGTCTGATCGCACTGTCGCTGATCTGCGGCCAGGTCGGCCGTCCCGGCACCGGCCTGCATCCGCTGCGCGGCCAAAACAATGTGCAGGGCGCCTCCGACGCCGGTCTCATTCCGATGTTCTTCCCGGATTACAAGTCGGTGGAGAGCCCGGAGATGATCGCCAAATATGAGAAGGCATGGGGCAAGAAACTCGATCCCAAACGCGGCAAGACCGTGGTCGAGATCATGGACGCGGTGCACGCCGGCGAGATAAAGGGCATGTACATCATGGGTGAAAATCCGGCGATGTCGGACCCCGATTTGAACCACGCGCGCGCCGCCCTCGCGCATCTCGAGTGTCTGGTGGTGCAGGACATCTTCCTCACCGAGACCTGCTCCTATGCCGACGTGATCCTGCCGGCCTCGGCCTGGCCGGAAAAAGACGGCACCGTCACCAACACCAATCGACAGGTGCAGATGGGCCGCAAGGCGCTGCCGCTGCCGGGCGAGACGCGCCAGGACCTGTGGATCATCCAGGATCTCGCGCAGCGCATGGGCGAGAAATGGAACTACAAGCACGCCAGCGAAGTGTTCGAGGAGATGGCGCGGCTGATGCCGGCGCTCGACAACATCACCTGGGATCGCGTGGAGCGTGAGGACCACGTCACCTATCCGACGGACGCACTGGATCAGCCCGGCCACGATGTGGTGTTCGACAAGGGCTTCCCGCGGCCGAACGGCATGGGCAAACTGGTGGCTGCGAAACTCACGCCGCCGGACGAGTCGCCGGACCACGACTACCCGTTCATCCTCACCACCGGCCGCCAGCTTGAGCATTGGCACACCGGCGCCATGACGCGGCGCGCTTCCGTGCTCGACGCGCTGGAGCCCTCCGCCTGCGCCTCGGTGTCGCGCGGCACGCTTACGAGCCTCGGGCTCAAGCCCGGCGACAAGCTGCGCGTCACCACGCGGCGCGGCGAGGTCGAACTGGCATCGCGCCAGGACGACGCCATTCCGGATGGCGTGATCTTCATCCCGTTCGCCTTCGTGGAAGCGGCGGCCAATATCCTGACCAACCCGGCGCTCGACCCGTTCGGCAAGATTCCGGAATTCAAATTCTGCGCGGCGAAGGTGGAAGCGGCCGGGTCGCGGCAACAGGCGGCGGAGTAGGCTTTCTTCCCCTCTCCCGCAAGGGGAGAGGGGAAGAAAGAGCGCGGCTGGTTTTGCACTAATGCACCGTCCGCACGTTCTCGCCGACCACCCTTAACTCAATCCCCCCGATCAAGTCCGCCCGCGCCGCCTCGGCGGTGTGTAGTTCCGTGTCCATCTGCGTCCAGGTGGTCGAATTCGATCCCAGCAGCACAACGCCGCCGAGTACGGCCGTTGTTGCCGCGACAAAGGCGGTCGGATTAAACGGAAAGATCCGAATCAGAGCGAGCGCGAACCAGACGCTGCCTGCCGCGATGGCTATCTTGGCGCCCACGGCGATCTTGCCGCAGCGCTCGATCGACTCGCTCAAGCGCTCGATGCGGTCTTCGAGCAGCGCAATCTGATCGCTGACATCGCCGTCATCCATCGGGGCCGCCTCAACCCGGCTTCTTGTTCTTGAAATAGGGCTCGACCGCGCCGGTGAGCTTGATGGTCAGCGGATTGCCGTAGCGATCCGTGGCCTTGCCGGCGGCGACGCGCACCCAGCCTTCGCTCACGCAATATTCCTCGACATTGGTCTTCTCGACGCCCTTGAAGCGGATGCCGACATCGCGCTCCAGCGCCTCGGCGTTGAAATAGGGACTGCGCGGATCGTTGCACAGACGGTCGGGCGGGGCGTCGTCGGGTGCGGGCTTGGGCATAGCGGCTTGTCTCACGAGGCCAAGGGATCGGGCAAGCCCTCAGGCAAGCGATGGCAGCGGAGATTTTGCGTGCTATCTCTAACGCCGTATGAATGCACAATCGCATGACATCATCGTGGTCGGTCAGGGCGCCGCGGGGCTCGCCGCAGCGCTGGCGGCGGCGCAAGCAGCGCGCGGCATTCGCGTCACGCTGGTGGACAAGGCGTCCGAACAAGAGGCCGGCGGCAACACGCGCTGGTCGCCGTCTTATATGCGCATGGCCTCGCCCGACCGCGTCGAGCCGAGCTTCGTGCACGACATGCTCACCGCCACGCAACATCAGGGCGACGAAGCCTATTTCGCCCGCCTCGCCAAGGAAGCGCCGGCGACGGTGAAGTGGATCGCCGCCCAAGGCGTCACCTTCATTCAGCCGGTCTATTATCTCGCCAAAGGCCCGCCGCGCATTCAGCCGGAGGGTGGCGGTCCGGCCGTGGTGAAGCAGCTCGCGCTCGCCGCCAAAGCGGCCGGCGTTATTTTCCGTTACAATTGCGCGGCACAAGCGCTCACCAGCGAGCGCGGCCGCGTCACCGGCCTGGTCGTGACGCATGATGGCGTGCAGGAAACGCTTGAAGCCTCGGCCGTAATTCTTTGCAGCGGTGGCTTCGAGGGCGACGGCGCCGCGATGCGCGAACACTTCGGCGAGGGCGCGCAGACCATGCGGCTGATATCGCCCGGCGGAAAATTCAACACCGGCGACGGCATCAAAATGGCCGTCGCGCTCGGTGCCGCGCTTAGTGGCGATTGGAACGGCATGCATGCCGAGCCGGTCGACGCACGTTCGAAGAATTCCGCGCCGGTCGTGCTGGTCTATCCCTATGGCATTGTGGTCGACAAGCACGGCCAGCGTTTTTTCGACGAGGGCTACGGCCTCGTGCACGAGACCTGGGAATGGTTTGCGCGCGGCATGCATTTCAAGGTGCCCGGCAGCATCGCCTTTGCCATTCTCGACAGCCGCCTGCTTGCGATCCAAGGCTATGAGCGCGCCATTCGCTCCGAGGTGCCGCCGGTGAGCGCCGGCACGCTTGCAGAGCTTGCTAAACTTATTGGCGTCGATGCCGATAAGCTTGCCGCCACGGTGGCGGTCTACAACGCGGCCTGCACCGGCGACCCGAACACATTCGACGCCACGCGCTGCGATGGGCTTGCCGCCAGTCACACGCTTCAACCGCCGAAATCGAATTGGGCCCGCACGATTCAAGAGCCGCCGTTTTTGGCCTATCCGCTGGTCGGCGCGGTTGCCTATACCTTTGGCGGCCTGGCGACAGACGCCTCCGCCCGCGTGCTGCGCGACGGCTTAGCGATCCCCGGCCTTTATGCCGCCGGCGAAATCACCGGGCATTTCTATGCGACCGCCCCCAACGCGGTTTCGGTCCTGCGCGCCTTCGTATTCGGGCGGATTGCGGGCTTGGAAGCGGTTTCGTTTTTGCAGGGGTTGTAGCGGGCCGCCCCGATCCCGCCGCTTTTGCGGGCTGATGATGTCGGCGGACTTCGGTGCTAAACTCAGCTTAGGCATGAACCAGAGAGCGAGCAGGGCCATGAGATATACCCCGCATATACTAAGTCTGGCCGTTCTGTTGGGCGCGGCAACGGGCGCACTGGCAAAGCCAGCTTTTGTGGCTTCGACCGTCAACCTGCGCGCCGCACCCGGCACCACCAGCGAGATTGTCGCTAAAATTCCCGGCGGCAGTCTGATCGACGCCGGCGAATGCACCGGCGGTTGGTGCGCGGTCACTTTTCAGGACAAAAGCGGCTTTGCCATTCAGAGCGCGCTCGACATGAGCGGCCGCGTGCCGCAGCCTCGCGCCGCGCGGGCGCCGGTTTATGTCTATGAGCCGGAGGAGGTTATCGTCGGCCCGCCGGTCTATTACGAACCGCGGCCTTATTACTATGGTTACGGTCCGTATTACCGCCGCGGCTGGGGCCGTCACTACCGCTGGTAAATCATTTCGGTTGGCTGTCCGGCATCAGCATCATGAACGCGAATAGCGTGCCGATATAGGCGAGCACGCCGGCCGGTATGGCGATGTATAATTGCGTGCCGAGGCCCTGTCCGAGCCCGTACAACACGGCGGCGCCGACGACTACCGCGACAAACCTGCCGATGCGGTGCCTGTTCATTCGCGCATACTTTGCTTGCGCATGATCTTATCCGAAAACCGGTTCCCACTTTTCGGGATCATGCGCGCTAGCGTTTGGTTTTGGAATTATCGGTGCCGCGCATGTTCGACCACGGATCGTTCGCGCGGGTCTCGGTCGTTTCCTTACGCGTCCGATCGAGCGTCGATTTATATTGCCGGTCGATCGCCTCGGCGTCTCTTTTCTTCTGCTCTTCCTCGAGTTGCATAGGGCTCGCCTCCTTCTTCACTTGGGCATAGACAGGGCCGGTAAGGCATCCCGCCATGACCGCTCCGACGATTAACGATCGCATGATTGCCATGATTGCTACCCGATTTTTCGCAAGGCATAAGTCTACCACGCCACTATTGCGCGCTCAATGCGGCGGAATTTTTGCCAATAGGATCGCCAATATTGATATAAATCGGGTCGCGTCGTAGGTCAGAAAGCCGCCATCGCAAGCCACGAAAGGCTTGTCGCGAAAGGTCAATGAATGTCGCTTGCTCACGACCATAGGCCGCAGCCCGGCTCAATCCCGCCGCGCCACGACTGGACGCGTGAGCAGGTGCGGGCGCTGTTCGCTCTGCCGTTTCCGGAATTGATGTTTCGCGCGGCGGTAACGCACCGGGAGCATTTCGACCCCGCCGAAGTGCAGATCTCGACCCTGCTGTCGATCAAGACCGGCGGCTGCCCGGAGGATTGCGCCTATTGCCCGCAGGCCGCGCGCTACGACACCGGGGTTGCGGCCGAGAAACTCATGAGCCTCGACGCGGTGTTGACCGAAGCGCGTGCGGCCAAGGCCGGCGGCGCCTCGCGCTTCTGCATGGGCGCGGCCTGGCGTTCGCCCAAGGACCGCGAACTCGACAATGTCTGCGCCATGGTCGAGGGCGTGAAGGCGCTGGGTCTCGAGACCTGCGCCACGCTCGGCATGCTGACGGGCGATCAGGCAGCGCGGCTTAAAGCCTCCGGCCTCGATTATTACAACCACAACCTCGATACCTCGCCGGAATATTACGGCGCCATCATCACCACCCGCACCTATGGCGACCGCCTCGATACGCTCGAACACGTGCGGGCGGCCGGCATCAATGTCTGCTGCGGCGGCATTGTCGGGATGGGCGAGGGGCTGGAGGACCGCGTCGGCATGATCACGACATTGGCCGGGCTGCCGGTGCATCCGGAAAGCGTTCCGATCAATATGCTGGTGCAGGTGGAAGGCACGCCGCTTGCTACCGCTGCGAAAAATGCGGCCAAGCTCGATCCGCTCGATTTCGTGCGCACCATCGCGGTCGCGCGCATCTGCATGCCGGCATCCATGGTGCGGCTCTCAGCCGGCCGCGAGGACATGAGCGAGGAGACGCAGGCGCTGTGTTTTCTCGCCGGCGCCAATTCAATCTTCTATGGGCCCAAGCTGCTCACCACGCCAAACCCCGGCCGCGATAGCGACATGGCGCTGTTGGATAAGCTCGGCCTGCGGCCCCTCACGTAAAATTGCGCACCAGCGCGAAGCCGGCGAACAGTCCCGCAATCGACAGTGCTACCGAAGCGGCGACATAGAGCGCCGCCATGCCGACTTCGCCCCGCTCATAAAGCAGGGCGGCGTCGAGCGAGAATGCCGAAAATGTCGTGTAGCCGCCGAGGATGCCGGTGGTGAGAAACAGCCGCCAGTGCTGCGAGGCGTCGCCCTTGAAGGCGAAATAGGCGGCGATCAGACCCATGATGAACGAGCCGCTGACATTGATGAGCAGCGTGCCGTAGGGAAACGCATGTCCAAGCAGACGCGCCGCGCCGATATTAACGCCGTGGCGGAGCGCAGCTCCTACACCGCCGCCGAGAAACACGATGAGATAGCCCATTGCGGAGAAAGTAACCGGCGGTGGCGGGCATGGTCAACAAGACGCTGGCTTGAAAGCTGTGCGCTATCCGCGCAGGATGCCGTCCCTTAACCGTCAGCCGGCGATCTACCATTGTCTTCAGATCCCGCCCCGCAACGCCGCCGCCGGCGCGCATTCGACTGGTCGACGGCGGCGATCGCCGCGATCTCGCTAGGCGCCGCGGCCATGGTCTATTGGCGGGGCGGCCGCGACCATTTCCTCGCCATTCTGGTAAACGACCTTTCGCTGTTCGGCGAGATGGCCCCTAAGGTTCTGGCGGGTTGCCTGATCGGCGCCTTTGTCACGCTGCTGCTGCCGCGCGAGCAGGTGGCGCGCTGGGTCGGGCATGAATCCGGTTTCACCGGTCTGCTGATCGCGGCAGCCTTCGGTTTCATAATGCCCGGCGGCCCCATCACGATTTTTCCGGTGGCCGGCGCTTTTCTTGTGATGGGGGCCGATGCCGGCGCGGTGGTCACCTTCATCGTGAGCTGGTCGCTGATCGGCTATACGCGCGCACTGGTCTGGGAGTTGCCGTTCTTCGGCACCGAATTTGTGATTTGGCGCATCGTTGAGGCATTGCCGCTGCCGATCATCGCAGGGCTGCTGGCGCGGATCGCGGTGCGGGCCGGCTTCGCACGGGAGCAAAAAAGTCCGTGACCTTAGCCATCAACATCCTGCTTTGGCTTGCGGTCGCCGCCCTGGCGCTGCTCGCCGCGTCGCGTGGCCGCGTGTTGCTCAATGACGGCCTGCGCAATGGTGCCACCGAATTTATTCTCCTGTTGCCGCGCATCAGCATCGGCGTCGTCGGTTCCGGCTATATCGCCGATGTGCTGCCGAACGCCCTGGTGGCGCAGTGGTTCGGCCCGGAATCGGGATTTACCGGCGTCCTGCTCGCCACGCTTGGCGGTGCGCTGACGCCGGGCGGGCCGGTGGTCGGTTTTTCCATCGGCGCCACCGCGCTCAAAAGCGGCGCCGGCGCGCCGCAGGTGATCGCTTATTCCACCGCCTGGGCGCTCTATGCGATCCACCGGCTGGTGATATGGGAAATGCCGCTGATGCCGGCGCGCATCGTCTGGCTGCGCGCGGCGGTGTCGCTGCCGTTGCCTTTCATTGCGGCGGTGCTGGCGATGATGCTGGGGCGACCGTGACGTTTCGCTACTGTTTCATCAGGCCGCAATACCGGCTGGTGCCGCTGTCCCAGCGGCCGGTTCGCATGCAAATCGATTGACTGAGGTGACAGGTGGCCACGCATTTCGAAGCGACCGCGCGATTGATATTTTTCTCGCAATTGGAAATACAGGTTTTTCGCTCGCCGCTGCAACGCATGGGCTGAGCGAGCGCGGCTTGGGCGCCGAACAGATAGAATCCGGCACAGGCTGCAATCGCGAAAGTGATTTAGTATTTCATGGTTCTTTTTTCTTTACTTGCTTGCGCATGAGCTTTTCCCGAAAACCGATGCCCATCCCCGATCAAGTCGAGGACATGCTTTTCGGGATCATGCGCTAATGCACCGCCGCCCCCATGCGCGGCACGATCGCGCCGCGATGGCGGATGACTTGTCCGGCGAGCTTGTGCGCGGCCGTGGCGGCTTCCATGGGGTTGCGCCCGAAAAGCCGGGCGGCGAGATAGCCGGCATTGAAACCGTCGCCGGCCGCGGTCGGATCGACCGGCACCACCACTTCCGGCACCGGCACGGCGTCGCGCTCGCCTGGGCTGGCGACCAGCGCGCTGTTCGGCCCGTTCTTGACGACGATTTCATTGATGCCGAACGCCTGCAGCCGTTCGATGGTTGCCTCAGGACTTGGATCGCCCCACAGCACCGCCTCGTCGTCATAGGCTGGCAGCGCGATATCGACGCGCTTGAGCGCCTCGGCAAACACCGTGCGGGTGCGGGTGAGGTCGCCGTGCCATGCCCGCGGGCGGAAATTTCCGTCGAAGGCGATTTTAGCGCCGCTGCCGCGCGCGAGTTCGACCGCGGCCAGGAAACGCCCAAGCCCGGCATTGGAATAGAGCGAGAGCGTGATGCCGGAGAAATAGATCAGCCGCGCACCCAGCAGGCTTTCCGCGATGCGGCTCCATTGCGGCAGTTCGAACAGCTCGCCAGCCGGCGCCGCATCGCGCCAGTAATGCGTGCGGCGTTCGCCTTTCATGTCCGCGTCGGCCAGCGCCAGCGCGGGCAGCCGACCGGGCGCACGCAGGATCAGATCGGTATCGATGCCTTCCGCTTTTGCCAGCGAGACGATCGTGTCGGAAAACGGGTCGTCGCCAAGGGCGCTCGCGAAGGCCACGGGCACGCCGGCGCGTGCCAGATAGATCGCGGTGTTGAAGGTATCGCCGGCGCTCGCCAGCGCGAAGCGGCCGTCGCCGCCGCGGGCGAGTTCCACAATCGCCTCGCCGATGCAGATGGCGCGTTTGGCAGATTCTCTCATGACCGTCTGCCTATCACGGACCGGTGGGAAACGTCACCGGGTCGGTCCTGGGCGGCGTTTTCCCTCAAAATTTCACACATTTTGCATGGCCGCCAATCGTGTTAGGCTCAACAGGGGGCGGAGAGTTCACGCATAGCTTCTTGAACGGCGGCTGGAATGAATTCCGGCCCATAACATTTTTTGCTCCGCTGGCCGCATTGCGGCCGGCGCTGCGGGGGAAACGATGGCTGAGGAATTAAAGGCCGATTCGGGGATTTCCGCGGAAGCCCTGCGCAAGGCCGAAGAATACGTTGCGCAAGAAGAAGGCGCCGGCAACCGGCTCACCGGCTGGACGGGCATCGTCGTGACGGCGATCGCCGTCGCCATGACGCTGTTCCATCTTTACGCCGCCTACGACATCGTGCCGACGATAGCGCTGCGTTATACCCACGTCGCCTTCGTGCTGCTGTTGAGCTTCCTGCTGTTCCCGGTCGCCGATCGTTTCCGCAATCGCATTATGTGGTTCGACGTGATCCCGCCGCTGCTCGGGATCGTGGTCATTGTCTATGCGATCATGCAAGGCGACGATTTCACCGACCGCGCCGCGGTGCCGGAAAAATGGGACGTCATTCTCGGCGCCATCTTCATCGTGCTGGTGCTGGAGGCGGCACGGCGCACGACCGGCTGGATCATGCCCTTCGTCGCGGTGTGCTTCATCCTGTATGCCTATTTCGGACCGAGCCTGCCGCCGCCGTGGACGCATCGCGGCTACGACCTCGCGCGCCTGGTCGGCCATCTGTTCATCACGCTGGAAGGCATTTTCGGTGTCCCGGTCGACGTGTCCGCGACTTTGATCATCATGTTCACGATCTACGGCGCCATCCTGTTTCACTCCGGCGCCGGTAAATTCTTCATCGACTTCTCGCTTGGCGTCATGGGCAACAAACCGTCGAGCGCCGGCCGCGCCGTGGTGACCTCGTCGTTTCTGCTCGGCGGGCCGTCGGGCTCGGGCGTCGCCACCACCGTGATGATCGGTACGGTGGCGTGGCCGATGCTCAAGAAGGCCGGCTTTGAGCCGAACGCTGGCGGCGGCTTGCTGGCCGCCGGCGGACTTGGCGCCATCATCTCGCCGCCGGTGTTGGGCGCCGCCGCGTTTCTGATCGCCGAGTTTCTCAAGATCAGCTATCTCGACGTGATCTGGATGGCGACCATCCCGACCTTGCTCTACTACCTCTCGCTGCTGTTCATGGTCGAGCTCGACTCGCTGCGTTTCGGCGCCCACGAGGTGGTGTTCAAGGCCGAGATGACCGTCTGGGAGATGACGAAGCGTTATGGCTTCCATTTCGTCTCGCTGGTCGCGGTCGTTATCTTCATGGTGATCGGATATTCGCCGATGCTCTCGGTGTTCTATTCGACCGTGCTGGCCTTCGGGATGAGCGCGCTCGCGCCCGAGACAACGCTCGGTCCGCGAAATGTTCTGATGCCGCTGTTGGTGATCGGCTTCGTCGCCGCCGCGCTGTTCTCGATCCCGCCAATCGGGACGTCGGCCTTCGCGGCATTGTTCGAAGCCTACTTCCCGATGCTAATTCTGATGTTGATCGCCGTTCTGGCCATTGTCGGCCTGACCGCCGCCGGCCAGAAAATCGTGCCGTCGTCGAAAAAGCTCACGGCCGCCATGGCCGACGGCTCGATTGGCGTGCTCAGCGCGGCGACCACCTGCGCCGCCGCCGGCATCATCGTCGGCATCGTCACGCTCACCGGATTGGGGCTGAAATTCTCATCGATCGTGATTGACTATGCCGGAGGAAGTCTTCTTCTTACTGCGATCTACACTTGTTTGATCGTCTGGGTGATCGGCCTCGCGGTTCCGGTGACGGCGTCCTACATCATCTGCGCGGTGATCGCGGCGCCGGCCTTGACCAAGCTCGGCGTGCCGGATTTCGCAGCGCATATGTTTATCTTCTATTATGCGGTGCTCTCGGAAGTGTCGCCGCCGACCGCGCTGTCGCCCTTCGCGGCGGCGGCGATCACCGGCGGCGATCCTTACGTAACGACGATGCAGGCGTGGAAATACACGTTGCCGGCGTTCTTGGTGCCATTCGTCTTCGTGCTCGATCCGCAGGGTATCGGCTTGCTGATGAAGATCCCGAAGGACGGCTCGATCTACGATATTATCTGGGTCACGCTGAAGACCGGGATCGGCCTGGGCGCGCTCGCCGCGGCGGCGCAGAACTGGGCGCTGCGCAAAAATACCCACATCGAACGCGCTTTGTGGCTGTTGTCCGGACTTCTGCTGGTGTTCCCAAGCCTGCTCGAGGGCATGGCGGAGGCCATCACCGGCCTCGACGTGCCGCATCCGGCGCCGTTCGGGCTGGTCTTGGGGGCGGCTATTTTGCTAAAACAGAGGTTCGTTCCACTTAAGCCGGCGGCTGAAACAAACCGGCAATAACCAAATATAACGGAGGACGCGATGTTGAACAGGCTATCCAAAGGACACGTGCGAAAAGAACTGGTGGCATTGGCATTGGTGATCGGCGGCGTGCTGGTCACCGGCGCGGGAATCGCCCAGCAGCGCGCGATCTCGATCGCCACTGGCGGAACCGGCGGTGTTTACTATCCGCTTGGCGGCGGCCTCGCCAATGTGCTCTCGAAAACCATTCCCGGCTTGCAGGCGACGGCGGAAGTCACCGGCGGCTCGGTCGACAATCTCAAACTGATCAATTCCGGCGGCAGCGAGCTTGCTTTCGTCATGGTCGATGCCGCGCTTGACGCCTACAAGGGTCAGGACAAGTTCAAAGGCACCGAAGTGCCGGTGCGCACCTTGATGGTGCTTTATCCTAACCAGATGCACGTGGTGACCATCGAAGGCACCGGCATCGAAAAGATGGCGGACCTCAAGGGCAAGCGCATCTCCACCGGCTCGGGCGGCAGCGCCACCGAAGTGATGGCGTTCCGCGTCATTGAGGCGGCCGGTCTCGACAAGGACAAGGACATGAAGCGTGAACGGCTCGGCGTCGCCGAGTCCACCAACGCGCTGAAAGATCGTAAGATCGACGCGTATTTCTGGGTCGGCGGCCTGCCGACCGCGGCGGTGACCGATCTCGCCGCCACCCCCGGCGTCAAGATCAAGCTGATCGACCACGCCGACCTCGCCGGCGCAATGAACAAGAAGTACGGCGATCTCTATGCCGGCAGCACCATCAAGTCCGGCACCTATCCGGGGCAGACTACCGATAACAAGAACACCGTGGTGTGGAACATCCTCGTCTCCAACGCCAAGATGACCGATCAGGAGGCCTACAACATCGTCAAGACCGTCTTCGACAAGAAGGCGGATCTGGTCGCGGTTCATGGCGAAGCCAAGAACTTCCTGATGTCAAATCAGGTCAAGTCCTATTCGCCGATCCCGTGGCATCCGGGCGCGGTGAAATACATGAACGAACACGGCGCGAAGATGTAGCCTTGTTTGCAT
This sequence comes from Pseudolabrys sp., assembly GCA_009694265.1. Lineage (GTDB taxonomy): Bacteria > Pseudomonadota > Alphaproteobacteria > Rhizobiales > Xanthobacteraceae > Pseudolabrys. Next base: position 35,234 of record SHVM01000011.1, read on the forward strand.
CGGCATTTGTGACGGCCCCGCTTCGGCGGGGCCGTTTGCATTTTGGCTAGTGCGCGTGCCGCGGCTGCGTCCGCCATGACGACGCCACGAGGCAGGCGAAATAGCCGAGCGCGCTGAGCATGGTGATGCAGAAGCTGACCGGCCAGTCGGAGTAATAGGCGATGGTGATGCCAAGCCAGGCCTCCGCCAGCGCCAGTAACGCCGACATGATGAGCCCGCTGCGCAAGCCGGTGGTGACGCGCTGCGCGGCGGCGGGTGGGCCTACCATCAGCGTGAACACCAGTAGCACGCCGACGATCTGCGCGCATTCCGACACCGCGAGCGCGACGATCGCCAGGAAGGCGGTCGACACGAAGCGCAGCGGCACGCCCTTGGCCTCGGCCAGTTCCGGCTGCAAACTCGCAAAGATCAACGGACGCATGATGGCGGCGAGCGCGGCCAATGTAATGGCGCCGAGCACAGCCAGCGTTGCGATCATCTGGTGATCGACGGCCAGCACATTACCGAACAGCAGCGCGGTCGCCTGCGTGGCAAACGACGTATGGTAATGCAGGAACAAGAGGCCGAAGCCAAGCGCCAGCGCCAGCACGACGCCGATGGCGACGTCGCGGTTGCTGATGCGCTCGCTCAACGCGCCCATCGCGATGCCGGCGGCTAGCGTAAATCCAAGCAGGCCCCACAGCGGCGCCAGTCCGATCAAGCCGGCGCCGGTCGCACCGGCAAAACCGATATGCGACAGCGCATGGCCGGCAAAGGTCTGCCCGCGCATTACCAGGAAGAAGCCGACAATGCCGGACACCACCGCCACGATGCCGGCGGCGGCGAAAGCATTGTTCATGAATTCATAGGCGAACATGTCAGTGATGATGCCCATGCCCATGATCGTGACCGGCGTGATCGTGCATGTGATCGGCGCGCTCGACATCGCTGCCATGCGACATGACGAAGATGTGGCCGCCGGCGCGCACCACTTCGATCTCGGTGCCGTAGAGCTTTGAGAGCACCGGCGCGGTCACCACTTCCTCGACGGTGCCGAGCACCGCTTGACCGTTGCCGAGATAGAGCACGCGATCGATGGCGCCGAGCAACTGGTTGAGTTCGTGCGCGCTGAACAGCACGGTGATCTTGCGTTCGCGGCAGACCTGTTTGACGACATTGATTGCCACCTCCTGGTGGCGCGCGTCGAGGCTGATCAGCGGCTCGTCGAGCAGGAGAAGCTTAGGATTGCCCATCAGCGACTGCGCCAGCAACAGGCGCTGACGCTCGCCGCCCGACATGTCAGACAGCGGGCGATTGGCCAGTTCACGCGCGCCGACCGCGTCGAGCGTTTGCTCGATCATGCCGGCGTCCTGGCGCGAAAGCTGCGGCAGGCCCCAGCGTTCGCCATTGAGCGACGAGCCGATGAAATCGAGGCCGCGCACGCGCAAGTCGGGCAGCACGGTGCGCAATTGCGGCAGATAGCCGATGGTGCGGTCGCCGCATTCCGGCGTGCGCCCGAACACGCGCAGCGTTCCGGCGCTCGGCGGCAGCAGGCCGAGAATGGAGCGCATCAGCGTGGTCTTGCCGGCGCCATTGGGCCCGAGCACGCCGATGAATTCACCGGTTTGAATCGCAAAGCTCACATTCGCCAAGACGGTATGGGTGCCGATCTTGATGGTGGCGTGGTCGAGTTCGACGACGGCGGTCATGAAGAGGGCCCGCTCAGCGCCTTGTCGAGCGCGTCGAGCTGCCCGAGCATCCAGTCCTGGAACGAGACATTCGTCGGCTGCGTCTCGGTCACGCCGACCACAGGCACCTTCGCTGCCTTGGCGATATCGAGCAGCCGCAGCGTCAGCTTCGCCGACACTTGGGCATTGTAGAGCAGTACCTTGACCTTGTGCTGTTTGAGATCGGTCTCGAACGCCGCGATGTCGCGCGCGCTCGGTTCGGTATCGTTCTGCATCGCGAGCTGGAAACGCTGGTTGCGCATGGTCAGTCCGAGCGCCTCGGCCATCGGGCCGAACACCGGCTCGGTGGCGGTAACCGCTTGGCTATTGTGCTTGGTTTTGATAAGCGCTACGCGCTGCCCGATACGATCGAGCGAGGCCAGCGTCGCCGCCAGCCGGCTCGCATAGCCGCTCGCATGCGCCGCATCGGCCTTGCTGAAAGCGGTCGCCAATGCCTTGGCGACCGCCGGCATGGTCGCGGGCGCGTACCACAGATGCGGATTGTCGCCGGCTTTCGCGCCAACGAGTAGTGCGGCGTTGATGACGCTGCGGTTTGGCCGCGGCGCGGCGGCCAGAAGCTTCTCCATCCACGGATCGTAATGGGCGCCGTTGAGGATCACGATGCGCGCGTCCGCGATCTGGCGCACCACGCCGGGCGTGGTTTCGAACAGATGCGGGTCCTGCTCGGGATTGTTCATGATGCTGACGACCGTGACCCGGTCGCCGCCGATCTGGCGGGCGATGTCGCCATAGAAATTCTCCGCCGCCACCACGGCGAGCTTGTCGTCAGCGGCGCGGGCGGGCTGCCCGCAGGCGAGGGCAAGCAGCAGGGCGAGAGTGAGTGAGGCGACCTTCATGGCTGGGAAACCCTGATTTAGCGCGGCGAACCATAATGTAACAATATAACATATCAGATGGCAAGACCAAGGCCTAACACCAGGGCCTGGCAAGGACTCAACGCCGCGCCGTCATTGAACTACCATCCAAGGCAACGAAGGCCGGTCAACGAGCCTTCAGCCGATGGGAGAAGCGCACGTGAGGAAGACACTTCAGACAATCGCAGCGATGGTTTTCAGCGCGCTGGCGCTGCTCGGCCTGCTGGCTGGCCCGGCTTACGCCGCCTGGCCCGAACGCACCGTCACCATCGTCGTGCCGTTTCCGCCCGGCGGGCCCAACGATCTGCTCGGCCGGCTGCTGGCGGCGGAGCTGGCGCCGAAACTGGGTCAGAGCGTCATTGTCGAGAATCGCGCCGGCGCGGTCGGCAATATCGGGCTCACTTACGGCGCGCGCGCCACGCCCGACGGCTACACGCTGGTGGTCGTCACCGGCGTGGCGCTGATCAATCCGAGCGTTCAGAATGTCGCCTACGATCCGCTCAAGGATTTCGCGCCCGTCGCCTATCTTGGCGCCGCGCCTAACGCCATCATCACGCGGCCGGCCTCGGGCATTACCAGCATCGCCGACCTGATTGCGAAGGCGAAGAAGGATCCAGGCAAGATCACCTATGCCTCGCCCGGCGTCGGCAGCGTCTCGCATCTGGCGGTCGAGCTGTTGAAGCTGCGCGCCGGCATCGAAATGACGCATGTGCCGTTCCAGGGCGCCGCGCCCTCGTTGCAGGCGGCGCTCGCCGGCACCACCGACATCGCCGCGGTCAGCATCGCCGGATTGATCGGCCACATCAACGCCGGCACGCTGAAGGCTTTGGCGCAGACCGGCGCCGAGAAATGGCACGACATGCGAGACGTGCCGACCATGGTGGAGGCCGGCGTTCCCAATGCGGTGGTGGAAACCTCACAGATGATTCTGGCGCCGGCCGGCAC
>SHVM01000012.1 GCA_009694265.1 Pseudolabrys sp.
CAACCGCGGCAACCACCCGCTCGCGAAGATCGACAGAAAATGGCTTTCCCATCCATGCTGGCCTCCGATCCAGTCAGCATGTTGAATCAGAGCGCAGGCGGTTTAGGAAGCAAAATCCGATTCGGCCTTAAATCATCCCGCTCTAGCGGGTACATTTGCGTTGTCCTGCAGTCGGCTCTTACGGAGCATCAGGTCATGATCAAAAGACAGAACGTAGTGGCAGCGTTGCGGCGCGACGTGACCTTTGTTGGTAACGCCGTGGTCGCCGTCGTGTTCATCGGCTTCGCCAGCCTCGCGGTGGCCGCGGCGCTGTTCGATCTGATGTCGATCCGCCACTAGAATTACAGCGGCAGAATTACAGCGGCGGATATTGATGCCGCCGCCCATTGAAATCCTCGACGACGAAATTCTCGCCGCCATTCGGTGTACCGCGCTCGATATAATTCGGGCCGATCGGCGATTTGCCGTGACCGCCCGGAATATCGAGCACATAAGCCGGCTGGCATAGGCCCGACAGCCGCCCGCGAAGCTGACGCATCAAGTCCTGGCCGGCCGCAATGCCGGTGCGCAGATGCGACGTGCCGGGCGCCAGATCGCCGTGGTGCAAATAATACGGCTTGATCCGGCATTCGACCAAAGCGCGCATCAGATCGACCAGCGCCTGTGGCGTATCGTTGATGCCCGCCAGAAGCACCGATTGCGCCAGCAGCGGAATGCCGGCATCGGCCATGCGTGCACAGGCCGCACGTGCTTGCGCTGTCAATTCGCGCGCATGATTGACATGCACGGCAACGTAAGTCGCTTTGCCTTTGATCTTCAGCGCCCGCACCAGATCGGGCGTGATGCGCGCCGGATCGGCAATCGGAACGCGGGTGTGGATGCGCACGACTTTGACGTGGTCGATGGCCGCCAGTTCTTTCATCACCGCGCGCAGACGGCGCACGGAGAGCACCAGCGGATCGCCGCCGGTCAGGACCACTTCCCATATTTCGCTATGCACGCGAATGTAATCGAGCGCCCGAGCAAGCGCCGCCGGTGACAGCGCATTCGGCTTGCCGGGCCCGACAATCTCGCGGCGGAAGCAGAACCGGCAATAGACCGCGCAAACATGCGTAAGCTTGAGCAGCACGCGGTCGGGATAACGATGCACGATGCCTTCCACCGGACTGTGCGCGTCGTCGCCGATCGGATCGCTCAGTTCCTCGGGCCGGCGATCGAGCTCCGCCACATCGGGAACGAACTGACGCGCAATCGGGTCGTGGGGATCGGTGCGGTCGATCCGTTCGGCAAGCGCCGGCGGCAGCGCCACCGCATAACGCGCGGCGACCGCTTCGAGTGCCGGCAGTTGGTCACGCGGCGCAAAACCATGATCGCAAATTTGAGCAGCGGTTCTAAGAGTAGGCATCGTTAGTCCCTCTTCGTATTCGTTTAAGGCTCGGTCACCGGCGTCCATATCACCTGCTCGATGCGTTGTGCGCCAGTCGCCAGCATCACCAGCCGGTCGAAACCGAGCGCGATGCCGCAGGCTTGCGGCATTTGCCCGAGCGCGGCCAGAAAGTCCTCGTCGACCGGATAGCGCTCACCGTGGGTGCGTTGCTTCTCATTCATCGCGACCTCAAAGCGCGCGCGCTGCTCGCTGACATCGGTGAGTTCGCCGAATGCATTGCCGAGTTCCACACCGCAGGCATACAGCTCGAACCGCTCGGCAACCTTGTCGCTACCCGCTTTCGCGCGCGCCAGCGCCGCCAGTGGCAGCGGATACTCATATAATAGTGTCGCCCGCCCGACGCCGAGATGCGGATCGACGCGCTCGGCCAGAATTCGGCTGAAAATATCGCCCCAGCTATCATCGGCCGCAATCTTGACGCTTGCCTTTGCCGCCGCGGCTGCAAGCGCATTGCGGTCACCCTGCCCGCCGCTCACCGTCGCCAACAGATCGACGCGCGCGTAGCGATCAAATGCTTCGGCGACGGTCACCCGTTCCGGTTCGGCAAACGGATCGGCGCTCTTGCCGCGAAACAAAAATTTCTTGGTTCCGGCGGCGCGCGCGGCCTCGGCCATGAGCGCGGCGCAGTCGTCCATCAGCGTCTTGTAGGGCTCGTTCGCCCGGTACCATTCCAGCAGCGTGAATTCGGGGTGATGCAGCGCGCCGCGCTCGCGGTTACGGAACACCCGGGCGAACTCGAAAATCCGCGCCTCGCCGGCGACCAGCAGTTTCTTGCAGGCGAATTCTGGCGAGGTGCGCAAATAAAGCGGCTGGCGTTCGCCCCCGGGTGTGATCAGCTCGGTCGCGAATGCATGCAGGTGGGTCTCGTTGCCGGGCGAGACCTGCAAAGCGGCGGTCTCGACCTCGGTGAAGTTGCGCGCGGTAAACCACGCCCGCAAAACCGCCGCAATGCGGGCGCGCGCCATCAGATGCGGCCTGCGGGCGGCATGCGGGCCGGGCAGCCAAAGCGGCGGGGTTTCGCTCACATTGACCTCAATGAAACCGCTAGATGGAAAGACTGGCGTCTCGCGCCAAGATCGTTATGGTGCAGCCGCAAACTCGCCTCCCGCCTGAGACCAGCCCCCCACCTAAGGATTGTTGCCGTGAAGGTCATCGCTAGCCAGCTCCGCAAAGGCAATATCGTCGATCTCGACGGTAAGCTCTATGTCGTCCTCAACGCGGAAAGTTTTCATCCCGGCAAGGGCACGCCCACCACGCAAATCGATATGCGCCGGATTTCCGACGGCGTGAAGACCCAGATGCGCTACAAGACCACCGAAGGGGTCGAGCGCGCTCATGTCGAGGAGGTGGAATATTCCTACCTCTACCAGGACGGAGATGGCTTCCATTTCATGAACGACAAGAGCTACGATCAGGTCGCCTTGCAAGCCGATATCGTCGGCGACCAGGCGGCCTATCTGCAGGAAGGCATGAAAGTCCAACTCGCCATCCACGAGGGCATCGCAATCTCGATCGAGCTGCCGCAGAAGGTGACGCTGGAAATCAAGGAAACCGAACCCGCCATGAAGGGGCAGACCGCCTCGGGCTCGTTCAAGCCGGCGATCCTGGAAAACGGCGTGCGCACCATGGTGCCGACCCACGTCGTCGCGGGAACGCGCGTGGTGGTGATGACCACCGACGGCAGTTACGTCGAGCGCGCGAAGGATTAGACTCGCACACTCGCCCTTACTTCCTTGGGAAACAGGTCGTCGGGCGTGAGCTTTTTCGCGGTGACGCCCTGGTCGTGCGCGAAGCGGCAGAACGCGTCGAGCGTCTTGCGGTTTGGCCCCAGCCCATAGGGAAACGAGTCCTTGCCGAAGCCCTTAGAGAATTCGCCGGTAATCGCGGAGGCCCACGGCACCGGAATGCGCGACGCGGTGAGATCACGGATGCGCTCGAGGCTGCGCGCCTTGGCCTGATCGAACGCCTTGAACAAATTCATCGCCACCCAGGGATAGCGCTCGAACACCGCGCGGCGCATGGCGATAACATGCATGATCGGGAAAATTCCGGTGGCGACGTGGTAGGCCGCCTCGTCTTTACGATAGTCCGGATAAAGCCGCGCGATCTTGCCGCCGCCTTTGTCGAAGGCGTCCGGCACGCGCGCCGAAATCGCCGCATCGATTTCGCCCGACAACAACATCGCGCTCAAGCTGCTGTCGCGCCGCTGGCTGTATTGGATGCCGGGCGGCAGCTTGAATTCGACCTTCTCCTCGCGGCCGGCCTCGTTCATGCCGGCTTGCACCCATTTGATCTTGCGCAGATCGACGCCGGCCGTCTCCGCCAGGAACCCGCGCGCGTAGATGCCGGCGGTCTGCGCCCATTCCGGAATGCCGACGCTCTTGCCTTCCAGATCCTTGGGCGACGAAATGCCGCGGTCGGCGCGCACATAGAAGGCCGAGTGGCGGAACACGCGCGACGGAAATACCGGTATGCCGACGAAGGGCGAATTGCCGAGCGATGTAAAAGCAATGAATTTGCCGAAGGACATTTCGGAAATGTCCCATTCGCGGTTCTTGATGAACCGGAAGAAGATTTCCTCGACCGGCAGCGTGAAACCCGTGAGTACGATGCCTTCGGCGCGCACCGCGCCGTTCACAACGTCGCGCACATGATCGTAGTCGGTGGTGGCCAGCGTCAAATGCAGCCGCGCCGTACCGCCGCTCTCGACGATCTCGGGCGCGCGATCGGCGCCCGCCTGCCCCAGCCTGCCCGCTTCATTGACCGTCATGCCGAACGCTGCTCCCGTCACTAGGCCTGCGAACCGTACACCAGGGCGCAAGGCTTGTATGCCACGCCCCGATACCCTTAAGTTGCGGGCCGAACGAGGGATTACTATTGAAACGCGCCGTACTTGTAAGCCTTGCGTTGCAAAGCTTTGCGTTGCTGGTTGCCGGTCCCGTGGCCGCGGGCGAGATGGTAAGTCCCGCCATCACGCTGAGCGACGTCAATTGGGCCGCCGCGGCAGCGGCGTTGCCCGATGCCGGGACGGCGCCGCCGGCCGAAGCCTTCGCGCGTCTCAACGCCATCGCCGAAAAGCGCTTTGCCGGCATTGCCAAAAGCACCGTGCCGGTGCTGTTACCGTTCGACATCGATGCCTTCCGCAAGGATGTGGAAGCCGGCAAGCCGGAGGCGGCGAGTTCGGAAAAATATTTCGGCGGTTTCCACCCGACCAAATTCTTCTTGGCCGGCCCGGCCGGCTACGACGCGACGTTCACGCTCAGCAATAAAGCAGACGGGCTCAAACTCCGTTTCGACAAGCCGATCATGTTCGAGATATCGGGCGCGACCTATATTTACGGCCTCGAACCGTCCAATCATGTGGAAAAAGAGGCCATCCCGAAGGGGTTGGACGAGCAGTTTCCCGGCATCCGCAGAATTTTAAGCGAAGCGCATGTGCGCTACGTGTTCGAGCGCTTTGGCGTGCCCTATGTGCTGTCGATCCAGTGCTACGATATGCGGCCGTCGTCCAAGCATCTGACGTGCCGGGAGGCCGATCCGCTGGCACTGCGTTTTTTGAATGTGTTGCGCATAGCGGGCGGCGCGCCGGCAAAAATCCCGCAGCCAAAATTCGATCTCAGCCGTCCGGCGGCCCCGTCGGATTTCACCTATTACAGCCCGGGCGATTTGATCGAGAATTCCGGCTGGAAAAAGATGCCGGGCCGCGTCGACTATAATGTCTATTCCCGCATGCGGTTTCCTATCGCGAATGCGCCGGGTTACGTGATATCGCAATCGTTCATGCCGTGGGGCGATTGCTACCGGACCGGCACGGTCGGGCGGATGGGAAAAAAAGGCGCAAAATACCATTGCAAGGTCAATAACAAGCCGCTGGTGTTCGATGAATCGACCGCGGAGAATTTCAGCTATCCGTGGCGCGATAATTTTTGCGAGTTGCGTGATTTTCTAGTCGGCCAATGCCCCGGCGGTTACGGCCATCAAGGCCAGGATATCCGTCCATCCAATTGCGTGCTGTTCAATGCGGGGTCCGATCGCTGCCTGCCCTATCACCACACGGTCGCCGCCGTGCATGACGGCATCATTCGCCGCCTGCCGGGAAATATCGGCGTCTATATCGTCGTCAACACCGAGAACGAGCGTGTCCGCTTCCGCTATCTGCACATGAACCCGAATATCATGGATGCGGAAGGCCTGCTCAACGGACGGCAAGTGAGCGAAGGCGAGATCCTCGGCAAGGTTGCGACCTGGGGCGATTACGAGAACGGCACCTCCTACCACATCAATTTCAACATTCAGGTCTTCACCAAAATCGGCTGGGTGTGGGTCAACCCCTACATGTCGCTGGTCGCGGCCTATGAACGCCTGATCGGCGGCCGCGGCACCGAAATTCTACCGGGACAGCCGGCACCGCCCATCCCCGACAAGCCGCCGGTCATCTTGAACCCGGCCGTGGGACCCGCAGCGGCATCGCTAGCGCCCACGGCAGTGCTGGAAGGTTCCGCCGTACGCGAGAAGCCGCAGCAGCGCCGCCCCCGCGTCCGTCACAAGAGCAAGCCCAAGGCCAAGGACTGACGATCCGTTCGTCGTTAGCCAATTTTGTAACGGCTTAATTTCAATGGTTTGTTTGCGCGGGCGCGGCGACTACAATACGCCATGCCGCGAATCCCCCCTGCCGACGCCATCCCGCCCGCAACCTATTTGACCCGCCGCGCCATGATTTCGGGCGCGCTCGGGCTAGCAACAGGTCTTGCATTCGGCGGACCATCGATCGCGGCGCAGTCGCCGGCCTTTGCGAATTGGGTTGCCGGGTTTCGCGCCCGCGCCATCAAGCGCGGCATATCGGAGGCGACCTATAACCGCGTCATGAACGCGGTCACCCCCGACACCAGCGTCTATGCGCTGCAGCGCTCGCAGCCGGAATTCACCGAACAGATGTGGCAATACATCAACCGCCGCTGTTCGGAATGGCGCGTCAATACCGGCAAGGAACGCGCGCGCGAACACGCCGGCTTGCTGGCGCGGGTGGAAAAGGACTACGGCGTCGACCGCTACACGCTGCTCGGCCTGTGGGGCATGGAGTCGTCGTTCGGCGATGTGGTGACCAACACGAAATATATGCGCCCCGTGATCCCGGCGCTGGCGGCGCTGGCGTTTGGCGAGCCGCGCCGGCGCGCTTATTGGGAAGCCGAATTGCTCAACGCGCTCACCATTATCGACCGCGGCTGGGCGCAGCCCGCCGACATGATCGGCTCCTGGGCCGGCGCCATGGGCCACACCCAATGGATGCCGGAGGTGTGGCTGAATATGGGCGTCGACTACGACCGCGACGGCCGCGCCTCGCCGTTCGGCAAGCCGGACGATTCATTGGCCGGCAGCGCGCGCTATCTGGTCGAGCGCGGCAAATGGCGCCGCGGCGAGGCCTGGGGCTGCGAGGTCAAGCTCACCGCCGGCCAGGCGCGGCTCGCCGACAACCGCACCATGCGCAGTTACGCCAAGTGGCAGGAGCTCGGTATACGGCGCGCCGACGGCGCGGCGTTCGCGCGGCCCGACGACCAGGTCAAGCTGTGGCTGCCGGTTTCCGGCGGACCGGCATTCCTGCTCGGACAGAATTTTCGTAGCGTCTATTCCTACAATCCCTCCATCAGCTACACGCTCGCGCTACTGCATCTGGGCGACCTGGTGCGCGGCGATCCGCCATTCCACCAGCAGTTCCCCGGCGGCGAACGCGCGCCAACCTTGGAGGAAGTCAAGGAAATCCAGCGCCGGCTGACCGAACGCGGCTTCAAGACCGACGGTATCGACGGCCGCACCGGAACCGATACCGTGAAAGCCATTCTCGCATTCCAGAAGAGCGCCGGGATGGAGCCGGCCGACGGTTATGCCGGGCTGAAGGTTCTGGCAAGGTTGCGTCAAGGCTCATGATCCGATTGGATGCCGCCCATTGCCCGTGATGGGTTATGCCGGGGTCCAAAAGTGCCGCATTCCAAACACGATAGCGCTAAATCGAAGACCGCCCGCGACGCCGGCATCGCCGCGCTCGACCGCCCAGTTCCGGCCGGCGTCAATACCGCTGGCTTTGGCAGCGACGTGGTGGCCGACGCGCTGCGCGCGCTCGACATTCCCTATATCGCGCTCAATCCCGGCGCGAGTTACCGCGGGCTGCACGACAGTCTGGTCAATTACCTCGGCAATGAGCGGCCGCAGATGCTGCTTTGCCTGCACGAGGAAGCGGCGATCGCCATCGCGCATGGCTATGCCAAGGTCACCGGCAAGGCGATGGCGGCGGCGGTGCATTCCAATGTCGGCCTGATGCACGCCACCATGGCGATCTTTAACGCGTGGTGCGACCGCATGCCGATGGTCATTCTCGGCGCCACCGGACCGGTCGACGCCGTGAAGCGGCGGCCCTGGATCGACTGGATCCATACCGCGCGCGACCAGGGCGCGCTCATCCGCGGCTATACCAAATGGGACGATCAGCCGGCCTCCCCGCTGGCCGCGCGCGAAGCCGTGCTGCGCGCGGGCTGGATCGCCAATACCGCGCCGTGCGGTCCGACTTACGTCAATCTCGATGCCGAAATGCAGGAATCCAAACTGGCCGAGCCGGTAGCGCCGATCGACGGCAAGCGTTTCATGCCGCAGGTCGACAGTGCGGCTCCCGCCGCTCAGATCGAGGCGGCCGTCAGCCTGCTGCGTAACGCCAAACACCCGTTGATCATGGCCGGCCGCGTATCGCGCGATCTCGATGCCTGGAACACGCGTGTCTCTTTCGCCGAACGCCTGGGTGCGCGCGTGGTCACCGATATGAAGATTAGTGCATCCTTCCCGACCGATCATCCGCTGCATGCCGGCGCGCCCGGTATTATCGCGCTGACGCCGGAAACCGCTGAGGCCATCCGCATCTCTGACGTGATCCTGAGCCTCGATTGGGTCGATGTCGCCGGCACGCTCAAGCATGTGGGCGGCAACGGCAATGCTAAAATTATTCAGGTGTCGCTCGACCATCATCTGCACAATGGCTGGAGCATGGACTACCAGGGCCTGCCGCCGGTCGATGTGTTCATCGCCTGCGAGCCCGACGCCGCGGTACCGGCTTTGCTCGGCGCGCTGGGGCCGATGGCGCCGCGCACCGTGGCGCCTGTCCGCCAGGAATTTCCTAAACTCGCCGACGGCAAACTCACGGTCGATCATCTGGCAGATCACCTGCGCCGCGCGGTTGGCGAGCGGCCAACATCGCTCACCCACGTGTCGCTGTCGTGGAATGGCGCTAGCTGGCCGTTCCGCCATCCGCTCGATTATCTCGGCTCCGATGGCGGCGGCGGCGTCGGCGGTGGTCCCGGCATTTCGGTCGGCGCCGCGCTGGCTTTGAAGGGCTCCGGCCGCCTGGCGGTCGCGGTCTGCGGCGATGGCGACTTCATGATGGGCGTGACCGCGATTTGGACCGCGGCGCATTACCATATTCCGCTGCTGATCGTGGTCGCCAATAATCGTTCCTTCTTCAACGACGAACTGCACCAGGAGCGGGTCGCGCGCATGCGCAACCGGCCGGTCGAAAACCGCTGGGTCGGCCAGCGCATTTCCGACCCCGATATCGACATTGCCGGCATCGCACGCGCGCAAGGGGCAATCGGCTTTGGCCCGGTGACGGCAAGCGCCGATCTCGACGCGGTTTTTGCCAAGGCCATCGCGGCCGTGGACGCAGGCAGCGTGGCGGTCGTCGATGTGCGGGTGGAACCCGGCTACACCGCCGCCATGACCGCGGCGATGACCAGGAAAAGCGATTAGCATGGCGCCCGCAGCAACACCGTCATCCGGCACTGCCATCCTGGTGGCGGACAACATCACCGTGCGTTTCGAGACGCCGGAAGGCGCCATCCTGGCAGTCGATGACGTCTCTTTCGGCGTCAGACCTGGCGAATTCCTGTCGGTGATCGGCCCGTCCGGTTGCGGCAAGTCGACGTTGTTCAACGTCATTGGCGGGCTGCTCAGCACTCATCAGGGCGTGGTCAGCGTCGCAGGCGAAACCATCACCGGCCCGCACAAATCAATCGGCATGGTGTTCCAGGAAGAATCCACATTCCCCTGGCGCACGGTGACCGACAATGTCGCCTTCCCGCTTGAACTCATCGGCATGCCGAAAGCCAAACGCGTTGAGCGCGCGCGCCATTTCATCGGAATGGTCGGGCTCGACGGTTTCGAAAACCGCTTTCCGGGCGAGCTGTCCGGCGGCATGCGCCAACGCGTGTCGCTGGCCCGCACGCTCGCCTCCGAACCCAAAATCCTGCTGATGGACGAGCCGTTCGCCGCGCTCGACGAGCAGACGCGGCTGCTGCTCGGCGACAAGGTTTTGCAAATCCAGCAGCAATTGAAGCAGACCACGCTGCTGATCACCCACAACATCACCGAAGCGGTGCAGATGTCGGACCGCATTTTGGTGATGACTTACCGACCCGGCAAGGTAAAGCGCATCGTCGATATCGATCTCCCGCGTCCGCGCACCTCGGAAATCGTCAGCAGCGAATCCTTCGGCCGCTATGTGGCGCAAATCTGGAGCGACCTGCGCGAGGAAGCCAGCCGCGGCATGCGCGCCGATGAAAAACATGCGTTAAACGAAGGCGCGGCGTCATGACGGCGGCCGCGGTGGCAAAACATTCGACGGCTCGCGATTCCACGCCGGCGCTGGTGGGGTTCGGCAGTCTCGTGGCGTTCTTTCTGGTTATGGAACTTCTGATTCAAACCGGCCTGGTCAATCGCTTCATCGTGCCGCCGCCGTCGGAAATCATCGGCAGCTTCCAGCGCTTGATACTGGAGGAGGACATATTTCACCGCTTCCTGGTCACGCTCGGCGAATGCCTCACCGCCGGCGTCATGCTGACGGTGTTCGGCGTCACCGGCGGCGTGCTGATGCACCGCTACAAGCTGCTGCAACAGGCTTGCGAGACCTGGGTCGCCGCCATGGCGTCGGCGCCACTTGTCTTGATGTACCCGCTATTTTTGGTGATTTTCGGGCGCAATGTTTGGACCATCATCATGATGGGCTTCATCGCAGCGCTACCGCCGGTGATCCTGAAAACCATCGAGGGCATATCCAGCACCCGCAAAGTGTTGATCAATGTCGGGCGCAGCTTCAATCTCACGCCCGCGCAGCAGTTCTGGAAAATCCTGTTCCCAGCGTCACTGCCGACCATTTTCGTCGGCCTGCGGCTGGGATTGATCTTTGCGCTGATCAATATTGTCGGCACCGAATTCCTGATCAATTTCGGCGGACTCGGCCAGCTCATCAATGACCTCGCCGAACGTTACGACCTCGCCGGCACCTATGCCGCGATATGCTTCGTGATCCTGGTCAGTGTGTTGTTTTTTATGACGCTAGAGAAGGCTGAGCGATGGCTGATACCGGTCGGCTAAAGCAAGTGGCGGTTCCCGCACTGGGGGTAAGTCCCGTCACGCTGCTGCGCATCGCTATTATTCTGGGCGTGCTGGCGGTGTGGGAATTTCTTGCCCATTCCGGCTGGCTCTACCGCGACGTGGTGCCTTCGCTATTGGCGATCGGCCGCGACTTGCTGGAACTGCTCACCAGCGGTAATTACTACTTTAACCTCGGTGTCACCGCCGGCGAGGTTGGCACCGCGCTTCTCATCGGCGGCTCGTCGGGCATCGCGGTCGGCATCCTGCTCGGCGCCAACCGATTCATGTCGAAGGCCTTCGAGTCCTATCTCTATTATCTGGGACCTACCCCGAAGATCATTTTCTTTCCGATCATGATCATGTATTTCGGGATCGGCCCTGAATCCAAAGTCGCGCTCGGCACCTTGTCATGTTTCTTTCCCGTCGCGCTCAGCGTCGCCGCCGGCATGCGGCAGATCGACAAGGTGCTCATCCGCGTCGGCAAGAGCTTCCGTGCCGGCACCTGGCAGATGGTGGTGAAGATCTATCTGCCCGCCATGCGCCATCCGATCATCAACGGCATCCGGCTCGGTCTCGGCGTGGCGCTGATCGGCACACTGCTGGCCGAAACCAAATTGTCCAACAAAGGCATCGGCTTCCTGATCATCAACGCCTACAGCACCTTCGACATGCCGCGCATGTATGCCATGCTGATCGTGCTGTTTGTGCTGGCGATCGGCGCCAATGCGCTGGTCGGCCGGTTCGGCGGACTGCACAGCATCAAACGAAATTAAAGAATCACCACGTAAGAATGGGTCAATGACATGACGACTGCCGTTAAACCGCAAGCTGCTTCTGCGCAAGCCATCGTGCTGCCGAAAAATCGTGGCGCCTATTACGGCGGCGCCTGGCACGAGCCAAAATTCGGGCGCTTCATCGAGACCCTGAGCCCCGGCACGGGCCTCACTCTCGGCAAGGTGGCGGAGTGCGGGCCTGAGGATATCGATGCCGCGGTGGCGGCGGCTAAGTCGGCGTTCAAGCAATGGCGGCGCGTGCTGCCGCTCGAACGCGCCAAGATCCTGCGGCAGATCGCGGAAATCCTGCGCCAGAACGCCAACGAACTCGCCATGATCGACGCCGCCGATTGCGGCAATCCGGTGCGCGAGATGGTGAGCGACGCCATGATCGCGGCCGCGCAGATGGAGTTCTTTGCTGGCTTTGTCACCGAGATGAAAGGCACCTCGATCCCGATGGGGCCGGATGTGGTCAATTTCTCGGTGCGCGAACCCTTGGGCGTTGTCGGGCGTATTATCCCGTTCAATCACCCGTTCATGTTCTGCGCGGGAAAATCCGCCGCCCCGCTCGCCGCCGGCAATACCGTCATTGTAAAGCCGCCGGAACAGGCGCCATTGTCTTCGCTGCGCCTGGCCGAATTGATCGGCGGACTGATGCCGCCCGGCACATTCAATGTCGTGCCCGGCGGGCGCGAGG
The DNA here is from genome assembly GCA_009694265.1 of Pseudolabrys sp. Lineage (GTDB taxonomy): Bacteria > Pseudomonadota > Alphaproteobacteria > Rhizobiales > Xanthobacteraceae > Pseudolabrys. The sequence goes on from SHVM01000012.1 coordinate 12,326, forward strand.
CTGGGCAGCGGCTCGCCAGTCATCCCGATGTGGCCATGATCGCGCTGATCGGCAGCGTGCCGACCGGCCGCGCGGTGATGAAGGCGGCGTCCGACACCGTCAAACGCACGATGCTCGAACTCGGCGGCAAGAACGCGCTGATCGCCTATGGCGATGCCGACGCGGACGAAGTCGCCGGCGCGGTCATCGGCGGCATGAATTTCACCTGGTGCGGACAGTCCTGCGGCTCCACCAGCCGCGCCTTTATTCATGAGAAAATTTACGACGCCGTGGTGGCGCGGGTGAAGGAAAAAATCAAACATTTCAAGCCCGGCATTCCGACCGATCCGGCCACTACCATGGGCGCGATCATTTCCAAGCCGCAATTCGACCGGGTGATGAGCTTTATCGAATCCGCCAAGAGCGAAGGCGCCGAACTGATCTCTGGCGGCGGCCCGCCGTCCGATCCGATGCTGGCCAAGGGCTTTTATATCGAGCCGACCGTGTTCGCGGTCACCGGCAAAAACAGAATCGCGCGCGCGGAAATCTTCGGGCCGGTGCTCGGCGTGTTCAAATGGAGCGACGAGGCCAAGATGCTGGCCGACGTCAATGCGGTCGAATACGGGCTGACCGCCTCGATCTGGACCAACGATCTCAATACCGCGCACCGCACCGCCATGGCGGTGGAAGCGGGTTACGTGTGGATCAACGAGTTCGGCAAGCACTTCCTTGGCGCGCCGTTCGGCGGTTTCAAGCAGTCGGGCTTAGGCAGAGAGGAATGCTTCGAGGAGATGTTGAGCTTCACGCAGGAAAAAAACATCCATGTGAAGCTGAGGCCGGTGAAAAGTTAAGGGGTATCAAAACCACACGCCGTCCAGACCTTGCGGCTCTCCGGCTCGATCAGGAATTGAATGAAGGCCGCCGCCGCCTCGGTTACCGAGCTGGCGGCGGTAATGCCGGCGCCATAGACGATGTTCAATTGCAAAGCGCCCGGCAATGAATCGACCAGCGTGACGCCGTCGAAGGCGACGATCTCGCTTTTGGGGAAAATACCGTATTCGGCCTCACCCGAAGCAATTGCCGCCACGCCGCCGGCGAGCCCCGCCTTATGGATGACGGCAAGCTTTCCAGCGAGGCCCAGTTCCTTGATCACCTTGTCGCTCTGCGCGCCGCTCGGCGTCGCGGTTGGCGGCGCATGCACCACCGCGCGCGCCGCGCTCAGCGCCGTGCGTAGCGCCTCGGGCGTCGAAATGTCGGGGAGCCTGCTGCCGGCCTTGACGCCGACCCCAAGTCCAATGATGGCCAGCGTGGCGCGGCCATTCGGCAATATCGTGCCGTCTTTCTCCAAGCCGTCGAGCATCGACACCGGCATCAGCAACACATCGAGCGCGTCATGCTTGGCCAGACGGCCCTGGATGCCGCTCATGGTGTCGTAAAGCGCATTGAGGCGGTTGCCGGTTTTCTTTTCGAACAAAGGCCCGAGCCGGTCGAACACCGGCTTGGGCGCGCCGCCGGCGATGGAGGTGATGGTCACGGGCATAGATTAAAGCTTGAATGATTCATACGTGCCGGGATGGAACATCTCGTCCACGCTCACCAGCCGCGACGACAGACCCTGCGCATGATGATGACGCAGGAAGGTCTCCAGCGTCTTGCGGTTGGATGCGACGCCGTAGGACCAGAAATCCTCACCCATCAGTGCGCGCGCTTCGCCTAAGCGCTCCTCGATGAACGGCAGCGTCACCTTGGTGGCCGAGGTATCGCTCAATTGCGCCAGCGCCAAGCTCTTCGCCTGCTCGAAGGCCTTGAGCACCGCGCCCGGCAGCCAGGGATGCTTGTCGGCCAATTCGCGCCGCACGCCGACAATATGCATGATCGGAAAAATGCCGGTGCGCTTGAAATAGTCCTTGGCGGCCGCCACCGGATCGGGAAACAGCCAGCCGACATTCGGTGTATTTTTCGGCAATGACGGCGGGCGCGGCGCGATAAAGCCGTCAATGGCGCCTTCCGCCAGCAGCGCGGAGATCGACTTGCCCTTGGGCGCGTCTTCGAGCTTCACGTCGGCCGGGAGCTTAATACTAATTTTCTCGGGACGATCCGCATTCTCGATGCCGCCGCGCACCCAGTGGATGTCGGACGGTTTCACGCCGTGGTCGTCTTCGAGAATGGCACGCGCCCACACATTGGCCGTGAGTTGATATTCCGGAAGCCCTATTTTTTTGCCCTTGAGGTCGGAGGGCTTCTTGATGCGGTCGGTGCGCACATAGATCGAGGTGTGACGGAAGGCGCGCGACACGAAGGCCGGCACGCCGACATAGGGGCAATTGCCCATAGCGGTCTTGACCGTAAAGCTCGACAGCGACAATTCGCAAATGTCGAACTCGGCCTTGCGGAATGCGCGGAAAAATATTTCCTCCGGCGACAGCGTCATGCAGACGGGCGTGACGCCGTCGATCTGCACGCTGCCATCGATCAGCGCGCGGGTGCGGTCATAGGGGCCGACCGCGAGCGAAAGGTTGAGCTTGACGACGGAGCGCCGGGGCTTGGTTTTACGCATGGGCGAAAGTCATAGGCGAAACGGCCGCCGGATGCAAAACGGCGGCCCTTTACGTTGGGACCGCCGTTCGCGCATCGGTAGATTTCGATCAGCCGAAAATGTCGGCTACGATGCCGTTATACCAGTCGACCGACTCCTTATAATTCTGCTTGCGGATATCGGCGGACTCGCCCTTCTGGCTGACGAAGCCCGGAGCCGCCTTGATCATTCCGTCGCCCGGCTCGAAGTTTCCGCCGACCTTGATGTCGTCGTCGGGCGCGATCAGGCTCCAGCAGGTGTTGCTATAACGCGCCGGGAAGGCACGCGACTTGACCAGCTCGGAGCGGATGATCATGGCCGCCACCTTGGCCTGGCTGTTGGCGGAGAACGCCGATTTCGGCATGTCGCCGGCAATCGAGGAATCGCCGACCACGAAGATGTTGGCGTCGACCTTCGACTTCATATTTTCCGGATCGATCGCGCAGAAGCCGGACGCATCGGCCAGCCCCGCATCGCGCGCGATCTTGCCGGCCATCTGCGCCGGGATGACGTTGACCAGCGCGGCTTTATAGGTGGCGAGATCGGTCTTTACCTCGCCGGTCTTGGGATCGACGCCCTTGATGCCGCCATGCACCTTGGGGTCCTGCCACTCGATCATGCCAGGGTAATGCTTCTCCCAGCCTTCCATGAACACGCCCTGCTTGGAGAAGGCGGGTTTCGGATCGACGATGATGATCTTCGACTTCTTGTAACCCTTCTTCTTGAGCACATGCGCGAACATCGACACGCGCTCATAGGGTCCCGGCGGACAACGGTACGGATTGGGCGGCGCCACCATCACGATCAGATCGCCGTCCTTGAGCGCATTGAGCTTCTTGACCAGAAGCTCGGTCTGCGGCCCCGGCTTCCAGGCATGCGGCATGATCTGCGCCGCCGCTTCGGAATAGCCGGGCACCGATTCATATTTAAGGTCGATGCCAGGCGCGATCACCAGCCGGTCGTAGGCAACCCGGCCGCCGCCCGCGAGCACCACTTGTTTCTTGTCGCGGTCGATGGAGGCCGCCATGGAATGGACAACCTTGACGCCGGCTTTCCTCACCTTGTCGTAATTATGGGTCAGCGATTTGAGGTTGCGGAAGCCGCCGACATAGAGATTGGAAAAGAAACAGGTCGTGAAGGTCTTGGACGGCTCGATCAGCGTGACGTCGATCGCGCCGGCGGAATCCTTGGCCACGTAACGAGCGACGGTCGCCCCGCCGGGTCCGCCACCGATCACGACGAGGCGCGGCTTGGCCTGGCCGAAAGCGGATGGCGCGAATAACGAAGTCGACAGCGTCGCAAGCGAAGCGCCCGCGAGCACCGAGAAGTTACGGCGTGTCAGTTCAGTCATGGTTTCCCCCTTAGGTTTTTGTCATTTCTTGGCGATTTCGAAATAGGCAGCAAGCGCGGCGATATCGTCGTCATTCAAGCGGCTGGCGATGCTCTGCATCACCGGATTGGGCAGCGCCTTGGCGCGATAGGCCCTGATGACCTCCACGAAGTGTGACTCACCCAAACCGAAAATATTGGGAATCGTGCTGTCCGCCTTCGCCGTGCCGTGGCAGGTTATGCATTCGGTGGACAGGTATCGGCCGAGTTCGATGTCGGCGGTGCGCGCGACGGTCAATCCTCCCGCGACTACGCAAGCGCAGCAAATCGCCGCCGCCATGCGCATGCTGCGCAGGATCGGGCCGATCACCCAACTCGCTGCAGTCCCGTCGGTCATCCTCTCCGCGGTTTCGTTCCGCCCCCTCCGCCGGCAATCGTGGCACGCGGCTACCGTCGCCGCATATCCTATCATTTCGTCCGCCGCCGACAAATTGCCGCAGCGGATAGATGTTCTATTCGGCCCCCCGCCGCTGCAATTTTTCATCTTCCGGCGTCACATCGATAGCACGCGCCCTTCCAGTGACCTTCACCGGCGGCCGGCAGTCCTTCATACAGGGCTTGGCGTTCCAGAATGCCTTCTCGGCTTTATCGCGGTCGTCGTCGAAAAAGCCGCCCTGGTTCGGCATTTTCACCTGGCCCCAGGTCGCGCGCGACAGCACGAATTTGTCATCCACGACATCGTTGAGATTGAGCACATAGGCGGTGACCGCATAGAGTTCCTCATTGCTGAGCGACTGCGCGTCGCCGAACGGCATGGCGCGGCGGATATAGTCGAACACGCTCGACAGATAGGGATAATACGAGCCGACGGTCTTGACCGGGTCGTGCGACGCCAGCGTGCCCTTGCCTTGCGCGAGTGGCGGCCAGCGCCCGGCGCTTTCGCCGAATTCGCCGTGACAGGCGGCGCATTTGTCCATGTAGACCTTCTCGCCCGCCTTCACCGATCCCTGGCCAGCAGGCGCGCCCTGCCCGCCGGGCAAAACGTCGATGTCCCAGCCGGCGATCTGTTCCGGCGTGGCCGTGTGCCCGACCCCGTAATTGCGCGGCGTATCTTTCTTCTGTGCCAGCGCCGGCGTAGCCACCGCGAGCAAGAGCAACGCCGAGAAAGCGAATTTAGCCGACTTCGACATTCTCGACCTCCCCGCTGGCTTTAAGCGCCCAAGTCTGAATGCCGTTATTATGATAGATCGAATTGACGCCGCGAATTTTGCGCAACGCATCCTTGCTCGGCTGGACATAGCCACCCTCGTCCATGGCGCGCGATTGCAGCAGCAGTTCTTCGCCGTTCCAGTCGAACTCGGAATAGAAACGCACGCAGGCCTTGTCGAACACCGGCCCGTCGATGCGCGCCGCTCGCCAGTTGCGGCCGCCATCGAGCGAGACGTCCACGCGCTTGACCTTGCCGCGGCCAGACCAGGCGAGCCCGGAAATAATCGTAAAGCCCTTCTGCTTGAGTGGCGCTTGCGGCGACGGCGAGGTGATGACGGATTTGGCGTCCATCTCGTAGGTGAATTTGCGCGCCTTGCCGTTCGCCAGCAGATCGGTGTATTTCGCGGTTTCCTCGCGCGTGTACCAGGGCTGATCGCCAATCTTGATGCGGCGTAGCCACTTGATCCAGACATTGCCCTCCCATCCGGGAACGACAAGACGAACCGGATAGCCCTGCTCGGGGCGCAGCATCTCGCCATTCGAGCGATAGGCGACGATGCAATCGTCGAGCGCCTTGGACATCGGGATCGAGCGGTTCATGGCCGCGGCGTCGCCGCCTTCCGCCATGATCCATTTCGCGTTTGTCTTCAGGCCGGCCTGCTCGAGCAACAGCTTCAACGGCACGCCGGTGTATTGCACGCAATGCACCATGCCGTGGGTATATTGACAGCCGTTGAGCTGGGCGCCGCGCCATTCCATGCCGGAATTGGCGGCGCATTCGAGGAAATGGATACGATTGACGCGTGGTAGCCGCTTGAGGTCTTCCAGTGTGAAGATCAGCGGCTTGTCGACCAGGCCGTGAAGCATCAAACGGTAATCGTTCGGATCGATCTCGGCGATGCCGGAATGATGGCGCTCGAAGCACAGCCCGTTCGGCGTGATGATGCCGTCGAGTTCATGCAGCGGCGTGAAGCTGACCGACGATTCCGGCGTGGCGGTGAGCCACGACACGGTGCGCCGGACGACAGTTTTTTCATATTTCGAGGGATTGCCATAGGCGCGCACGCCGACGCCGTCGCCAAGTTGCTTGGTCCAGTCGGCTATGTTGGGCGGCTGGTTATTCGGATTGCCGGCGCGCGCGGCGCCACCGGCCGCGCTGGCGGCGGCAAGTCCGGCTGCGCCCACAAGAAACTTGCGGCGTGAAGCGCACTTTTTATCGGTCGGCTCGTTCATCGGCAGCTCCCGGCGGATCACCGCCTGTTATCACATTCAATTTAGTGAATGTAAACCGCTCGCGGCCCTAGACCCCCGAAATTTTCACGCTGGTGTTGGGGATCACCCGCACCGACTTTTCGGCCGCGACATAGCGCTCCACCAGCTCCCAGACCGGCGGGCCTTGCGTCCCCTCGTTCACGCTCGCCCAGCCGGCGACCGTGTATTCCTTGGCCGGTTCGATCGGCTTGCCGGTTTTCAGATGTGTCATGGCCGAGATGCGGTTCCCGATTGGTTTCGTCACGTCGATGGCGTAGCCGAGCCCGCCGCAGCGTACCATGTCGCCGCCCTGCTGGTAATAGGGATCGGGATTGAACAGATTGTCGGCGACGTCTTCGAGGATGTCCTTGAGCCGCTCGCCGGTCATCGGCAGGCGATAGACCTGCGGATAGGTAATCGCGGTCGCGTTGTGGATGTCCTCCATTGTGATCGGCGCTCCAGGCAGCACGCTGGTACCCCAGCGGAAACCGGGCGAAAGCACGATCTCGGCATCGCGCTCCTTGAGCAGCGCCGCGCAGATCAGATCGTCGAAGGTTCCGTTGAAATTGCCGCGCCGATAGAGAGTTGAGTCCGACCGCCCCACCACCCGCGCCAGTTCCTTGGCATAGGGCGCGCGTGCTTTGGTGATTGCCGCGGTCATCTCTGCGTCGGGCTTGATGGCGTCGGCAAACAGCGGGATCAGCTTGTAACGGAAACCCTTCACCACGCCGTTCTGCACATCGAGATCGAGGCGCGAGACAAACTTGCCGTGACTGCCGGAGGCAATCAGCAAAGTATTGCCCACCTTGACCGCTTCCGGCAGCGCGTCGTGGGTATGGCTGGTGAGAATTACGTCGATGCCGAGCACGCGCGCGGCCAGCTTGCGGTCGACATCGAAGCCATTATGCGAGAGCAGCACCACTAGCTGCGCGCCGTCCTTGCGTGCCTTCTCGACATTGGCGCGCACGTCCTCCTCGCGGATACCGAATGACCATTTCGGCATCAGCCAGCGCGGATTGGCGACCGGCGTATAGGGGAAGGCCTGGCCGAGCACGGCGATCTTGACGCCGCCCTTCTCGAACATCTTCATCGGCTCGAAGGCCGGCTCATTCCATTCGGTGTCGCGGATATTGAGCGCGAGGAACGGAAATCCAAGCCCCTTGATCAGTTCCTTGACGCGCGCTTCGCCATAGGTGAATTCCCAATGGCCGGTCATGGCGTCGGGCTTGAGCAAGGTCATGCAGTCGACCATGTCTTGGCCGCGACTCGCGTTGGAGCCGAGCGAACCCTGCCAGGTGTCGCCGCCATCGAGGAACAGCATTTTGTCGCCGCGCTCGCTACGCACGCGCTTGACCACGGTGGCGAGCCGGTCGAGGCCGCCAATGCGGCCGTATGATTTCGCCAGCGCGACGAAATCTTCCGATGTCATCGCGTAAGCCGCGGCGGATTTTGTAGGGATACCGAAGCGTTTGAGAAAGTCACCGCCGGTGAGGTGCGGCGGCTGGCCCTTCGCCTCGCCGACGCCGAGATTGACCGACGGTTCGCGGAAATAGACCGGCATCAGCTGGCCGTGAATGTCGGCAACGTGCAGCAGCGTGACATTGCCAAGGGCGTCAAACTTGAGCAGGTCGCTTTCGGTCAACTGCTGCTGGGCAAGCGCGCGCGTGAAACCGCCGGCGCCGGCCACCAGCGCCGCGGTGGCGGCGCCGACCTGAAGCATTTCGCGGCGGGTAATCATGAACCGTCCCTATCTGTCATTCAGGGGCACGCCGAAAGGCGCGAACCCGGAATCCAGAAACATACAAGAGCCTTGCCGAACGTCTGGATTCCGGGTTCGCCGCTGCGCTGCGCCCCGGAATGACAGCGGACTAATGCCGAATACCCGGCACGCTCAGCTTCAGACCTTCGTTCTGCGAGGCGAGATAAAACTCGAGGTCGCCATATTCCTTGGCGTCGGGCGGCAGCTCGTCGGCGCGGATGTTGACCTGGCACCACTGGAAGCGCTGGCGGATATCCCAGATCGCCAGCAGGCTGGTGCGCCAGGTGGGGAAGTGGTCGTACTGGCCCTTCGGCTCGCCCATCCATTGGCCGCGAATCCAGTGGTTTGCCGCTTTGCCGTGGCAGTCGGTGCAAGCCATGTTGAGCTGACCCAATTTGCGCTCGCTCAGCACCTTGCCGCGTTCCAAGGCCGCCTTGGCCGCCGGGCTGGCGGTGTCTAGTTTGATCGGCGTGCCGTTGGCGAGGAAGTGCAGATAGACCGACATCGCGCGGTTCTCATCGGTCTCCATCAGCCAATTGGCGCCGGTGGTGGCCTTGGCGTGACGGGCGACGAACTCTTCCACGGCCAGTACCTTGTTGAGTCGCGGCTCCCATTTCGGCATCGATGCCGCCCAGGTCTTGAACGCCGCCTTCGCATTGCTGTGACAGCTTTTGCAAGACTTGCCCGCCGCACCGGCTTGCTTCCAGAGCTCCTGCGCCTTGTCCACAGCCCACATACCGGGATTCTCGATCGGGTCGAGATTCTCGCGCTTCTCGACCGGCACCGGACGCTTGCCCGGATCGTCGAGCACGGTCTTGAACGGCGCCGGCGATTTCAGCGTCTTGAGAAACGCAACCATGTCGTTGATTTCTTGCTCGTTGAAGAAGCCGTGGGTTCCCCAGGGCGGCATCACGGTCTCGGGATTGTAGACGCGCGCGTCGAAGACCATGTTGAACAGCCACTCGTCCTCGCGCCCGGCATTGCCGATTTCCGACAGATCAGGACCGACATTGCCCGGCAGGGCGGCGCCGCCGGCCGGACCCATCGCGTGGCAGGCGAGACAAGAGCCGCCGCGGGCGCGATCCGCCACCAGCTTGGCGCCATTCGCGGCATCGCCGGTAATCGGACCGGCGAGCTTGCGCGGCGTCTTCGGCGCCGGCGCCGTTGCCAGATTTCCCAGTGTGTTGTATTTCGAATAGTCGCGCGTCGGCCAGCCGGCATAGCGCTTCCAAGGCCGGGTCGAAGCGTCGTCTTTGGTTTCGAGCGGCGCTTCTTTCTTCTTGGCTTGCGCGTTGGCGTCAGAGCTGGCCACCACATATGCGCCGGCCACAATCACTGCAACGGCAACGGCGCTGCTCACCAGAATCCCTCCACGCGTCATTCGATCCTCCCCGAACGAATTGTTTTCGTTATGCCGTCCCCGCCGGACTATGGCGCGGAGCGGTTGGTCAGCCCACGGTTATTTTTTCTTCCGCGGTGATGACAGTGCCGTCGTCATCGGTCCATGTAAACTTGAACGTGCCGCTCGCGTCCACTTTGGCGTAGAACTGCATGTAAGGATTGGCCGCGATCGCCGGATCGAGATTGGCGCTGAACACCGGCTTGCCGTTGAACTCGGCTGTGAACTTGTTGATGATCTTGCGCGGGATCGTCTTGCCGTCCTTATCCTTGCGCTGACCCGATTCCATAGTATGCGGCATCAGCGTCTTGATCTCGATGACTTCGCCCTTCTTAGCTTCCTTGGGAAGCTTGAGCCGCGGTTTTTCCGCCATTGTTCTCTCCTGAACTTATCGTTGTTGTCGTTGATTACGGATCAACCGCCGCAGCCGCCGATGGTGACCTTCACCTGCTTCTGGCCGGTGAAGAATTCGCCCTTGCTGGTCTTGGCGACCACGATGATGTTCTGAGTGGTGGCGAGGCGGATACGGGTCGAGGCTTCCGCCTTGCCCGACATCGACGAGAAGTGGAATGTCGCCACGCCCGGACGCGGATTGCCATCGGCGACGACAAGAATTTCGCTGACATAATTCTCGGCCGTCATCGGCGCGTCGACCGCAACCGACAGCGGTACGGTGTTGCCGTTTTCCGCAATCTCGGGCAGTTCGATCGAAATCTTGGCCTTTTCGGCCGTCTTGCCGCCGGTGAATTTGGCGATGTCGTCCGCCGCTTCCTTGGCGGTGGCAAAGGCTCCCTCATTCCAGCCGACGATTGTGAGCGCCGCGCCACTAGCGCTGAGCGCAAGTGCTGCGCGACGCGATAATTGCCGCATTGTAGTGACCTCCCGAACTGACGTTTCCTTTGGGGCTCGCAAGCCACCCCGCCCGATTCAGACCATAGCGGCGACTGGGGGCCTGTTCAAATCATATTCACAAAAAAGAATACATTTTCACCCCGGCGGCCCCTTGGAGATAAGCCTTTCAACTCGGCAGCGATTTGACGTAATCCCGGAAGCTCTTACTCTCGTAGGCCTTTTCGCGAACGTAACGGAACATAGCGAGAAAATCGTCGGGCCGCAGATAGCCGGGCGCGCGCGCCACTTCGCGCTTGGCGGGGGCTAGAACTTTCAAAGGCCCTGCTCGCTCGCCAAAAAACTGGAAGGTGGGCGTGAAGCGCACACCATATCTAGCGGCCAATTCCTTTTCCGAAAGTGACGTGCCGTCGAAATCCGTAACTTTGCGCGAGCCGATGATGTTGAGTTGCAGCACCTCGAAATTCGCCTTGATGTAGCCGGAAATGCGCGGTTGCGCGAAATTGACGAAATGGGTTTCCTTGCAATAGGGGCAGCCCTTGAGTTCCCACATGATCGCGAAGCGCTTGCCCTCTTTGTGAGCGCCTTCGAGGTCGTCGCTAAGATCCAGGAAACTCTCGACAAACCACGGCTGCTTATAAAGCCCGTCATCGGTGAGAATCGGCTCCTCGGCGCGCGAGCCGGTTATCCCCAGCATGCCGAGGCCTGCTGCCGCACCTACCAGTAGATGTCGCCGCGTGTATGTCATGCTCGTAGAACTATAGTTCCTCGGGTGCGAGGTCTATATGTTCGCCTCCGAACCGGGTGACTATTCATGTGGGCCTGCTGTGCGCGCGGCGCAATCCTCGCTCTTGTTCTGATGCTCTGGGCCGGTCACGGCAAGGCTGACGATTTGGCCGATTTCAATGCCGCGGTCGAGAGCGCATCGGCGCATAACCGGGTGGCGATCGGTTACCTGCGCACCGGCAATACCGATCTGGCGTCGCTCGAAATCGACCGGCTGCGCGAGGCCTGGGGCAGACTGGCCACCCGTTTTGCCACCAAGCGCCCCAGCGCATTCGACGGCAATCCGCTGTACGGCAGCCTGTGGACCGGCGTGAGCGCGCGGCTGGTCACCGCTGATTTGATGCTCAAGACCGGCCAGGCGGAGGCCGCAAGCGACGCGCTCAACGCGCTGCGCAGCGATCTTTACACCTTGCGCAAGGCGAGCGGCGTCGTGGTGCTGGCCGATTGCGTGCGCGACGCCAATGCGGTCATGGACGCCTTCATGGCCTATAACGACCGCGCGCTCGATTGGGGTAAACTGGAGATTCGTTCCGACGTCGCCAGCAAGGCCTCGAGCTACGGCGGTATTCTCGATCGTTGCGACAGCATCGCCGGCGACACGATACGCAAGAACCCGGAATTTCGCCGGCTGGTGGATGGCGCCAAAGCCAGTCTCCAGTTAGTCCCGCAAGCCATTGCGGCCCGCGACGGCAACCTGCTGCATCGCGTGCTGATCGAATTACGCTCGTTCGATAATCTGCTGGCGTTCAGGTTTGGGTAAGGCCCTGGCCTTTCAACAATGATGTTCTTTGCCAATCGCGACATCAACCGCCTCGCCGTCCACGCCGCGCTGGTGTCGCTGGCCTGGAGCCTGGCCGGCATCTTTTTCACGGTCTACCTGCTGCGCGCCGGACTGCCGCTGGCGCAAATCTTTCTTGCCGCCGCCGCGATCCTTAGCCTTCGCTTTGTGCTTCGTCCGCTGGTGGTAATCCTCGCCCTGAGGATCGGAATGCGGCACGCATTCATCCTGGGAACATTCTTGTCCGCCTTCCAGTTTCCGGCCATCGCGCCGGTCGACGGCGTGGGCGCGGCCCTGGTGCTGTTCGTGGTTGTCTCCTCGCTCGCGCAAGTGTTCTATTGGACCTGTTTTCACGCCTATTTCTCTGCGCTCGGCGACATCGATCACCGCGGCAAGCAAATCGGCGCCCGCCAGGCGCTCGGCGCGATCGCCGGCGTGATCGGTCCGGCGGCCGGCGGCATTTTGCTCACGACCGCCGGACCCTGGTTTGCATTCGGTGTCGCTTTCGCGATCCAGATCGCCGCCATCCTTCCGCTGCGCCACGTCGAGGAGCCAAAGATCGCGCAGCCGTCACCGCGCGGCGCACTCGCTGCGTCAAGCCTGGGCATTCGGCTGTTTTTCATCGACGGCTGGATCACTAGCGGCTCGGCAACCGCCTGGAGCATCGTCATGTTTCAGGCGCTGGATGCGCGCTATGACAATTTCGGCGGCGTGCTCGCGCTGGCGGCGGTCGCCGGCGCGCTCGGCGGCATGGTGCTCGGGTGTTTCATGGACATGGGTCATGCCCGTCGCAGCGTGTGGCTGAATGCGATCATTCTGACGGTGAGCCTCATTCTCAAATCGGTCTGCGGCGACCATGCGGTGGCCGTCGTCGCTGTCGCCGTCGGCACCACTTTATTCAGCGGGCTTTACATGCCGTATTGGATGACGGCGGTCTACAATACCGGCAAACGCGCGCCCTGCACCTTCCGCTTTTATTTTGCATCGGAAGGCGGCTGGGATGCGGGCGGCGTGTTCGCCAGCCTGGTGGCCGCGGCGGTTTGCGCCGCTGCGTTACCGCTCGAGGCCGTCATCCTGCTCGCGCTTCCAGCGGTCGCCGTGCAGGCGTGGCTGCTCGATGCGAGCTATGCAGGCCATGAGCGCGCGGACGGCGTGAGATCAGCCGGCCCATTGCGCTAACCGATCTTGCCGAGCACCGGAAATGTCTCGATCAGCCAGAACGCGATCGTGGACATCTGGCCGGTGAAAATTAATATGCCGGCGGCAATCAGAAACGCGCCCATACCCTTCTCGATCAAATCGAGCCGTTTGCGAAAGCGTGCGCTCCAGCGCATGAATCCGGAGGCAAATCCCGCCGCGATCAGAAACGGCAGGCCGATGCCGAGCGAATAGACAAATAACAGCCGCGCGCCCTCAGCCGCGCTGTCGGCGGCGCCCGCCATCAACAAAATCGCCGTGAGCACCGGACCCACGCAGGGGCTCCAGCCGAAGCCAAAGGCCAAGCCCATCGCATAGGCGCCGATGATGCCGGCGGGATTCCCGGCAAGGCCGATGCGCGCGCTGCGATCGAGCAGCGGGATGCGGATCACGTGCAGGAAATGCAGCCCCATGAGCACGATCAGCGTGCCCGCGATATAGCCCAGAATGCCCAGATAGGCGCCGACCGCCTGCCCGATCCAGGACGCGGTGGCGCCCAGCGCCACAAACACCGTGCTGAATCCGGCAACGAAACACAGCGCCACCAGCAATACCCGGCCGCGCGCCAGCGCGCCTTCCTTGCCGCTCCCGGCATCGCGCAACTGGTCGATCGACACGCCACCCATATAAGCCAGATAGGGCGGCACCAGCGGCAGCACGCAGGGCGATGCAAACGACAGCAGCCCGGCAACGAAGGCCCCGCCCGTGGTGACGTCCAGACTCATCGTGGATTCTCGTGAATCGACATATTCGTGTTTTGTGATATATTTCCCGAACGATCAACATGAGTCTTTTGACCTGTTTTCACGAAAGAGAATGAAGTTGACGAGCAAGGCACCGGTATTGAAATATTTTTCTCGCATCGCGCTGTTCGGCGCCCTGTTTATAGCGTTGAATGCGCCGGGCGCGCGCGCGGCGGAACTCGTAATGTTCGAGCAATCGGGCTGCGCCTGGTGTGAGGCCTTCGATCGCGAGATCGCGCCGGTCTATGACAAGACGGCCGAAGGCGCGCGCGCGCCGCTGCGCCGCATCAATATTTCACGCGCGGTGCCGTCTGACCTTGCTTTCATCGACGCCGAACGGCTAACGCCGTTGTTCGTGCTGGTCGACAAGGGCCGCGAATTCGGCCGCATTCGCGGCTATCCGGGCGAGGAACACTTCTGGGGCCTGCTCGGCGTGCTGATCAAGAAACTGGACGGTTCGGGAATTCCGGGAGAACGCATGCAACTGCCGAAAAAACTATTGCGCATCATCGGCTGAACGTCTGTATTCTCGCACTGTCCGACCATAACGTTGGTGTACGAATGGAATTGCATCATCTCGCCAGCCGCGAACGCTCGAACGAACTCGATCGCATGGTCGGCAATGCCAAGCGCGCCAGCGACTTCCTCAAGGCGCTCGCGCATGAAAGCCGGCTGATGATCCTGTGCATTCTCGCCGAGGGTGAAAAATCGGTGAGCGAATTGGAAGACATCCTCAACCTGCGCCAACCGACGGTGTCGCAGCAGCTGGCGCGGCTGCGCGCGGACGGCCTGGTGTCGACGCGGCGCGACGGCAAGGCGGTCTATTACAATCTCGCCAGCCAAGAAACGCGCGTCGTCATTGGCGCGATCTATGACGTGTTCTGCAAAAAAATCCGCAAGCGCTGATCTTCAATCGTCGCGCCGCGCCCGGCTAGTTGATCGACAGGCCCAGCGTCTTGACCATCTTGCCCCAATTCGCCACCTCGGCCCGGAAATAACTTTCGGCCTGGGCTTGCGAATTTTGCAGCGGATCGAAACCGATGGAGGTGAGCTTCTCGACCAGAGCGGGATCCTTCATGACCTCTGCGACCGCCGCGTTTAGCTTCGCCACGATCTCCGGGCTGGTGCCAGCCGGCGCAAAAATGCCGACCCATGACGAGGCTTCGAATTTAGGGTACCCGGCCTCGGCGAAAGTCGGCACGTTTGGCACCACGGCCGCGCGCTTGGCGCTCGCAACGCCCAGACCCTTGACCTTGCCGCCGGCGATCTGCGCCGCGGCGCCCCCACCCAGCGTCGTTGCCAGGAGATCGATCTGATTGCCGATGGTTGCGTTCATGGCCGGCGCGCCGCCCTGGAACGGCACATGCACGGCCTCGATCTTGGCGATCTCCTTAAAGAAATATTCGGCCGCGATATGCGAGCCGCTGCCGACGCCGGCCGAGCCGTAATTGATGCTCTTGCCCTTGGCCGCTTTCATGAAATCGGCGAGGTTGTTGGACGGATTGCTTGCGCCGGTGATCAGCGATTCCGGACTCGATGCCACAATCGCGATGGTCTTGAAGTCGGTCGCCAGGAATCCGTTATTCTTGCGCAAGGTCTCGTTAATCGCCAAGGCGGTGGTGGTGACAAGCAAAGTGTAGCCATCCGCCCCTGCGCGCGCGACCGCGCTGGCTGCGATGTTGCCGCCGGCCCCGCCGCGATTTTCAACAATAACATTGCGCCCGAGCTTGGCGCCAAGCCCCTGCCCGACCATCCGCGCCACCGTATCGGCGACGCCGCCCGGCGCAAAAGCCACGAGGAAGGTGATGTCGCGCGCCGGATATGGCTGCGCGGCGACCGGCGTCGCGAGCGCGCAGGCCGCGATGGCACATACGGTGAAAGCTTTGGTGACAAGACGCATAGCCGGCATTGCAATCCCCCGTCGCGCCGGTTTGTCGTTCGGCTTGAGCCCTTCGGCGCTGACGGCGCAATTGTTCCACTCTAAGCGTGGAATGACAAGGATGTGCGCCCATGCGCGCCCGCGCGCGCAAATGGCGAAGTTTCGCCCACCGCAGTTATTGATTGGAACTTTAGCGGGCTCCGCGGATTGACCTGGCAGAGACATTGAAGGGATCAAAACATGCTGAAAATCACTATTTTTGTAGCGATTTCCGCCTTGGCATTGGCGGTCACGCTCACACCGAAGCCCGCGCTTGCGGACAACGGCGCGATCGCCGCCGGCGTCGTCGGCGGCCTCGCGGTCGGCGCGATTGTCGGTTCGCAGATGAGCCGCGATGACGGCTATCGGGAGCGGCGTTACCGCTACCGCAGTTGTCACACCGAGCTGCAGGAAGTTACCGATAGCTACGGCCATTACCGTGTCGTGCCGTTCGTGTCTGTGACTAATTATCGAAGCGTTTGACGTTGAGCCCGCGGTGCCTCGTGCGCCGCGGGCTTTGCGTTTCGCATGCAAATCGACGATTTCCGACCTTATTGCTTCCATTCGTTAACTGCCTGTGCACCGCCCTGGGGCGGCGGCGCCATTAAAGAGGAACGTTCACCGGCCTTGGCCGTTGATCCAGGATTTCGTTTCAAACCGGAAATGACAAACCGGCGTGCAATCACGCACTGGGATAGAGGACAATCATGCGAAAGATTTTTATCATTGCGGCCCTTGCTGCGTTCGCTGCCGGAACGGGAGCCGCGGCGACCGCGTCCGCTCAAGGCCGCAGCGGCGGAAATAGCGGCGGGACTTCCTCGTTTGAATCCGGTCAGAGAGGCCTCGATCGTGCCGACATGGTCGCCGGCAAACACGGCGCCAAGGGCCGAGCCAATGCCCGCAAGAGCGGCGCCAACGCGCAGGCCTTCTACCCTCCCGGTCAGGCGAAAAAATCCGGTCGAGGCAGTCGCTTCCAATGCTGAGCGCTAGTTCACCGCCACATCGGTGAGCCGCATCTGCACGCGTTCCTCGCCCTGCCAGCGGTCGACCGCGAGGGTACCTGCCGCGTGCATGGTGCGACCGCGATTGTCGAGTAGCGCGCGTCCGAGCGGTGTGCCCGCTACGCGGAACGCAATGGCATTGACGAATTTTCCGTCGCCCGAGCGGAAACGCGCACGCACGTGGTTCTCACCGACCGGATCGGCGTAAGCGAGTGTATGCGCGGGCAGCGCCAGCAGCGGCTCCGGATTGCCGGCGCCATAAGGGCCGGCGCGCGCGAGCATCTCCACCAGCGCCAGAGTGACGCCGCCGGCACTCACCGCGCCGTCGATCATCAGCGCGCTGTCGCGCAGCGCGACTTCGACCGACGGCGCCAGCGTCGCTTCGAGAAACGCGCGGAACGCGGCCAGCCCGCCTTTCGGCAACGTGACGCCGGCCGCCATGGCGTGGCCGCCGCCCTTGAGCAGCAGACCGTCATGCACCGCCTGGCGCACCGCGCGGCCGAGATCGACGCCGGTGATCGAGCGCCCGGAGCCGGTGCCGATGCCGCCGGGCTCAAGCGCGATGGCAAAGGCCGGCCGTCCGTAACGCTCCTTCAGCCGCGAAGCGACCAGGCCGACCACGCCGGGATGCCAGCCTTCCGCCGCGGTGACGACGACCGCGCCTTTTTCCTCCAGCCCGAGCGCGGCCATGGCTTCGGCTTCCGCCTGCACAACGGTCGCCACTTCAATCTGCCGGCGTTCGTTGTTGAGCCGGTCGAGTTCGCCGGCGATACGCGCCGCCTCAGACGGGTCCTCTTCGAGCAGCAGCCGCACGCCGAGGTCGGCACGTCCGATGCGCCCGCCGGCATTGATGCGCGGCCCCAACAGAAATCCGAGATGCCAGGCCTCCGGCGGGCCGCTGAGCCTTGAGGCATCCATCAGCGCGGTCAGCCCGATATGGTCGCGACGTCTTAGGGCAATAAGCCCCTTGGCGACGAAGGCGCGGTTGAGCCCTTTGAGCGGCACCACATCGGAGACGGTGCCAAGCGCCACCAGATGCAGCAGCGACAACAGGTCGGGCTCAGCGCGCGTGGCGTTCCAGAAATCGCGCTGGCGCAATTCGCGCGACAACGCAATCAGCGTGACGAACACAAGTCCCACCGCGGCAAGATGGCCGAGGCCGGAGAGATCGTCGGCGCGGTTGGGATTGACGATCGCCACAGCCGGCGGCAATTCCTCGTCGGCCTGATGATGATCGATCACCACCGTGTCGAGGCCGAGTTTTTTCGCCTCGGTCAGCGGTGCGAGGCTGGTGGTGCCGCAATCGACGGTGATCAGCAGTTTCACACCGCGCTCGGCGAAGGAGCGGATGGCGTCCACATTGGGGCCGTAGCCTTCAAAGATTCGGTCCGGGATATGCATGATCGGATCGAGCCCGCAGCGGCGCAGATAGAACGCGAGCAGCGCCGAGGCGGTGGCGCCGTCGACGTCGTAATCACCGAAGATCGCGACGCTCTCGCCCTGCGCTATCGCATGCGCGATGCGCGCCGATGCCGCTTTCATATCGGTGAGCGTATTCGGGTCGGGCATCAGCCGCTTGATGGTGGGATCGAGGAACTCCTCGGCCTCGTCGGGCTCGACGCCGCGGCCGGCCAAAACGCGCGCCAGCAATTCGGGGGTGCCGAGCCGTTGCGCGATGGTGAGCGCGCGCGCATTGCCGCGCTCGTCGAGCCGGTCGCGCCAGGCGCGCCCGGTGGCGGATTTCTCAACGCCGAGAAAAAAGCGCTCGGAGGAATTCAGTGCTGCTGCGGGCAAAGCCGCCATCATCAACCCAAGTGGAACTTGGCCAATTGCCGGTGCTCGGCGACGACCCGGCGCACGGTGCCGGTGGCCGAACGCATCACCACCGTTTCGGTCTCGATCATGTTCTTGCCGAACTTGACCCCGCGCAACATGGCGCCGTCGGTCACCCCGGTGGCGGAAAACAGGCAATCGCCTTTCACCATGTCTTCGATCTCGTATTTCTTCTTCGGGTCCTTGATGCCCATTTTCTTGGTGCGCTCGCGCAATTCCTCGGTATCGATGATGAGCCGGGTTTGCATCTGGCCGCCGATGCAGCGCAGCGCCGCCGCCGACAGCACGCCTTCCGGCGCGCCGCCGATGCCGAGATAAATGTCGATGCCAGTCTTGGCCTCGGCGCAGTGAATGACGCCGGCCACGTCGCCGTCGCTGATCAGGCTCACCGAAGCGCCGAGCTTGCGGATCGCTTCAATTTTGTCGGCGTGGCGCGGACGGTCGAGCAGGATGGCGGTGATTTCCGACGGCTTGACGCCTTTGGCTTTCGCCAGACTGATGATGTTGTCCACCGCCGACGCGTCGAGATCGATGGTGCCTTTCGGATAGCCGGGTCCGATGGCGATCTTGTCCATGTAGCAGTCCGGCGCGTGCAGCAGCGTGCCGGCTTCCGCCATGGCAATGGTTGCGATGGCGCCCGGCATGTTCTTGGCGCACAACGTCGTGCCTTCCAGCGGATCGACAGCGATGTCGACCTTGGGGCCGGACTTGTTACCGACCTTCTCGCCGATGAACAGCATCGGCGCTTCGTCGATCTCGCCCTCGCCGATCACGACAGTGCCGTCGATCGGCAACTTGTTGAGTTCGCGCCGCATGGCGTCGACGGCGGCCTGGTCGGAATCTTTTTCCTTGCCGCGGCCACGCAGCCGCGCCGCCGACACCGCGGCGCGCTCGGTCACGCGCACGATCTCAAGTGAGAGAATGCGCTCCAGCAACAGTTCGGGATGGACGGTAATTGTTGCCATGACGGCGCTCCCCTCGCGTAATTCGGCTTTTAGTTTCGGTGCAAGCCGATTGGTATTCAGTTCTTCTCGATCCGGATCACTTGCGGCGTGCCAGAGATCACCCTATCGCGGCCCACCGCGGCAAGGGCCTTTCTAACAGCATCTTCGCTGGTGGCGTAAGTAATGAGAATAACGGGAACCGGCCCATTCTTGCTCTCGGCCCCGGCGGCGCCCGCGGCGTGGCGCTGCACGATGGATTCAAGCGAAATGTCCTGCTCGGCGAGCCTTGTGGCAATGGTCGCCACGGTGCCGGGCTTATCGCGCGCCAACAGCCTTATGTAGTAGCCGCCCTCGTGGCGCTGCATCGGCGCCTTGCGCACGGTTGTGAGCCGCGCGGTCGGCAGCCCGAATGGCGCAGTCTTGATGCCGCGCGCGATATCGGCGATGTCGGAGAGCACCGCCGAGGCGGTCGCGGCGCCGCCGGCGCCCGGGCCGACCAGCGTGAGCGGATTGATGCCGGCTGCGTCGATGGTGACGGCGTTCGTCACGCCCATCACCTGCGCGATGGAGGAATCCTTGCGCACCATGGTGGGGTGCACGCGCTGCTCGATGCCCTTAGGCGTCTTCACCGCCACGCCGAGCAGTTTCACGCGATAACCCAGTTCGTCGGCAGCGGCGAGATCGGCCGGCGCAATCGAGGAAATGCCTTCGACATAGATCGCGCTTTGGTCGGCCTTGGTGCCAAACGCGAGCGACGCCAGGATCGCGAGCTTCTGCGCGGTGTCGTGGCCCTCGATGTCGAAACTCGGATCGGCCTCCGCATAGCCGAGGCGCTGGGCTTCCTTCAGACAATCCGCGAACGGCAGCTTGTCCTGTTCCATGCGCGTGAGGATGTAATTGCAGGTGCCGTTGAGAATGCCGTAAATGCGCTCGATTTTGTTACCCGCGAGTCCCTCGCGCAGCGTCTTCACAATCGGGATGGCGGCGCCGACCGCGGCTTCGAAATCAAGCGCAACGTGATGTTTCTCGGCGAGGCCTGCAAGTTTGACGCCGTGCTTGGCAAGCAGCGCCTTGTTGGCGGTGACCACCGATTTGCCCGATGCCAAAGCCGCCTCGACGGCGCTCTTAGCTGGACCGCCGGCGCCGCCGATCAGCTCAACGAACACGTCGATGCCGGGCGCTCTGGCGAGCGCCACCGGATCGGAAAACCATTTCATTTTTTTGAGATCGATGCCGCGGTTCTTGGCGCGCGAGCGCGCGCAGACCGCAACGATGTCGATGGCGCGCCCGCAACGCGCGGTCAACTGCTCGCGTTGACTTGCGACCTGGGCGACCAAGGCTGAGCCGACCGTGCCCAAACCGGCCACACCAACTTTTAGAGGTGCAGCCATGATCAGCGCCGCGTGGCGAGCGGAACGACGTTGTGAAGCTGTTCCGGCGCGGTGTCGAGGAAGCGGCGGACATTGCGCGCGGCCTGGCGGATGCGTTGCTCGTTCTCCACCAGCGCGATGCGCACAAAGCCTTCGCCATATTCGCCAAAGCCGATGCCGGGCGAGACCGCGATATCGGCCTTCTCGACCAGCAGCTTGGAGAACTCCACGCTGCCCAGGCTCTTGAACGGCTCCGGGATCGGCGACCAGGCAAACATCGAAGCGCGCGGCGATGGCACATGCCAGCCGGCGCGGTCGAAGCTTTCCACCAGCACATCGCGGCGGCGCTTATAGGTTTCGCGCATCTCTTTGATGCAGTCGTCGGGACCGTTGAGGGCGGCGGTCGCCGCCACTTGAACGGGGGTAAATGCGCCGTAGTCGAGATAGGATTTCACCCGGCCGAGCGCCGCGATCACCCGCTCATTGCCGACGGCAAAGCCGATGCGCCAGCCCGGCATCGAATAGGTCTTCGACATCGAGGTGAACTCGACCGCGATATCGTTGGCGCCCGGGATCTGCAGCAGCGAAGGCGGCGGATTGTCGTCGAAATAGACTTCCGCGTAAGCCAGATCCGACAGCACCAGCAGGCTGTGCTTTTTCGCGAAGGCGACGAGGTCCTTATAGAAGTCGAGCGTCGCGACATAGGCGGTCGGATTGGCCGGATAGCAGACCACCAGGACCTGCGGCTTCGGGATCGAATGAATGATCGCGCGTTCCAGCGTATGGAAAAAATTCGGCGTCGGCTCGGACGGCACCGAGCGGATGGCGCCGCCCGCCATCAGAAAGCCGAAGGCGTGGATCGGGTAGCTCGGATTGGGCACCAGCACGACATCGCCCGGCGCGGTGATCGCCTGCGCCACATTGGCAAAGCCCTCCTTGGAGCCGAGCGTGGTGACCACTTGCGTGTCGGGATTGAGCTTCACGCCGAAGCGGCGCTCGTAATAGGCAGCTTGCGCACGGCGCAGGCCGGCAATGCCGCGCGAGGCGGAATAGCGGTCGGTGCGCGGCTTGCCCAAGGTCTCCTTGAGCTTGTCGATGACATGCGCGGGCGCCGGCAAATCCGGATTGCCCATGCCGAGGTCGATGATGTCGGCCCCACCGATGCGGGCTTTTGCCTTGGCCTTGTTCACTTCTTCGAACACGTAGGGCGGCAAACGGCGGATGCGGTAGAATTCTTCCATCGTCTCAAACCTTCAAACTCATGTGCTGGCTGCCTTCTCCAGCCGGCAGGCGTTACCCCCGGCTGGCTTTTATCACGGGTTGGTCTTGACGCCAGCGGGCGGAACAATAATGGGGTTACTGGACTGACTTTTACTGGCGGGCGCAGTCTTTTTGGCGGTCCCGACTTGGCCTGGTTTTTGGCCTTCGCGGGCTTCCTGCCGGTCGCGGGCCGCGCGCAGCTCATTTTCCAGCTTGTATTGCTCGTCCTCGTTCATGGGCGCGGTTGGCCTGGCCGGCGGCATGTCGTGTACGGCCGGGTACTGGTAGGGCGTCACCGGGCGCATTGGGACGCCTTCCGGGAGGCCACCCAAGCTCTCCGGCAATCGGTCGGAAAGCGGCTGGACTGAGCAGGCAGCCAAGCTCAACCCCAAGGCCGCCGTGGTAGCGAAAGTCGTCATTATCGATCGAGATAGCGCTCGCGGCATGCTTGGCAAACCTATCGGCTGAAGGCAAAATCGATGCAGACTCAATGAATTATAGCATAAATCGGCTATCCGGCTATTATGGCCTGAGCAAGGTCATCAGCCGGCAACAGACCCCACGCGGGGTCAACTGCGGACGAAACCATGCGATGAAACGCGCCTTGCGATGGAACGCCGTCCGCGCCACTTGTCTTGGTGGGGACCGACAGTATGCTGATGGACAAGCCCACCACCGGAGCGGCCAAGGAGCCGAGCCAAAAGTCAGCACAAGAGCCGGCTAACGGACCCGCCACGCCCGGCGCCGTCAACATCGAGCTCTTCGCGCAAAATCTCGCGCGCATGATCGAGGAAGGCGGCAAGGCGCTCGCCGCCTATATGAAGCCGCGCGAGGACGGCACCATCAAAGGAGAGTTGTCGGAAGACGTGACCGACATGGTCAAGACCGTCGGCCAGGTGGCGGAATATTGGCTGTCCGACCCCAAACGCGCGGTCGAGCTGCAGGCAAGCCTCGGGCGCGCTTATCTCGATTTGTGGGCCGGCGCCGTCAAGCGCATGGCCGGCGAGCCGGCCGTGCCCTCCGTTTCGCCCGATGCGAAAGACAAGCGCTTCACCGATCCGGAATGGTCGCAGAACCAGTTCTTCGATTTCCTCAAGCAGGCCTATCTGCTCACGGCGCAATGGGGCGAGAAACTGGTGAACGACGCCGACGGCGTGGATGAGCATACCAAGGCGAAGGCCGCGTTCTACGTCAAGCAGATCGGCAACGCGATCTCGCCGTCGAATTTTGTGCTCACCAATCCGGAACTCCTGCGCGAGACGCTGGCCTCGAACGCCGGCAACCTGGTGCGCGGCATGCGCATGCTGACCGAGGACATCCAGGCCGGCCACGGCAATCTCAAGATCCGCCAATCCGATGCATCGCAGTTTCAAGTCGGGCGCAATCTCGCGCTCACCCCCGGCAAGGTCGTGTTCCAGAACGATTTGATGCAGCTCATTCAATATGAGCCGGCAACCGAGCAGGTGCTGAAAGTTCCGCTGCTGATCGTGCCGCCCTGGATCAACAAGTTTTACATACTCGATCTCACGCCGGAGAAATCCTTCATCAAATGGTGCGTCGACCAAGGCATCACGGTGTTCGTGATCTCCTGGGTTAATCCCGACGCGCATTTGGCGAGTAAAAGTTTCGAGCAATATATGAACGAAGGCCCGATCGCCGCGCTGGACGCGATTGAGGCAGCCACCGGAGAAAAGAAGGTCAATGCGATCGGCTATTGCGTCGGCGGTACATTATTGGCGATCGCGCTGGCCTATCTGGCGGCGAAGAAACAGGACCGCGTGCGCTCAGCCACCATGTTCGCGGCGCAAGTGGATTTCACTCATTCCGGCGATCTCAAGGTGTTCGTCGATGAGGAGCGCATCCAGCAGCTCGAAGCGCATATGAAGGAACAGGGCTATCTGGAAGCCTCGCGCATGGCCAATGCCTTCAACATGCTGCGCTCCAACGATCTGATCTGGCCCTACGTGGTCAACAATTACATGCGCGGCAAGAAGCCGGTTCCGTTCGACCTTCTGTACTGGAATTCCGACGCCACCCGCATGCCGGCGGCCAACCATTCGTTCTATTTGCGCAATTTCTATCTCGACAACAAACTCAGCCAGGGTGAGCTGGAAATAGGCGGCATCAAGCTCGATCTGCGCAAGGTGAAAGTGCCGGTCTACAATCTCGCCACCCGCGAGGATCACATCGCGCCGGCGAAATCGGTGCTGGAAGGCTCCAAATATTTTGGCGGGCCGGTGAAATACGTGCTCGCCGGCTCCGGCCATATCGCCGGCGTGATCAATCCGCCCGGCATACCGAAATACCAATATTGGACCGGTGCGGAACCGAGCGGCGCCGATGTCGACGCGTGGTTGAAGACGGCGACGGAACATGCCGGCTCGTGGTGGCCCCATTGGCTCGATTGGCTCAAGGGCGCGGATGCCGAAACCGTGCCGGCGCGCACGATCGGCGGCGGCAAGCTCAAACCGATCGAAGACGCGCCGGGGTCTTACGTTAAAGTACGGAACTGGGATTAAGCAGGGACTTGCGCAAGCGCTCCAGGATGGCGTAATATGACCATGGTCATGACTATGGTCACCATGAGCGGCACCCGATGACAAAAATCATGAAAGCCTCCGAATTCAAGGCCAAATGCCTGGCGGTGATGGACGAAGTGGCCGAGAGCGGACAGGGCGTTGTGGTCACCAAAAACGGCAAGCCGCTGGTCGAGCTGGTTCCGCACAAGCCTAAGTCAATGCGCGGTCTGCTCGGACTTTTGAAGGGCGACCTCGTGATCAAGGGCGACATTATTTCGCCGATTGACGTCGAGTGGGACGCGATGAAGTGATCCTGCTCGACACTCACGTCATCATTTGGCTCACAACCGGCGATCCGGCCCTGGGACGAAAAAGCCGAGCCCTTTATGAGCAAGCGCGCGAAAACAATGAATTGGCGGTGAGCGCCATAAGCTTTTGGGAATTAGCCATGCTGGTGGTCAAAGGACGACTTGGCGCGGCCAACTCCCCCGCACAGTACCGTGCCAGAATCATTGACGCCGGTGCACAAGAACTCGCCGTCACCGGCGACATCGGCATCCTCGCCGCCGGGCTCGATCTCCATGGCGATCCCGCCGACCGCTTCATCGTCGCCACTGCGATCGCGCATCAAGCAATACTGCTTACCGCCGATAAGACGCTGCTGCGCTGGCGGAATAAATTACCGCGCCAGAACGCGGCGAAGTAACGCAAGTCAAGCCAGGCCGGTAACGGCATGTTTATGCAGACGCCCCGTGACAGCGGCGCCCGCACCCACTAGTCTCGCGCCCGCCGGCAACTCGAACCATGGGGATGGCGATGTCCAAGGAACTGATATGGCTGACGCTGACGGTCATCCTGACCGGGCTGATGTGGGTGCCCTACATTATCGACCGAATCATGGTGCGCGGCGTGATGGGCGCGATGGCCAATCCCTCGCGCAAGGACAAGGCGCAATCGCCCTGGGCGATGCGGCTTTATTTCGCCCACAGCAACGCGGTCGAGAATCTGGTGATCTTTGCAGCTCTGGTGATGATCCTCGACAGCCTGGGCCATTCCACGCAGAGCACGGCGATCGCCTGCGCGGTTTATTTCTGGGCGCGGCTCGCGCATGTCGTCGTCTATGTGATGGGCATCCCCGTGCTGCGCACTCTGGCCTTCGCCGTTGGCTTCCTGGCGCAAGTCGCACTGGTGCTGGCGGTGTTCGGGAAGCTGTAGCCGATCACGGAAACAGCGCAACCTGCTCCAGCCCCAGGGTCTCGGGATAACCCAGCACCAGGTTCATGTTCTGGATGGCCTGGCCGGAGGCGCCCTTCACCAGATTGTCGAGCGTGGCGATAATGATGGCGCGGCCTTCGATGCGGTCGTTCGCCACGCCGATGAAGGTCATGTTCGAGCCGCGCACATGCCGGCTCTGCGGCACCTCGCCAAAGGGCAGCACATGCACGAAGGCCTCCTTCGCGTAGAACTTTAAAAGTATTGCGTGAAGGTCTT
>SHVM01000013.1 GCA_009694265.1 Pseudolabrys sp.
AGCGGCAAAACCTCGACCTTCATCATTTTCCAGACACCTGAAGAGGGCATCGGATTCCCGATGAGTCTCGCCGGTTTTGGAGAGGGTTACGACAAGCTGCCCTGATACTTCCCGCCCTCGCCTTCATCGCCCGATCCGTGGATACTGCGCGCACTTTTGATGGCGCAGGAGAAACACGCGGTGAAACTCGGATTTGTCGGGCTTGGCGCCATGGGTCAATTGATTGTTCCGCGCCTGATGGCGGCGGGACATGAGGTAATCGGCTGGAATAGGTCGCGGGAGAAGGCTGTTCTTCTGCAAGACCAGGGCATGCTCTGGGCAGAAACTCCTCGCGAGGTGGCAGAGTACTGCGAGTTCGTCTTCTCCATCGTGACAGACGCCAAGGCGGTGAAAGAGGTGGCTCTCGGCCCCGACGGCATCCTCGCCGGCCTGCGCCAAGGCGGCATCTATATCGACATGAGCACCATCGAGCCGGACGAGAGCCGCGCCATTGCCGCGAAATTCACCAAAGCTGGATCGATCATGCTGGACGGCCCGCTCTCGGGCTCACCAGTCACCGTCGTGCAAGGCAACGCCTCGATCATGATCGGCGGTGACGAGGCCGCCTTCGAACGCGTGAAGCCGGTGCTGCTCGCCATCGGCCCGAAGGTAACGCGCATTGGCGGCAATGGGCTGGCCTGCCAGATGAAGATCGCGATCAACCTGCTGCTGATGGTCGAGGTGATCGCCTTCAGCGAAGCGGTCGCGCTGGCCGAGAAGGGCGGCGTTGCCCGCGAGGTCGCGCTCGACGCCATCCTCAAAAGTGTTGCCGCCTCGCCGGTGCTCGGCTATCGCGGACCGTTCATCCTCGAGGGTAAAATGCCGGAGGTGCCGCTCGCCGACGTCACGCTGCAACAAAAAGATATGCTGCTGGCGCTCAATCTCGGCCGCACGCTCGGCAGCCCGGTGCCGCTCGCCGCCGCGGCTAACGAGATGATGAATGCCTGCCGCGGGCTCGGCATCGACGGCAATGATTTCGTGGTCGCACATCAAGTCTACCGGCGTTTGGGGGGACAGGAATGATTGAGGGAGAATTTGCATGACGTCATCGGCTGAAAAATTCGGAGCAGCTCTCGCCAAAGCCATGAAAGGCACCGCGGCGAAATGGAAAGAGGGCGAGCAACCGCCTGTCATGTTCCGCACGAACTTGCGCGACGTGCCGAAGGTCGAGGGCCTCAAGCGCGACGACGGCTGGGTCGATATGCAGGTGCAATTCCTGATCGACAAGAAAACCGCCGACGCCAATCACGTGGTCGGCTGGACCGTGCTCAAGCCGGGCGCGCGCCACGAGAACCATCGCCATCGCAACTGCGACGAGTTCTTCATCGTGCTGAAAGGCCACGGCATGATCTACACCGACAAGGGCGACACGCCGTCGGCGCAAGGCGACGTGGTCTATTCGCCGCGCGGCTGCTGGCACGGATTCAACAACACGTCGAACGAAGATGTCGTGCTGGTGTGGGGCTGGATGGGCGCCGGCTCGATCGAAGCGTCGGGCTACGAGGTGCATCCGGAGAGTCATAAGCAATAATCGTCATTCCGAGACGGCGCCTTAGCACCGGACCCGGAATCCAGATGCGTACAGAATGTGTTTCTGGATCCCGGGTTCGCTCGCACCCCGGAATGACAGAGAAGGGAATTGCGAACATGAACGCCTGGGACCATCCGCTCATCAAGAAGGGCATGCCCGTGCAGCTCGCGAAGCGGCGCGCGCGCATGACCGCCGGCGAGCGGTCGCTCGGCTGGAAAGTGGGATTGGGCGCGCCTGCCGCCATGCAAAAGGCCGGCATCATGGCGCCACTGGTCGGCTATCTAATGCAGCGCGGGCTGCTGCTATCCGGCAGCACGGTGTCGCTCAACGGCTGGACCAAGCCGGTGGCCGAGCCGGAAATCTGCGTGCGCATGATGAGCAATCTGGGCGGCGGCGTAACGGCCGATGCCGCGCTGGCGGCGGTGAAGGAAATCTTGCCCGCCATCGAACTGGCCGATTTCGATCCAGTGCCGACACCGGACAATCTCGACATGGTGCTGGAAGGCGATGTCTACCAGCGCCACGTCATTTTATGCGGCAATACGCGCTTCGGCAGCAGCACGGCGGGGTTAACGTCGCGCCTGATTCGGCGTGGCAAGGAAGCAGCAAAGACCACCGATCTCGAAGCCCTGACCGGCAAGCTTGGCGACATCGTCGCGCATGTCGCCAACACCCTGGCCGCTTATGGCGAGAAGCTTTCCGCCGGCGATGTCATCATCACCGGCTCGATCACGCCGCCGATCATGATCGAAGCGGACGAGAATCAAATCACCCACGCGATCGACCCGATTGGTGAGGTGAGCGTAGCGTTTACTCAAGAGTGACCGAAGAAAATCCGTGACCCCCTGGACCCTGCTCGATAAGGCCCAAGTGCCCGACGGCGGCGAACTCCGCCTGATGCGGCGTGGCGCCGAATTCTCGATCAGGCTGGATCAAAACGAACTGATGAACAGCCGCCTCAGCGCAACCGAACAGGCGCTCGCCACCATTGCTTGCGAGAAAATTCGGGCCCGCGCGCGGCCGCGGATCCTGATCGGCGGATTGGGCATGGGCTTCACGCTGCGGGCCACCCTGACCGTACTCGAAAAGCAGGCCCAAATCGTTGTCGCCGAACTGGTGCCAGCGGTGGTGGCTTGGGCGCGCGGTCCGATGGCGGAAATGTTCGGCAACAGCCTGACTGACCGCCGAGTGCGCATCCACGAAACGGACGTGGGCGATCTGATCAGGACCAGTCGCTCGACCTACGACGCGATTCTGCTCGACGTCGACAATGGACCCGAAAGCATGACGCGCAAGTCCAATGATCGGCTGTATGACCTAGAGGGATTACGCGCCGCACATGCGGCGCTGCGTCCCGGCGGCGTATTGGCCGTATGGTCATCAAGCCCGAACTCGAAATTCACGGCGCGGCTGCGCAAGACCGGTTTTGACGTGGTCGAGAATCCCGTGCGCGCCAAGGGACCGCAAGGTGGCGCGCAGCATTTCATCTGGACTGCGATGCGCAAACCGTAGCCAAATCGCCCCGGACGCCCTATCTAATCCATTGAGGGCGCCACCGGAGTTTTTGAACCATGGACCCAGCTATTTCCTCCCTGATCGACCGTGCCGGGCTCGACAAGGCCAAGGTCCGCCAGTTGATCGGACGCGGGCTGGAAGGCGCCGACGACGGCGAATTGTTCCTGGAATACAAGCAGTCGGAAGCGTTGGTGTTCGACAACGGACGCCTCAAGCAGGCGACCTATGACACCACGCAAGGATTCGGCCTGCGCGCGGTCAAGGACGAGGCGGTCGGCTATGCCCACGCCTCGGATTTGTCGGAAGGCGCGCTGGCGCGCTCGGCCGAGGCGGTGCGCGCGGTCAAGAGCGGCCACAGCGGCACATATGCCGAGGCGCCCGGCCGCACCAACCGCAAGCTTTACGGCGACGACAATCCGCTCGGCACACAGGTTTTCGAGGCCAAAGTAAAATTGCTCGAGACCCTGGACGCCTATGCGCGCGCCAAAGACCCGCGCGTGCGGCAGGTCACCGCCAGCATCGCCGCCACCTGGCAGGTGGTGGAAATTTTGCGCGCCGATGGCGAGACCTATCGCGACATCCGGCCGCTGGTGCGGCTGAATGTTTCCGTGGTGACCGGCGACGGCGATCGGCAGGAGAGCGGCAGCTACGGCGCCGGCGGGCGCGAGGGCTATGCGCGCTTCATCGAGACCCATGCCTGGCAGAGCGCGGTCGACGAGGCGGTGCGGCAGTCGCTGATCAATCTTGATGCGGTGGCGGCACCCGCGGGCGAGATGGATGTCGTGCTCGGTTCGGGCTGGCCGGGCGTGATGCTGCATGAAGCGGTCGGCCACGGCCTGGAAGGCGATTTTAATCGCAAGAAGACCTCTGCATTCGCCGGTTTGATGGGCCAGCAGGTCGCCGCCAAGGGCGTCACCGTGGTCGATGACGGTACCATGGCGTCGCGCCGCGGTTCGCTGTCGATCGACGATGAAGGCACGCCGACCAACCGCACCGTGCTGATCGAGGACGGCATTCTGGTCGGCTACATGCAGGACCGGCAGAACGCGCGGCTGATGAACATGAAGCCGACCGGCAATGGGCGGCGCGAGAGCCACGCCCACGTGCCGATGCCGCGCATGACCAACACCGCCATGCTGGCCGGAAAGCACGATCCGAAAGAGATCATCGCTTCGGTGAAGAACGGTTTGTACGCCGTGAGCTTCGGCGGCGGCCAAGTCGACATCACCTCGGGCAAATATGTGTTCCAATGCACCGAGGCGTATAAAATCGAGAACGGCAAAGTAGGCCACCCGGTGAAGGGCGCCATGCTGATCGGCAACGGACCGACCGACCTGCATCGCATCAGCATGATTGGTAACGACTTCGCGCTCGATCCCGGTATTGGCACCTGCGGCAAGAACGGCCAAGGCGTGCCGGTCGGCGTCGGCCAGCCAAGCCTGCGCATGGATCGGATTACGGTCGGCGGGACCGGTTAAAAATAAGCAATTGTGCGGCCGCAGATCGCAACCAACAGCCAGAGTCCGACCGATATGAATCCGGCCATGCGCACGTCGCGCGGCATCGGCTTAAGCGGCTTGAGCTTGTTCACCTTCGGCGCCAGCACCCATTCGAAATAGGCGACGTTCAAAAGTCCGGTCACGATCAGCGCGGCTTTGACCTGGAACACCGGATTGATGACGACGTGACTAGCTTCCGCGGCGAACAGCACGAAGCCGCTGGCCGCCAGTCCCGCAAAGGCAAAAAGGGCGACACGGCGCGACATTTTCAAAACATGGCCGGGCGAAGTCGCCGCCAGCGCGCCCGACAGGCGCAAATCCATCACCGCGATGGCGCCTGCGAAGAAAAACAGCGACGCGATGTGAGCGACATTGGCCGTCATATAGGCCCAGGCCGATTGCCGGATCGAGGCGGCGAAAGATGACCCTTCGAGCGCGACGAAAATCGCCGGTGCGTGTTCGGTCATTCCCAGCTCCTGTTAGCGTTACGGGACCGCGCCCTAGCGCATTTCAAAGACCTTGCCGTCCACCGTGATGCGTTCCGCGCACATTTCGTCTTTCTCGACCGTCGAAGCGTAACCATAAGCAATCACCATCTTGCCGGCCGCGATCATCTCCGGCGCGAGGCCGCGATTGGTCATGCGGAAGGTCGGGGCCAGCGTGACGGTCCATTCCTTGTCGGCGCCCTTCACCGTGATGGTGGCGTGCGGATTTTCGAACTTCGAGGTGAGGATCGGGCCGGTGACGGTCACCGGCTTGGCGGCGTCGTAACTGCCCCAGCCGTGATGAGCCGCGGCCGGACCCGCGAGCGCCGCCAATACGGCGAGCAGAGCGATGCGTTTTGACATGATTCGATCTCCATAATCTTTGCCGTGACTTTGATCTAACGCACGACCCCCGAAATGCAGCACGGCTTTTTTCGCGGCCGCGTGATCTTGTCCTTCAGAAAACAACGCGCGGTGGGGCCAATATAGCCGGGCCGCACATAAGTCCAGGCGCGGCATTTGTTCTCACCCTCGCAGGCCGCCTTGCAGGTGGCACCGGACGTGTCGGACGCCGTGTCGAAATGGCGGTAGTCGCCGCCGAAGCGATCGATGGAGAATTCCGTCAGCCCGGTGAGCGGCTCGACCACACCGGCCCCGCGCACACCCGACACGCAGCACTTGTCCTCGACCCGCGGCGACACCCTGTTTTTTAGCCAGCAAATGGCGAGCGCGTTTTCCGTGCGCGGATAGGAAAAGCTCCAGGCCCGGCAGCGCGCCTCGCGCTCGCAACGAGCGGCGCAGAGCGCCGGATCGCCGGAGCGGATTTGGAAGCTGGTGTAGTCGCCGCCACGGCGGTCGAAGCCGGTTTGCGCCTGGGACGGGCTGGCTTGCGCAAGAGCCGCCAGCAATAGCGCGGTCAGCCCGAGCGTGTGCCATAAGCGTAAGAGAAATCGCATGTGTGCCAGCCGCCTTGAATTGAGGCCCCGGCGGCATGTTACCGCACCCGCTAGCAGAATGTCTCCGCGCAAAAAATTGCGCCCGCCGGAGGGGCCGGCGGGCGCTTTGATCCGGCCGCGAGAGGGGATGTTCGCAGGCTTTCGGATCGCGCGGCCGATGAGAGGGATCGGCCGTTTCGGTTATATTTTCGGCGCGCGGTTCATGCGGCGCTCGATGGCGCGTTCACGCAGCAGCGCGGTCGGGTCTTCCCAGAACGGCTCCGAGAAGGCATCGCGCAGATCGGCGCGGGTAATGCCCAAATCGGCGAGCATGCGGCGGTCGAGGCTGGCCAGCGTGGTTGCTTCGTTCCAGTGGCGGCGGGCCCGCACCAATTTCTTGAGCCACTGCGTCACCAAAGCCAGCAAGCTGGCGAAGGCGCGCACCAAAGTGCCGCCGGCAATAGGCAAAACGGGGATATTGAAGCTCATGTCAGTCTCCATTCAGTTCGCGGTTTAGGGCACCAAATTCGGCCTTTACCCGCACCGCAACCTCCCGAAATCCCCTCCCGATTCCTCTGGTGTTGGGGATATAGCGCCAGGGGGATTGATTAGTGAAACGAATGTTTTTAATCTGACCAATCGTAAATAATGATATGATCCGGTGCCTGAAAACACCGGCTTTTCGAGGCTCAAATCCCAGGAAATGCACCATGACCGCCCTGCTCGACATCGACCAACTGCGCGCTTTCATCGCCATCGCCGAGACCGGCAGCTTCACCAAGGCGGCTGAGGTCGTGAACAAGACTCAGTCGGCGGTGTCGATGCAGATGAAACGGCTGGAGGAGCGGCTCGACCGACCGATTTTTGCGCGCAACGGGCGCGCCTCCAAGCTCACCGAAGACGGCCAGCGCCTGCTCGATTACGCGCGCCGCATCGTCAAACTCAATATCGAAACCATCACCGCATTCTCCGATGCCGAACTGTCCGGCCGCGTAAGACTTGGCGTTCCGGACGATTATGCTGACCGCTATCTGCCCGAGATCATGGCGCGGTTCTCGCGCGCCTATCCCGGCGTCGAGCTGACCGTGATCTGCGAGCCGTCGGTCGATCTGCTCGAGCGCATCGACGCCAACGAGATCGATCTCGCCATTGTCACTAACTGCGAAACCAAGCGCGCCTCGGAAACTTTCCGGCGGGAGCGGCTGCTGTGGGTGACATCGAGCCGACATTCGACTCACACCGAGGAGCGTTTGCCGCTGGCGCTCGGGCGGCCGACCTGTAGCTGGCGGCGCATCGCGATTGAGCGGCTTGAGACGACCGGCCGGGCCTATCGCGTTTTGTATTCGAGCTCGAATGCCGGCGCGGTGGCTGCCGCCGTGCTGGCCGGACTGGCTGTGTCGGTTCTCGCCGAATCCGGATTGCGGCCGGGCATGCGCGTGCTTACCGCCACGGAAGGATTTCCCGAACTGCCGGCGTGCCGCGTCGGACTGGTGCGCAATGCACACGAGGGCTCGACACTGGCCGACGCGCTGGCCGAGCATATCGTGTCGTCGCTCGACAATTTATCGGAAGCGCAGGCAGCGGAATAACCGCTCAATACGCATACTCATCGAAGATCGGCTCGACCGAGCCGTTCCAGGCGCCGTTATATTTCTCCAGCAATTCCTCCGCCGGTGTGATGCCGCGCGCGATGCTCTCTTCGAGTGGGCGCAAATAGCGCGTCTCGTCGCGGCCATTGCCATCGAGAAATTTCCGGCGCGCCAGACCGCGTGCGGCAAACCGCAGTGTCTCCTGCGCGAGCGTGAGTACATTACGGCCGCGAATCTCCGCCTTAAAGCCGCGCACCGGCACATCGTCGCGCAGTTTCTGGCGTTCAACCGCGTTCCAACCCTTAACCATGTCCCAGCAGGCATTGAGCGCATCGTCGTCGTACAGAAGCCCGACCCAATAGGCGGTGAGAGCAGGCAACCGCCGCCACGGGCCGCCATCGGCGCCGCGCATCTCCAGATAACGCTTGAGCCGCACCTCGGGAAAGATCGTGCTCAGGTGATTGGCCCAATCTGAAATCGTCGGCCGCTCACCGAGTAATTCGGCCAGCTTGCCGGCGAAGAAATCGCGGAAGGATTTTCCGGCAGTGTCGATGTAACTATCGCCGCGCTTGATGAAATACATCGGCACGCCGAGCGCATAATCGACATAACGTTCGAAGCCCATGCCGTCGTCGAAGGCCCAGGGCAGCATGCCGGCGCGGTTATTGTCGGTGTCGCGCCAGATTTCCGAGCGGAACGACAGAAAGCCGTTCGGCTTGCCTTGCGTGAACGGCGAATTGGCAAACAGCGCGGTCGCCACCGGCTGCAGCGCCAGCGACACGCGCAGCTTCTTCACCATGTCGGCTTCGGAGGAAAAGTCGAGGTTCGCCTGCACGGTGCAGGTGCGATACATCATGTCGAGGCCGAGCGAGCCTACCTTCGGCATGTAGTTCGTCATGATCTTGTAGCGGCCCTTCGGCATCATCGGCATGTCGGCGCGGGTCCAATTCGGCGTCATGCCAAGACCGAGAAAACCGATACCGAGTGGCTTGGCCACTTCGCGCACTTGCGCGAGGTGCGCCATCAGTTCCGAGCAGGTCTGGTGCACATTCTCGACCGGGGCGCCGGAGAGTTCGAACTGCCCGCCCGGCTCCAGCGAAATGGCGCCACCACCGGTGACGTCGAACATGCCGATAATGTTCTCGCCCTCCATGATCGGCTCCCAGCCGAGCAGGTCGTGCATGCCTTCGAGCAGCGCGCGGATGCTGCGCGGACCGGCATAGGGCACCGGCCGGTGGCCGCTCACCGTGAAGGCGAATTTTTCATGTTCGGTGCCGACGCGAAATTGCGCCCGCGGCTTGCAGCCCGTTTCGAGCCAGGCGACGAGTTCGTCGCGCGTCTCGATCGGGGTCATGTCGATCTGGTCACGAGCCATGCAAAATTCCGGCAAAATTGGCCGCGACCTTAAACATGGGACGCCGGAAAGGGCAATGCGAGAGGGGTCAGGCCCGCGTTGCGGGCCACAGCCAGCGGCTAGCTGCGACCGCGGCCAGCATGCCGACGAGCTGGGCGGCAATGAAGGCCGGTACACCGGCAGGCGCGATGCCGGCGAAGGTGTCGGACAAAGCTCGCGCAATCGTGACCGCCGGATTGGCGAACGACGTCGAGGCGGTGAACCAGTAGGCCGCGGTGATGTAGAGGCCGACCGCATATGGCACGGCATGCGGCGCGCGCGCCACGCAACCGAATATCGCAAGCAGCAGGCCGAAACTGGCGACGCTTTCAGCAAACCATTGCCCCAGTCCGCTGCGCGCGTGCAGCGAAATTTGCAGGATCGGCAGTTCGAACATGGCATGGGCTGCGAACACGCCGAGAATACCGCCGGCGATCTGCGCCGCGATGTAGGGCGCGAATTCGCGCCAGGCCAGTTCGCCGCGCAACGCGAAAGCCAGACTGACCGCTGGATTGAAATGCGCACCGGAGATGGGTCCGAAAATCAGAATCAGGACCACCAGGATCGCGCCGGTCGGCAGTGTGTTGCCGAGCAGCGCCAGCGCGACGTTTCCGCCGCTAAGTTTTTCGCCCATGATGCCGGAGCCGATGACGGTGGCGAGCAAGAAGGCGGTGCCGAGCGCTTCAGCGAATAGCCGGCGCGACAAAGGTTCAGGCATCAGTTGTCGGCTTTCGAAAGAGCCGTCGCGCCTTCACCGGCACCGATTTCTTTGAGTCGCTTGGCCAGCACCAGCAGGTCAAGCTTGGCGATCGGCAACGCCAGGAACAGATCGATGCGCCGGTTGAGCATGCGATAGGCGTCCTTGAAGGCCAGCGCGATCTCGGCCTCGGTGCCGGTGGCCGCTGCCGGATCGGGAATCCCCTAATGCGCTGTCATTGGTTGGCCGGGCCACACGGGGCAAGATTCGCCAGCGGCGTCATCGCAGACGGTGAAAACGAAATCGAGCTTGGGTACACCCGGCTTGGCAAACTCAGCCCAGGATTTCGAGCGCGCGGTTGAAACGTCGTAGTTTAACTTGCGCAACAAATCGAGCGTGCGCGGATTGATCTGGCCCTTCGGATGGCTGCCGGCGCTAAAGGCTTTGAACTTGCCGTGGGCCAGCCGATTGAGGATCGCTTCGGCCAAGATCGAGCGCGCCGAATTGCCGGTGCACAGGAACAGCACATTGTAGACGCGCTCAGCCATGGACCGCTCCCTTGTGCGCTGGCGAGCAGCAGGCGGTGATATCGTCAACCACTGGCGCGCAGATTTCCGGCCGGCCGCCGCAGCAGTCGCGCAGCATGAAATCGATCAGCCTGCGGAAGCCGTCGAGGTTGGCGCGGTAGTTCATCACCCGGCCATCGCGCGTCACCGCGATCAGCCCGCCGCGCATGAGCGCTGCCAGATGCGTCGACATGGTGTTGTGCGGCACCTTGCAGAATTCCGCGATCTCGCCCGCCGGCAAGCCGTCCGGGTGCGCGGCGACCAGCTTGCGGAAGGCTTTCAGCCGCGTCGGCTGCGCTAATGCGGCGAAGGCGGCCTGCGATTTCTTGGCGTCCATATGTCGAGACATATCGACATAGTATGACGGGTGGATGACGCGGGCAAGCTTTTCTGTTTGGCCGCCGCTTGCGTGGTGACGCCCGCCAATTAATCCATGTATATGGCCTATAAACTGAACTAGTTCATATTTTGTTCTTTTTCCTTCGGCCTGAATGCTCTATTGGTTTGCCATGCCCGAATTCACTCCCCACCAAGACAGCGCACTGCAGGCTGTCGCCACCTGGATGAAGGCCCAGCCCGGATCTAACGGCACGCCGCAGGTGTTCCGCCTGTTCGGCTATGCCGGCACCGGCAAGACCACGCTCGCCACCCACATCGCCGACGACATCGATGGCGAGGTGAAGTTCGCCGCTTTCACCGGCAAGGCGGCATCCGTGATGCGCGGCAAGGGCTGCCACGGCGCCTCCACCATCCACAGCCTGATCTACCGGGCGCGCGAGAGCGGCGAGGAAGTGCCCAACTTCGACCTGTGGGATGAGGCGCCCGCCTCCAAGGCCGAACTGATCATCATCGACGAATGTTCAATGGTGGATGCCGAGCTCGGCCGTGACCTGTTGTCATTCGGCGTGCCGCTGCTGGTGCTCGGCGACCCTGCGCAATTGCCGCCGATCCAGGGCGGTGGATTTTTTACCGAGGCCGAGCCCGACGTAATGCTAACCGAAGTGCATCGGCAAGCCGAGGGCAATCCGATCATCCGCCTGTCGATGGACATTCGCGCCGGCGAATATCTCGAGCCCGGCCGCTATGGCGAAACCGAAGTCGTGCGGCGCGACGATCTCGATCCGGAGCGCGTGCTCAAAGCCGACCAGGTACTGGTCGGGCGCAACGCCACGCGGCGCGCCTACAACATCAGAATGAGGGAACGCCGCGGCTTCGAGGACGTGATGCCGTCGGCCGGCGACAAACTCGTGTGCCTGCGCAACAACCGTAAGAAGGGCCTGTTCAACGGCGGGCTCTGGTCGGTGAAGGAGCGCGGCGGGCGCAAAAGCGGCATCATGACCATGCGGCTGTTGCCCGACGACGAGACCGGCATGCGTGGCGTGAAAGTGTCGGTGCGGCCGGAATGTTTTACCGGCGGCATCGAGCAGATCGATTGGCAGCGCCGCAAGCCCTATGACGAATTCGACTACGGCTATGTGCTGACCGTGCACAAGGCGCAGGGCTCGCAATGGGACGACGTGGTGCTGTTCGACGAGAGCTTCGCGTTTCCCGACAGCCGCGAGCGCTGGCTCTATACCGGCGTGACGCGCGCGGCCAAGCGGCTGACGGTGGTGGTGTAGATCACGCCGCTTCCTTCCACTTGCCCGGCGTGAAGCGCTGGTAGAAGCCCTCGTTGCGCTCGGCCATGTCGATCAGCAATTTGGTCGGCGCAAAGCGTGCGCCGTATTTGGCTTCCAGTTTGCGGCACAGCTCGACGAACTTCTTCGTCCCCGTCATGTCGATATAGGACAGCGTGCCGCCGGAAAATGGCGCAAAGCCAAATCCAAGAATTGAGCCGACATCGGCCTCGCGCACGTCGGTGAGAACTTTCTCCTCGAAGCAGCGCGCGGTCTCCAGCGCCTGCATGGCCAAAAGGCGGTCCTTGAGCTCCTGCACATCGATGCTGTCGGCATCGAGCTTTTTTGGCTGCAGATCGGCGAGCCCGGGCCACAATTTCTTCGGACCCGTTGCCGGATAATCATAGAAGCCTTTGCCGTTCTTGCGGCCAAAACGGCCGCGCTTCTCCACCATCTCTTCCAGCAGCGCTTTCTGACGCGGATCGATGGCCTTGGCGCCCAGATCGGCCTCGGTCGCCTTTAATATCTTCCAGGCCAGATCGACCGCGACCTCGTCGTTGAGCGAGAGCGGGCCAACCGGCATGCCGGCCATGCGGCCGACATTCTCGATCATCGCCGCCGGCACGCCTTCCGCCAGCATCAGATGGCCTTCGCGGATGTAAGTGCCGACCACGCGCGAAGTGTAGAAGCCGCGCGAGTCGTTGACCACGATCGGCGTCTTGCGGATCGCGCGCACATAATCGAGCGCGGCGGCCAGCGCCTTGTCGCCGGTCGCTTTGCCGAGAATGAGTTCGACCAGCATCATGCGGTCGACTGGCGAGAAAAAATGGATGCCGATGAAGCGTACCGGATCCTTGAACTCGGTCGCCAGCGAGCTGATCGGCAGCGTCGAGGTGTTGGAGGCAAAGATCGCCTTGTCGCCGATGACGGCTTGCACCTTGGCGATGACATCGGACTTCACCTTACGATCCTCGAACACCGCCTCGATGACCAGATCGCAGTCTTTCAGCGCGCCGTAGTCGGCGCTCGGCGTGATGAAAGCAAGCAACTCGTCGCGCGCGGCGCCTTTCATCCGGCCCTTCATGACGCGGTCGCTGAGCGCCTTGTGCAAGGCGGCCTTGCCCTTGTCGGCGGTTTCCTGATCGCGGTCGATCAGCACGACCTGGAGGCCTGCCGCCGCGCTCACTTGTGCGATGCCGGCGCCCATGAAGCCGGCGCCGATCACACCGATCTTCTTGAGAGTCACCGCCGGTTCGTTGGCCGGCCGCCGCGCGCCCTTGTTCAAATCCTGCATGGAGACAAACAGCGTGCGGATCATGGCGGCCGCTTCCGGAGAACGGAGTATCTTGGCGAACCAGCGCGACTCGACGCGCAGCGCGACATCCATCGGCAATTGCAGGCCCTCATAGACCACCTGCAGGATGGCGCGTGCGGCCGGATAATTGTCATAAGTTTCGCGCCGGTAGATCGCGTTGGCCGGCGGGAAGGTCATCATCCCGGCCCTGGAATAAACCAGCCCGCCGGGAAACTTGAAGCCTTTCACATCCCACGGTGCCACCGGATTTCCGCCCGCCTTGATCCAGTCCTTGCCAGCCTTCACCAGATCGGCGGGTGGCACCACCGCGTCGATCAGTTTCATCGCCTTGGCGCGGTCGAGCGAAAGCTGGTCGCCCTTAAGCAGGAATTGCAGCGCGTCGGCGGGCTGCATCATACGCGCGATGCGCTGGGTGCCGCCGGCGCCGGGGAACAGTCCAATCTTGATCTCGGGCAGGCCGACGCGAGTTTTCGGATTATCGGAGGCGATGCGCTGATGGCAGGCGAGCGCCAGCTCGAAGCCGCCGCCCAATGCAGTCCCGTTGATGGCGGCAACCCACGGCTTGCCGCAGGTCTCGATGCGACGGTAGAGCTGCGACAGCTTGCGGCTCTCCTCGAACACGAAACCGGCCGCCGCCTCTTCGCCCTGGGTGCGGACCATGTTGGCAAACATCGTCCCCATGCGTTCGAGCATGGCCAGATCGGCGCCGGCGCAGAAAGTCGGTTTGCCGGAGGCGATGACCGCGCCCTTGATCGCGGCATCGGCCACGACCTTGTCGAGGTGCTTGCCCAATTCCTCGATGACGTCGGCATTGATGACGTTCATCGAGCGGTCGGCCATGTCCCAGGTGACGAGCGCAATGCCGTCGGCGTCGACATCGAATTTGAAATTCGGCATGACCTTTAGCTCCTATGAAGGATATGGCTCGCCACTTTTGTGCAGATAGCGGCGGCCCTTGTCGTCACGCACCAGCATCAGATCGACATCCGGATAGTGTACGCGTTCGGTTTTCGCGCGGGTGCCGACTTCGAAATAGACCGCATCGATTTTGCCACGGTTGATCAGGCGATGCGCATTGCCGCTGCCGGATTTGAAACCGGCGGCATCTCCAGCCTTGAGCACCGCTTCGCTGCCGTTTTCCTCCAGCACGAGCTCGCCCTCCAGCATGTAGATGAATTCGTCTTCCTGCTCGTGCCAGTGGCGCAGCGCCGACGCCGAGCCTGGACTGATGCGCGTGATGTTGACGCCAAATTGCGTGAGCCCGGCCTCGTCGCCGATCGCTTGTTTATGACGGCCGCGACATTCGGCCTGAAATTCAGCCGGGTAAAACGTGCCGCTCTTCACCGGCGCTTTTGAAATGTCGACCTTGGGCATTTCTGTCCCCGCCTACACGCGTTCGATGATCGTCGCGGTGCCCATGCCGGCGCCGATGCAGAGCGTGATCAGCGCGGTGGATTTTCCCGTGCGTTCCAATTCGTCAAGCACGGTGCCGAGGATCATCGCACCCGTTGCGCCGAGCGGATGACCCATGGCGATGGCGCCGCCACAGACGTTGATCTTGTCGTGCGGAATGCCGAGCGCCTGCATGTAGCGCAGCACCACTGCGGCAAAGGCCTCGTTGAGTTCGTACAAATCGATGTCGCCGGTCGTCATGCCGGCTTTCTTGAGCACCTTCTCGGTCACCGGGATCGGCCCGGTCAACATGAT
Organism: Pseudolabrys sp.; assembly: GCA_009694265.1. Lineage (GTDB taxonomy): Bacteria > Pseudomonadota > Alphaproteobacteria > Rhizobiales > Xanthobacteraceae > Pseudolabrys. The sequence continues at coordinate 14,888 of SHVM01000013.1, forward strand.
CGCGGGCTCGGAGCCAATATTGGCAAAGGCCCTGATGCGCGCGCGCGGTTTCAGATTGGCGCGTTTGCCAGCCTCGGCACTGCCGACCAGTACGGCGGCGGCGCCGTCGACGATACCGGACGAATTACCCGGCGTGTGGACGTGGTTGACCGTCTCGACTTCCGGATAGCGCTGCACCGCGACCGCGTCGAAGCCCGCCATCTCGCCCATCTGCACGAAAGACGGCTGCAACTGCGCCAGCGTCTGCATCGTCGTCGTTGGCCGCATGTGCTCGTCCTTGGCCAGGATGGTGAGCCCGTTGCAGTCTTTCACCGCCATCACCGAGTTCTTGAAGCGGCCCTCCGCCCACGACTTGGCGGTGCGCTGCTGGCTTTCGACCGCATAGGCGTCCACGTCATCGCGTGAGAAGCCATATTTGGTGGCGATCAGATCGGCGGAAATGCCCTGCGGCAGGAAGTAGGTCGCGACCGCAATCGACGGATCGACCGGCCAGGCGCCGCCGGAGGCGCCGATGCCGACGCGGCTCATGGATTCGACGCCGCCGCCGATTGTCATGTCATGCTGGCCCGACATCACTTCGGCGGCCGCGAAATTCACCGCGTCGAGACCCGAGGCGCAGAAGCGGTTGATCTGGATGCCCGCCACGCCGTCGCCGAGACCGGCCACCAGCGCCGCCGCGCGCGCAATATTGCCCCCGGCTTCGCCGACCGGATCGACGCAGCCCATCACCACGTCGTCGATCATCGCCGGATCGAGTTTGTTGCGGTCCTTGATGGCGCCGAGCGCTTGGGCTGCAAGATTGAGCGCGGTCACCTCGTGCAGCGCGCCATCGGCCTTGCCGCGTCCGCGCGGGGTTCGCACGTGGTCGTAGATGAATGCATCCGGCATCGGTGTTCTCCTGCGCTGAGTCAAAGACTGCGCGCGATCAACAGTTTCATGATCTCGTTGGTACCCGCGTAGATGCGCAGCACGCGCGCGTCGCGGTACATGCGCGAGATCGGATATTCGTCCATATAGCCATAGCCGCCGAACAATTGCAGGCAGCGGTCGATCACATTGCCTTGCGTGTCGCTCAGCCGGTATTTCGCCATCGAGGCGGTCACCGTGTCGAGCTTGCCCTCGACATGCAGGCCGATGCAGTGATCGAGGAACACTTTGGCGATGGTGGCGTCGGTCTTGCACGCGGCCAGTTCGAACTGGGTGTTCTGAAACTCGATGATCGCCTTGCCGAAGGCCTTGCGCTGCTTGACATAGTCGATGGTGAGCGAAAGCGCGCGTTCCATCATCGCCACTGCGTGGACGGCGACGATCAGGCGCTCCTGCGGCAGTTCCTTCATGAGCTGGTAGAAGCCCTGCCCTTCCTCGGTGCCGAGCAAGCTTTCCGCCGGCAACTGCACGTCATCGAAAAAGAGTTCCGAAGTGTCGGCGGAATCCATGCCGAGCTTCTTGAGCTTGCGGCCGCGGCGGAAGCCGGATGCGTCCTCGGTCTCCACCACGAACAGCGAGGTTCCCTTGGCGCCGACTTTGGGATCGGTCTTGGCGACGACGATGACGAGATTGGCGTGCTGGCCATTGGTGATGAAGGTCTTGGAGCCGTTGAGCAGATAACCATTGCCGGATTTTTTCGCCGACGCGCGCACACCTTGCAAGTCGGAGCCGGTGCCGGGCTCGGTCATAGCGATGGCGCCGACCAATTCGCCGGTGGCGAGCTTGGGTAGCCAGCGCTTCTTCTGCTCCTCGGTTCCGTAATGCAAAATGTAAGGCGCCACGATGCCGGAATGCAGCGGCGCACCGAAAGTATCAAACCCGGCGAGCGAGAATTCGCGGTTGATCACCGCCTCGTGGGCAAAGCTGCCGCCGGAGCCGCCATAGTCCTCGGGCATCGACGCGCACAGCAGACCGGCCTCGCCAGCCTTGGTCCAGACATCGCGGTCGTAAATGCCGGCTTCGTGCCAGCGGTCGATATGCGGGACAAATTCATCGGCAATGAAGCGCCGCGCCTGCTCTTCAAGCAGGACGAGGTCCTCGGTCATCCAGGCTGGCCGCGGCAGATTGAGAGCGTTCATAGGGGCCCGTTGTTGGGCGAATCGCTTGGCAAACCATAAGGCCCGTCGCCGCCAGGGGCGAGAGGTATTGGCCGCGGCGGCGGCACAATGCTAAGCGAAGTCAGTAGCAGCCGGGTTTATCAGCACCGTGACTCCATCGCACACAGCCGCCGGCTCCACCGAGCCGGAGCCGACCGATTCCGCCAAAGCCTGGCTGCGCCTATGCGTGGCCGTGTTGCTCAGCACGATCGGCGGCGTCGGCATGTGGTCGGTGATGGTGGCTCTGCCTGCCATCCAGGCTGAATTTGGCGTTGCCCGGGCCGATGCTTCCCTGCCCTTCACCATGGCGATGGTCGGCTTTGCCGGCGGCGGCATATTTATGGGTCGGCTCGCCGACCGCTTCGGCATCGCTGTGCCCCTCAGCGTCGGCACACTGATGATGTCGGCCGGTTATATCGCCGTCGGCTACGCTCAAAGTCTATGGCTGGTGGCGCTGACCCATGGACTGATCGGGGTTGGCTGCTCGGCCAGTTTCGGACCGTTGATGGCCGACATCTCGCACTGGTTCGTGCGCCGCCGCGGCATCGCGGTCGCACTCGCCGCCGCCGGTAATTATCTCGCCGGCACAATTTGGCCGCCGGTGGTGCAGCATTTCATCGCCAGTGACGGCTGGCGCGCAACCCATACCGGCATCGGCTTGTTCCTGCTCGTAACCATGCTGCCGCTCGTCTTCCTGCTGCGCCGACGCATCGAGCACCAACACGCCACCGCTGCCGCCAGTGCCGCGGCCGCGCGCCGGCAGGCCGCTATGCCGTTTTCGCCGCTGACCTTACAGGTGTTGCTCTGCATCGCCGGCGTCGCCTGCTGCATGGCGATGTCGATGCCGCAGGTTCACATCGTCGCCTATTGTGGCGACCTCGGCTACGGCGTCGCGCGCGGCGCCGAAATGCTGTCGCTGATGCTCGCCTGCGGCATTGTCAGCCGCATAGCCTCCGGTTTCATCGCCGACCGCATCGGCGGTGTGCGCACACTGCTGCTCGGCTCGGTGCTGCAAGGGGTCGCACTTGTCCTGTATCTGATGTTCGACGGATTGTTCTCGCTCTACGTCGTATCGGCGCTGTTCGGATTATTCCAGGGCGGCCTGGTGCCGAGCTACGCCATCATTGTGCGCGAATATTACTCACCGAAGGAAGCCGGAACCCGCCTCGGCCTGGTGCTAATGGCGACGCTGCTCGGCATGGCGCTGGGCGGCTGGATGTCGGGTGTGATCTTCGACCACACAGGTTCCTATCAGGCCGCGTTCCTCAATGGGATCGGCTGGAACCTGGTGAACGTGACGATCATGACCTGGCTGCTGCTGCGCTCGCGCCGCGCGCCTGCGTTTGCCCGGGCCTAGTGCCGGTCAGAACGCCTCGTCCGGCAATTCCATGGTGCTGCCCGAACCCGACTGGATGCGGGCGAGATGCACCGCGGTTTCCGGCAGCATGCGCTCCATGAAGAAGCGCGCTGTGACCAGCTTGGCGGAATAGCGCGGCGTCGAGCCATTGGCCTTCGGCAGCTTGGCGATCACGGCTTCGGCGATTTTGCACCACATGTAGCCAAGCGCCACCAGGCCGAACATATGCATATAGTCGGTCGCACCCGCGCCGGCATTGTCGGGCTTGCTCATGGCGTTCTGCATGAACCACATGCTGGCCTGCTGCAGATGGGCGAGCGAAACGCCGAGCGGCGTGACGTAAGCCTTCATCGTCTCATCGGCGCTCTTGTCCTTGATATAGCCGGAGACCTCGTTGAAGAACGCCATCAAGGCGCGGCCGCCGTCCTTGCCGAGCTTGCGGCCGACCAGATCGAGCGCCTGAATGCCGTTGGCGCCTTCGTAGATCTGCGCGATGCGCGCGTCGCGCACGAACTGCTCCATGCCGTGCTCGGCGATGTAGCCGTGGCCGCCGAACAATTGCTGCGCCATTACGGTGTTGGCGAAGCCGCCGTCGGTGAGCACGCCTTTGATCACCGGCGTGAGCAGACCCATATAGTCGTCGGCGCTTTGGCGTTCCTTGTCGTCCTCGGAGCGGCGGGCGACATCGCCCTTGAGCGAGGTCCATAGCACCAGCGCGCGCGCCGCCTCGTTGAAGGCGCGGATGGTCATCAAAGTGCGGCGGACGTCCGGATGCACAATGATCGGATCGGCCGGCTTGTCGGGATATTTGACGCCGCTGAGCGAGCGGCCCTGCAGCCGTTCCTTGGCGTAGATCGCGGCGTTCTGATAGGCGACCTCGGACTGGGCCAGGCCTTGCACGCCGACGCCGAGGCGCGCCTCGTTCATCATGGTGAACATCGCGGACAGCCCGTGATTTTCTTCGCCGACCAGCCAGCCGGTGGCGGCATCGTAATTCATCACGCAGGTCGAATTGCCGTGGATGCCCATCTTCTCTTCGAGCGAGCCGCAGGACACGCCGTTACGCGCGCCCAATGAACCGTCGTCGTTGACCAGAATCTTCGGCACCACGAACAGCGAGATGCCCTTGGTGCCGGCAGGCGCTCCTTCGATGCGCGCCAGTACCAAATGGATAATGTTGTCGGACAGATCGTGCTCGCCGGCGGAGATAAAAATCTTGGTGCCGGTGATCTTGTAGCTGCCGTCGCTTTGCTTTACCGCCTTCGCGCGCAGCAGACCGAGATCGGTGCCGCAATGCGGCTCGGTCAGATTCATCGTGCCGGTCCAAACGCCTTCCACCATCTTGGGCAGATATTTCGTCTTCAGCTCGGGCGAGGCATGAGCAAGCAGCGCGGCAATGGCGCCTTGCGTGAGCCCCGGATACATGGCGAAGGCCATGTTGGCCGAGCAGAGAAACTCGTTGACCACTTCGGTCAGGGTCGCCGGCAGGCCTTGCCCGCCGTACTCGGCCGGCACCGAGATGCCAATCCAGCCGCCCTCAACAATTTGCTTGTAGGCATCCTTGAACCCGGCCGGCGTGGTGACGCTGCCATCGGCATGGCGCGTACAGCCTTCCTTGTCGCCGACGCGGTTTAAGGGAGTGAGGACTTCCTCGCTGAACTTCGCCGCCTCGCGCAGCACGGCCTCGACAATATCAGGCGAGGCGTCGGCAAAGCCCGGCAGGTTGCCGTAACGGTCGAAGTGAAGCACGTCGTTGAGCAAAAACAACGCATCGTCCACGGGCGCTTTATAGGTCGGCATTGTCCCTCTCCCCGGCAGCAGGCCGCGATGCGTTAACGAAGTATGAAGCGAACGGTTTCCGGCAAAGCGCCGGTATCGGCCTATTATGGCCGAGCCGCTTTATACCTGTGTTAAAGGCTGGGGAAAAAGGTGCGGACCGGGCCGGGTCAGGCGATTTTGGCGGCCAGGCTGCCGGCGGCCCGCGAAACATCCGGTGTCATGGACATGGCGGTGTAGATTTGGCGCAATTCAGCCAGCGTCAATTCGAGGTCGCGGCGCTGGTTTTCCAGTAGTTTGATCTGCTCCACGCATTTTTTGTGGCTGATCGCCAGTATCCGGGCGCATTCGCCAAGGGGTTGGCTATGCCGCGCCACCAGCATGAGGCGTATCTCGCCGAGGGTGAAGCCGAGCCGTTTGCCCTGCTGGACCAGGGCAAGGCGGGCGCGATCCGCGCTGGAGAAAATCCGCGAGGTGCCGTCACGCTGCGGCGTCAGCAGGCCCTTACTTTGGTAGAGCCGCAAAGCCCGCAACGTCACCCCGGCATCGCGGGAAAGCTCTCCAATGGTAATACGGTTCTCTTTGCGAGGCGCCGGCAGAAATTCAGCGTCTCTCGGGTCCGTTTCTGTGTCGTCGGCGAAAATATGTTCGTCATAGGTTTTGTACATGTAGTGTTTGTACCATTGCTTCTTCGACGACCGGTAGAACTCGGGTGCTACCACCTGGAACATTACGGTTAGCTGTCAGCCGAATACCAAGCGGTCGCCGGAATATGCGACCTCCCACCGCCCGTACCCTGCGGCAGCTACGCGCCGCCCCGTCCTGAAACGCAAATTCTCCGGGAAAGTCCGACACTTCCGCCAAACGTTAACGGCCTGTTTACCGCGAACGGCAAAAAGTCGGTGTGTGGACTGAGAACCGAGCCCGTATCCACCCGCCCTTAACGCGCGCCGGTTCCACGAGAGTCGATCAAGACTCTTTGCACCTCCACCTCGAATGTGGGTGCGCGCATGAAATTTGGCGTTCCGTGGAGTGTGAAAGGCATACGGCCGGAAGCCCGCGAGACGGCGAAGGAAGCGGCGCGCCGGTCGGGCATGTCGTTGGGCGAATGGCTGAACTCCGTCATCCTCCATCAAGCCGCGGAGGACGGCGTGCAGACGCCTCCGCTCGCCTACGACGATGACGATTCCGACGGCCATGACCTCTCCGCCGTTCACCAGCGGCTCGACGACCTCACGCGGCGCATCGAGCAGTTCACGCGCACGGGACCCGCGGCCTATGCGCCCAAGCGCAGCCGCAATGACGGTGACCAGATCGCCGATCTGATCGGCCGTCTCGACCGGCGGCTCGATCAATTCGCCAACACATCGCGCGCGATAGCGCCGCCGACGATGCGAGCGCCAGCCGGGCCGCCGGCGCTCGATCTCGCCATTGCCGAAATCGCCGCCCGCCAGCGCGCGCTTAACGGTCAACCAGCTTTGGGCGGACCGGCGCCGGCGCGGCAAAGTTCGCAAGCCGCCGTGCAAACCCCGATGGCGGCGCCCTCGCCCGTGCTTGCGCCGGTGCCGACGCAGGACTTGTCGGGGCTGGAAGATCAGCTCCGCCAGATCGCCAACCAGATCGAAACGCTGGGCCATCCGGGTGTCGAGGAAGCGATCAATGCCTTGCGGGCCGAGCTCGGCGAAATCGGCCGCGCGCTCACCGAAGCGATGCCGCGCCACGCCATCGACACCATCGAGAAGCAAATCTCAGGTCTCACCCAGCGCATTGCGGAAGGCCGCCAGGCCGGCATCGACGGCGGCGCTCTGTCCGGCGTCGAGCATGGGCTCGCCGAAGTACGCGATGCGTTGCGCGGACTGACGCCAGCGGAAAACCTGGTCGGTTTCCAGGAGGCGGTGGTCGATCTTGCGCACAAGATCGATCTCATCGTCGCGCAGAAAGACCCGGAGACCCTGCACCAGCTTGAGCATGCCATCACCACGCTGCGCGACATGGCGACCCACGTCGCCTCCACCGACGCCGTGAGCGGACTTGCCACCCAAGTCCAGACGCTGGCCGAGAAGGTCGACCACATGGCGATGGCCGGCGCCGGCAGCGACGCGCTCAACAATCTCGAACATCGTATTTCCGCGCTGGCCGATGCGCTGGCCGAGCGCGCGCAGAGCGGCGGCACGGTGCCGCCGATGCTGGAAGCGCTGGTACAGTCGCTGACCGACAAGATCGAGCTGATCCAGCAATCGCGCGGCGACAATGTCGCGGCCGGTCATCTGGAGGATCAGATCGTCGCGCTGGTGCAGCGGCTGGACGCATCCGATTCCCGCCTCGGCCATTTGGAAGCGATCGAGCGCGGGCTTGCCGATCTGCTGGTCCATATCGAAGACATGCGCTCGAACAAGAACGGCGGCGGCTTGCGCGCGGAAAGCTCGGCCGGCGTCGTCGATCTCAAGCATGACATCGCGCGCACGCAGGACGCCCTCGAAGCGGTTCATGACACGCTCGGCCACGTCGTCGACCGCCTGGTCATGATCGAAAACGATATTCGCGGCGAGGGGCGCACGCGCCCCGCGGCCAAGGCCGAATTGGCCGCACCCCAGCAGCCGGTCGGCAAGGTCGCGGCCCGGATGGTCAGCGATACCCCGCCGCAAGTGGCGGCGCCGGCGCCAGTTCCGCCCGCCGCCGCAGTCCCGCCAGCACCGCTGCAACCCCAGCCCATTGCCCCCGCACCCAAGCGCCTGCCGCAGGCCAGCCGCCTGCCGATCAATCCCGATCTGCCGCCCGACCAGCCGCTCGAGCCCGGGTCCGGGCCGCCGCCATTGCGCGCCAATCCGGCCGCGCGGATTGCCGCCTCGCAAGCCGCCCTCGGGGGCTCCGGGCCCGCCGCAGCCGCGCCCGGCGGAAAATCCGGTTTCATCGCCGCCGCCCGCCGCGCCGCTCAAGCGGCTGTGCAGGCGCCCAGCGACCGTACGCCGCGCACAGAACTGTTCGAGGTGGACGAGGCCGAGCCTGTATCGCTGCGCGACAAATTGAAGAAGCGGGTCAAATCGCTGTTCATTGCGGCGAGCATTGTCGGCGTCGTGGTTGGATCGATCCAGATCGTGGGCAATTTCTACGAATTCGGCAAACCCGAACGCGCCAACGTCAAAACCGCGAGTGGCCCCGATGCAGATATCATCGACACCGCGGCGCCAAACGCCAAGCCTGAGGCCGCTGCCAGTCTCGTTGCCAACCCGCTTGAGCCGCCGAAGCTGTTGGGGATTCCGCAGTTTGCGCCACGACCCGGCAGCAATATGATCACCGCCACGCCGCCACTCAATTTGAGTCCGTCGGCGCAGAGCCTGCCGTCTCTGTTAAACCCGCCGGCGTTAAACACCCAGCCTTTGGGACCAAAGAGCGACATCACCGGCTCGATCTCGCGCCCCGGCGCCGTGCGCCAGCCGGCCCCATCGAATACGCAAGATCGCGATCGGTTGCCGATTGCCATCGGCGGAGCCAGTCTGCGCAATGCCGCCACCGCCGGCGATGGCACGGCCGCCTATGAGGTAGCCCAGCGCTTTGCGGAAGGCCGCGGCGTACCGGTCAGCCTGGAAGATGCGGCGCATTGGTATGAGCGTGCGGCGAACAAGGGCCTCGCCCCAGCGCAATTCCGCTATGCCAGCCTGCTGGAAAAAGGCCAGGGCGTGAAGAAGGATCTGGTCCAGGCCCGCCGGCTCTATCTGGCCGCCGCCAGCAAGGGAAATGGCAAGGCCATGCATAACCTCGCCGTGCTCTATGCCGAAGGCATCGAGGGCAAGCCGGACTACGCCACCGCCGCCCAGTGGTTCCGCAAGGCCGCGCTGCGCGGCATTGCCGACAGCCAGTACAATCTCGGCGTGCTGTGCGCGCGCGGCCTCGGCACCGAAAAGAACGTTCCTGAATCCTACAAATGGTTTGCGCTTGCCGCCGCCCAGGGCGACCGGGAATCCGCCAAGAAACGCGACGAAGTCGCCAGCCACCTGGAAGCCGGGGCGCTCGCCACCGCCCAGCACATGGTCAAGAGCTTCGTGGCCGAGCACCAGCCCGACGAAGCCACCGTCATTCCCGAGCCCGCCGGCGGCTGGGATAACGCCGCCGGGGCAGCCCCGCCCCGCGTGAAGCCGCGGGCGGCCGGACCACTATCGCTCGGCGCATATACGCTGGGAAAACAGTGAACAAGCGCGGGCGCATTCATCGTTAAGCATGATCCAAGTCGCAGGCCGCATGTTTTTGGGCCAGTATCGCTGAAGAATCCGCGCGCAATGGTGTTAACTGCAAGGTGAGTTGCCGGGCAGTGCGGACCGGCCCTCGCTGCCTTGGCCTCGAACGCCGGACGACATCGCTTGCAAATCTATCTGCCGATCGCCGATCTGCCTGTGAACATCTTCCTTGTGCTGGGGATGGGACTCGCGGTCGGCTTCATCTCCGGCATGTTTGGCATCGGCGGCGGCTTCCTGATGACGCCGCTGTTGATTTTCATCGGCATCTCGCCCGCGGTCGCGGTGGCGAGCGTATCCAGTCACATCGCCGCCTCGTCGTTTACCGGCGCGATCAACTATTGGCGTAAGCGCGCGCTCGACATCGCGCTCGCCATGATGCTGCTCAGCGCCGGCATCCTCGGCACCGCGACCGGCGTCTGGCTGTTCACGGAACTGCGCGCGGTCGACCAGCTCGACCTGATGATCGGGCTGTCTTACGTGACGCTGCTCACGGTGGTCGGCGCCGTCATGATCTACGAGAGCGTGCGGGCGGTGATCCGTGCCCGCCAAGGCATGCCGGCAACGCTGCGCCGGCCGGGCAGCCACACCTGGCTGCATGGCTTGCCGTTCAAATTGCGTTTCAAGCGCTCGAAAATCTACGTATCGGCGATCCCGGTCTGGGCGATCGGATTCATCATCGGTTTCATCGGCGCCATTATGGGTATTGGCGGCGGCTTCCTGCTGGTGCCGATGCTGATCTATTTCCTGCGGGTGCCGACCACGACCGTGATCGGCACCTCCATGGTGCTCACGCTGGTCACTATGGCGTCGGCGACGGTGATGCATGCCGCCACCAACCATCTCGTCGACGGGGTGCTGGCGTTGATTCTGATGGTCGGCGGCGTGATCGGCGCGCAATTCGGCGTGCGCACCGGCCAGAAAATGCGCGGCGAGCGGCTGCGCCTGTTGCTCGGCCTTTTGGTCTTCGCGGTCGGGTTGCGCTTTGCCTATGAGCTGGTGGTGAAGCCGGACGATCTGTACTCGCTACGCCACGTCAGGAACGAATGATGCGCAGGCTCGCACTCACCTTTCTGGTCGTCCTGATGGCCAGCAGCATCAAGCCCGCCGCCGCCGAACGGCTGGTGGTGTCGCTATCGAATCACCGGGTACCCGTCACCTCGAGTTTCACCGGCGAAGATTTGGTGCTGTTCGGCACCATCGAGCCCGACGCCGGCAAAACCGCGCTGCGTTCTGCTTACGATCTTGTAGTGACCGTGACCGGGCCTCGCCATACCTTGCGCACACGGCGCAAGGAGCGCGTGCTCGGCATCTGGGTGAACGTCGACTCGCGCGAATTCGTGCGCGCGCCGTCCTATCTATCGATCCTGAGCAACCGCCCGGTCTCCGATATCGCTCACCAGGATGTGTTACGGCGCTTGCAGATCGGGCTCGACAATTTTCTGCTGCCACAACGCATCGGAGCCGACATCGCGGATACCGTGCGCGACGATCCGTTCCGCGTCGCCTTCGTGCGGCTGGAAACCCAGCACGGCCTATACCGCGAATCCAGCACCGCAGTGACTTTTTTGACGCCAACCGTGTTCCGCGCCGCGATCCCGCTGCCGGCCGATGTACCGACCGGCAATTATGCGATCGACGTCAAGCTGTTTGCCGGTGGCGCGATGGTCGCGGGCACAAATTCGGCGCTGGAAGTGATCAAGGCGGGTTTCGAACAATATGTCGCCGAAGCTGCGCGTGACTATGGCCTGTTCTATGGCTTCGTGACCGCGCTGATGGCGCTGGTCATTGGCTGGATCGGCAGCGTGGTATTTCGGCGGGACTAAGCCATTTTACCGGCCACCACGATCAGCCCTGGAACCGGCAACCGTTTTTCCGTCCGGGTCGCGGCGGATTCGAGACTGACCAATGTAAGCCTTGCCGCTGCCAGCGCGGCGCGCACATGCGCGGCACTGTGAGCATAACGCAAGGTATCGCGTAAGATTACACCTTCGCCGTCATGTGTCTCCACGCTGAACGCGATTTGTGCGGACGGCGCCAGCACGGCTGCTGCCGCGTTCAGCACCGGCGCGAGATCGTCGAGATACATGAACATGTCGGCGGCGAGGATGAGATGATAGCGCGCCTTGGCTTTAGCTTCCTCGTCAAGAAAGCCCGCGGCCTCGCCTTCGATCAGCCGGTCATAGAGACCTTTGGTCCTCGCCTGGGCCAGCATGGCGATCGACAGATCGACGCCCACCAGCCAATCGCAATAGGGCCGGAACGCCGCGCCGCCCAAGCCGGTGCCACAGCCGAGATCGAGCATTGAGCCGAATTTCATGCGTGCGCTGGCGTGCGCCGCCTGCACCGCGTGCAACAGTAATTCCGGCGCGCGATAGCCGATCCCTTCGGTCAGTGCCTGGTCAAACGCGGGCGCGTAACCGTCGAACAGCGCGCGCACATAAGCTTCCGGCATGGCGGCTACAGGCGCAGCACCGAGGCGGATCAGCTGCAGTTTGGCGCCATGACGATCTTGGCGGTCGGCAAGTGCGGCTTCCCGAAACGCGGCGATGGCGGCATCGCGCTGGCCAAGCTTCTCGCGCAGCTCGCCGAGCGCGAACCAGGCCGAGCTAAAGCCCGGCGCCAGTTCCAGCGCCTGCATCAGCAAGCCGGCGGCGCCGGCGAGGTCGCCTTTGGCCTCAAGATCGCGCGCCCATTCGAAGCGGCGATCAACGATCAGGTTTCCGGACGGCAGATGGATCGGCAACGGCTGCAAACGCATGACCTCAAGGGATGGCGCTGGAGATTTTAGGACATATCTAAGCCCCGCGCACAAATCGTGTTAGGATCGTGTCCGCGCCAAAAGGACAGAGATAGCCATGAGCAACGACACCGTGACCAAGATTTTTGGCGGCTCGCCATTGGCGGTGCTGGGACGCCTGATCCTGGTATCGATCCTGGTCGGCGTCATTTTATCGGCGCTGGGCTTAGACCCCTTCGACATCGTGCGCAGTATCGAGCGCCTGGTGCAGTCGATCTGGAATATGGGCTTCGACGCGTTCCGCTGGCTGTGGCGCTATCTGCTGCTCGGCGCAGTGATCGTGGTGCCGATCTGGATCGTCATACGCCTGATCAATGCGCCAAGAGGGAAATAGAAAAAAGCAAGCCGTGGATGGCCGTGCCAAGTCCGGCCATGACAACTACGACGGCCAGCTTTCCGACGTCATGTCGGCGGCGTCGGAGCCAATCATCGAGGCCAACGTGTCGCGGTGGCCACGTTTGAGCGCGGTCAGTAGATCCGCCTTGATCTCGTTCACCAGCCCAATGCCGCGGTACACCAGCCCGCTATAAAGCTGCACCAGCGTGGCGCCGGCCTTGATCTTGGCGATGGCGGTGGCGCTGGAGTCGATGCCACCCACGCCGACCAGCGGGAAAGCGCTCTCCGTGCGCACATACGTCTCCGCCAGCATGCGGGTCGAGAGCTTGAACAGCGGCCGGCCGGACAGCCCGCCCGCTTCCCCTGCCTTGGTACGCTCGCGCAACGAGCCGGGCCGCGAGATCGTGGTGTTGCCGACGATCATGCCGTCGACGCGGCGCTTGCGCGCGATGCCGACCACGTCGTCGAGATCGCCCAGCGTGAGATCGGGCGCGATCTTGAGCAACACCGGCGTGGGGCCGGCGCGCGGCCGTACCCGTTCGCGTGCATCGATCACACGCGCCAGCAGATCGTCGAGCGCCGCCGCCTGCTGCAGGTCGCGCAAGCCGGGTGTGTTGGGCGACGAGACATTGACCGTGAAATAGCTCGTAACGGCTGCGAAGGTTTCGATCAGCCGGACATAGTCCTCGGCGCGGTCGGGCGAATCGCGGTTGGCGCCGATATTGACCCCAACAATGCCGCCCGCGCTCGCGCGCATCGCCATCCGCGCCAGCACCGAGGCCCCGCCCTCATTATTAAAGCCGAGCCGGTTGATCACGCCCTCGTCCGCCTCGAGCCGGAACAGGCGTGGGCGCGGATTGCCGGTTTGCGCGCGCGGGGTCACGGTTCCCACTTCCACGAAGCCGAAACCCAACCGCAGCAGCGCATCCGGCGCCTGGGCGTTTTTGTCGAAACCGGCGGCAAGGCCTACCGGATTGGGGAAATTGAGCCCAAAGGCGCGGACATTGAGTTCCGGGGCGTCGGTGGAGGGCCTCAGCCGCGGCATAAAGCGCAAGGCCTTGATCGCCAAGGCATGCGCGTCCTCCGGGTCGAGGGCCCGCATCAGCGGGCGGGACAGGCGGTCGATGAGACCGATCACCAAGTGCGGCTCCGGGGTTGCGCGGAGTTTGACCCTATCGGCGGGAATTATGTGTGTCCAAGGCAAGTCTTGAACAACCACCGTCACGAAACAGTTGTGACTGAGCCGCGACTCACGGCTATAATTCCTATATCGTTGACCTGAGTCTTGGTTCTCTAGCCACACACAAGCCCCAGTTTTGCCATGCTGACACATAATCAGATCTGGAATGCCATCGATCGGCTGGCCAAACGCGCCGGACTCACTGCGTCAGGCCTTGCCAAGAAGGCGGGCCTCGACCCCACCACGTTCAACAAATCCAAACGCATTACGCCGGAAGGCCGGCCGCGCTGGCCGTCGACCGAATCGGTGGCCAAGGCGCTCGCCGCCACCGGCACCAAGGTCGATACCTTCGTCACCCTGATCGCCGACGGCGGCAAAGTGGCGATTTCGAACGTGCCGCTCATTGGCTTTGCCGAAGCCGGCACCGGCGGTTATTTCGACGACGGCGGGTTCCCGGTCGGCAAGGGCTGGGAGAAAATCGCCTTCCCCTCGGTCACCGACGAGCACGCCTATGCGCTGGAAATCTCCGGCGACTCGATGAAGCCGACCTATCGCAAGGGCGATGTTATCGTGGTTTCGCCGTCAGCCTCGGTGCGCCGCGGCGACCGCGTCGTGGTCAAAACCAAAAACGACGAGGTCATGGTCAAGGAACTCAAGCGCAAGACCAGCAAAAGCATCGAGCTCAAATCGCTCAATGCCGAACACCGCGACCGCACGCTGCCGATGTCCGATGTCGTGTGGGTTGCGCGCATCGTCTGGGCGAGCCAATAAGAATTACGCCGATCTCGCCAGCGCGCCGTCGATCATATCGACGGTGTTCCGCAGGCCATAGACGGCGACGAACGAGCCGAAGCGCGGGCCTTTCTCCTGGCCGAGCAGCACCTGGTAGAGCATGTTGAACCAGTCGAGCGAGACGCCCGGCTTGCCGTCCTTGGCTTTTTTCTTTTGATCGAGGAACGGTTCGCGGCGGCCGATCTCGTAGACGACATCCTGAATTTGCTCAGCGGTGGCGTCGGCCGGCAGTTGGCCGAGCGCGTCGCGCAAGTCGTTCAAGGCCGTGCGTTCAACATCGGTCGGCTGGCGGAATTTTTTCGTCGGCTGCACAAAGTCACGAAAATAATGGATGGCGTAGCCGACCATCGCGTTGAGCTTAGGGTGCGTCTGCGCCGTCACGCCCGGCCGGTAACGGCCGATGAAGCCCCACAAAGTCTCGGCATTTTCGGCATTGGACGAGGACACCAGCGTGAGCAGCATCGAGAACGTCACCGGCATTTCAATTTGCGGTGGATGGCCTTCGTGGATATGCCAGACCGGGTTCGACAGCCGCTGCTTGGCGTCCTGCCGCTGATAGCCCTCGGTGAATTGCTGGTATTCGTCGACGGTGCGCGGGATCACGTCGAAGTGCAGCCGCTTGGCCGCCTTCGGCTCGCGATACATGAAACACGAAAGACTTTCGGGGCTGGCGTAGCGTAGCCATTCGTCGATGGTGAGCCCGTTGCCCTTTGATTTGGAAATCTTCTGGCCGTTCTCGTCGAGGAACAGCTCGTAGATGAAGCCTTCCGGCGCCATGCCGCCAAGCGCGCGGCAGATTTCGCCCGACAGCTTCACCGAATCGATCAGATCCTTGCCGGCCATTTCATAATCGACGCCGAGCGCGACCCAGCGCATCGCCCAGTCCGGCTTCCATTGCAACTTGCAGCGCCCGCCGGTGACCGGGATGGTGAAGCGCTCCTGCGTCTCCGAATCTTCGTAGGTGATGGTGCCGCGCTTGGCGTCGTGCGCCAGCACCGGCACCTGCAACACAACGCCGGTGCGCGGATCGATCGGCAGAAACGGCGAATAGGTGCCCGCGCGCTCCTCGCGCAAGGACGGCAGCATAATCGTCATCACCTTGTCGAAACGCTCCAACACCTTGAGCAGCGCGCTATCAAAACGCCCCGAGCTGTAGCATTCGGTCGAGGACAGAAATTCATATTCGAAGCCAAAGTGATCGAGGAAGGCGCGCAGCCGCGCATTGTTGTGCTCGCCGAAACTTGGATGGGTGCCGAACGGGTCGGGCACCTTGGTGAGCGGCTTGCCGAGATGAACCGCCAGCATTTCCTTGTTCGGCACGTTGTCCGGCACCTTGCGCAAGCCGTCCATGTCGTCTGAAAAGGCGATCAGTCGCGTCTTGATCTTGTCGCCGGTCAGCACGCGGAAGGCGTGGCGCACCATGGTGGTGCGCGCCACTTCGCCGAAGGTGCCAATATGCGGCAGGCCGGAGGGGCCGTAACCGGTTTCGAAAATCACTTCGTCCTTGGGCTGCTTCTTCAGCCTGGCGACGATCTTGCGCGCTTCCTCGAACGGCCAGGCGCCCGATTGCTCGGCGAGCTCGCGCATGGATGCGGCCGTGTCAGTCACAGACATTAAGGTCTCCGGGCGCGGACAATATGAATCCCGCGCTCACACGTCAAATTCGCGGCTCAAAACGGGCTGATCGGGAAATAGCGCAGCCACAAATCTGTGAAGCGGCCCTTTTCCCACAGCCGGAACAGCGCCCAGTTGAACGCCTGCCGCAGCAGGTCGTTGCCGCGTTTGACCGCGATGCCGACGCCCTCGCCGAAGAAGCGACTTTCCATATAGGGCCCGCCGCGGAATTCGCAGCAAGCGGCGGAGTCGGTGCCGTTGAGCCAGAAGGCGAGCGAAATGCCGTCACCAAATAGCAGTTCGACCTCGCCTTTTTTCAGCGCCGTGCGCGCGGCGTCCGCGTTCGGATAGGGGCGCAAGTCGGCCTCGGTAAACAAGGTCTTGAGATAGGCTTCATGCGCGGTGCCGGCGACCACCGCTACTCGCTTGCCCTCGAGCGCCTGCGGCCGCACATCGTCGATCTCGATGCCGCGCCGCGACACGAAGCGCGCCGGGGTGCGGTAATAGGGATCGCTGAAATCGACTTGGCGGCGCATGTCCGGCGTCTCGCCGATCGAGGCAATTACCGCATCGCCATTGTTGCTGTTCAAGGCGCCGACCAACGTGTCGAAGCGGCGCATCTGCACCGTGCAGGCAACTTTGATCTCCTCGCATATCAGCCGCGCCAGATCGACATTGAAACCGGCGGGCATCCCGTCCGGCCCGGAATAATTGAATGGCGGATAATCGGTTTCGGTGAGGAAGCGGATGATTCCGATGCGCGAAAGGTCCGGCCGTTCCGGCCGCCGCCGCGGATCCCAGAAGCCGGGCACCGCCAAGGTATTGCTTGGCGGATGAACCGTCGGTGGCGCGGGCGACGCGCCCTGCGGAGGATTGGCGAGCTGCGCATGCGCAGCGGCAATCGTCGCCGCCAGCATGACGGCGATGATGAATATACCGCCGCTGCGTGCGCCTTGAGCGCCATTCCAATTCATTCGCCGACCTCGATAGAAGAATCTGGGCGAACATAGCACCGCCATTGTGGCGGGCCAGCCATAATCGCAAAGCGTCGCAGTGAAGCTTTCAGGCGCCGGTCAGGTGCTTTTCGATTTCGTACACCGGCAGTTTGACGAAGTCCTTGTCGACTTCGGCGCGCACGGCGGCGCGCAGCGCATGCGAATAGGCCGGACGGATCATGCCGAGCGCGCGCGGCGGCGCCACCATGATCAGTGACTTGGTCTTGCCGGCGGCGATTGCCGAATCGAGATGCTTGACCAGTTGCCCGAGGAAGGTCCGTTCCGCCTGATCGTGCCAGTCGGTCTGCTCGACCGAACTGCGCGCGTGGCCGACCGAACTATGGGTGCGGCCGGGCCGCTCAGTGCCGAGTTCGTGGGTAGCCAAGCCCTTCTGCTCGAAGACCTCGATTGTCTTGAGATTGGGAAATTTGGCGTCGCCAGTATTCTCCAGCACCAATGCCTTGGCGCCGTCGCAGACCACCACCCATTCGCCCTGGTGGATCAATAAATCGGACATGAAAGACCTCCTGAACTAAAAATAAATTCTAGAACAAACGCGTTGACCGCGTTTTGCTCTGGATCAAACGTTTGAAAGCTCGATTGGTTGCCGCCGGAGGTCAATTCGTGCCGTCGAGCAGCCTTCGGGCAATGACCTGGGCCTGGATTTCGGCGGCGCCTTCGAAAATATTGAGGATGCGGGCGTCGCACAGAATGCGCGACACCGGGAATTCCAGCGCAAAACCGTTGCCGCCGTGGACCTGGACCGCATTGTCGGCGGCGGCCCATGCCACCCGCGCGGCGAGCAATTTCGCCATGCCGGCTTCCAGATCGCAGCGGCGGCCGGAATCCTTCTCGCGCGCCGCGAAATAAGTGAGCTGGCGCGCGATCATGATTTCCACCGCCATCATGACGATCTTGTCGGCGACGCGCGGGAAGCCGACGATGGGGACGCCGAACTGCACGCGGTTCTGCGCATAATCGAGAGCCTGCTCCATCGCCGCCTGCGCCACGCCGATGGCGCGCGCCGCGGTCTGGATGCGGGCGGATTCGAAGGTTTGCATGAGCTGCTTGAAGCCCAGCCCCTCGATACCGCCCAGAAGATTCTCCGCCTTCACTTCGAAACCATCGAAGGCAATCTCGTATTCCTTCATCCCGCGATAACCGAGCACCTCGATCTCGGTGCCGCTCATGCCTTTTGCCGGAAACGGATTTACATCACTGCCGCGCGACTTTTCAGCCAGCAGCATCGACAGGCCGCGGTGTCCGGTTTCCTTCGGATTGGTGCGCACCAGCAGCGTCATCAGGTCGGCGCGCACCGGATGGGTGATCCAGGTTTTGTTGCCATAGACCTTGTAGACGCCGCCCTCGCGCACGGCGCGGGTCTTGATCGAGGCCAGATCGGAGCCGGTGTTCGGCTCGGTGAACACGGCAGTCGGCAGCACCGCGCCGGAGGCGAGCTTCGGCAGCCACTTTTCCTTCTGCGCGGTGGTGCCGCTGCCGAGAATCAATTCGGCGGCGATCTCCGAGCGCGTGCCCAAGGAACCTACCCCTATATAGCCGCGCGCGAGCTCCTCGGACACCACGCACATGGACTCCTTGCCGAGCCCCATGCCGCCGAACGCTTCGGGAATCGTCAGCCCGAACACGCCGAGTTCGGACATTTGCCCGATGATTTCGAGCGGGATGTAGCTATTGGTGAGGTGCCATGTCTGCGCATGACCGATCACCTCGGTGTCGGAAAATCTGCGCATTTCCTCACGGATCGATTCCAGCGTTTCGTCGAGACCGCATGTTCCGACCGTGGCGCCATGGCTGGCGCGTATGAGCTCGATCAGGCGAGCGCGCCGCTCCGCGGTGTTGCCGCTGGCGATCAGGCCTTCGATCATCGGATTAATGCGCGTGGCAACCTGCGCGGCGCTGAGCCCCAGATCGCTCGGCCGCACCACCTCGCCCTGGCTGATCGGAATGCCGCCAACGATCTGGGCGAGATATTCGCCCAGCCCGATGCGCACGAGATGTTCTTCGAGTTCGCCGAAACCGCCGTCGCCGGCCATCCGTTGCGTATAGGCGGCGAGCTGGCGCACGGCTTCCACATAGGTGGCGAGCCAGGCCAGCCCATGGGTGGCGCGCTGTTCGCGATCGAACAGACGGCCGACCAGATGGTCTTCCACCACCACCCGCTCACGCACCTTGGCCACGGCGTCGGCCAGCAAGGCATCAAGCGCGGCGGTGGCCTCGCGGCTTAGTTCGACCAATTCGTGTTCGGCGGCGGCGCGGGAAGCGGCGATCGGCATGTGATCCTCGAGTATGGACGATAGCGATTACGCCGGCTGCGCAAAGACTCTACGCGTGCAGTGCACAAAAGAAAAGCGGGTCCGATTTCAAAGACTTTTCTGACCGTATAAACGGCATAGGCCTATCAAATTGCTACAAAATTAACCATTTCGCGCTTTCTTAACGCGTACCTTCGCGCAATGACCCACTCCACCGGCAAGACCGAACCGGCCCCATGCGCTTTGTAAAAATATTCCTTTCAATCAGCCGGGTGAACCGCCTGCTCACCTCATTCTCGGTGCGCACCCGCATCATCGTGCTGGCGGTCATTCCGGTGGTGGGCTTCCTCGCCAACGGGCTCACTTATGTCTCCGGCGAGGGCGACGTGGCGAGCGCCTTCGAGACGGTCAACCGTTCCAGCGCCCTGGCCGATGCCAGCCGCGATTTCCAAAGCTCCGTCTCCGTCATACGGATCGTGGTGAAGGATTTCGGCGCCTCGCCCAGCGATAATCTGCTGAAGAGCTTCGAGCAGGCGCATTCGGTCGCGGTCCGCAGTCTCCACACCATCGCGGCGTCGGTCGATAGCCGCCACGCCGAAAATATCGTGGGCTTGCGCAGAGACGTGATGAATCTGCACGAAATTTTCACCGAATTGGTACGAGCGCAAAAAACTCTGGGCTTCGACGAGTTGACGGGCTTGCGGCGCAATCTCGACCTTGCCAGCAATGCCGTTGAGCGCATCATCAATGATAACATGACCTAGCTTGCCGAGGCGGAAGCGACGAAATTAATGCTGGCGCTGCTGTCGATGCGGCACCACGAAGCCGAATATCGGCTTCACCAGACGGAACTGACCCGGCAGCAATTCCTCACCGGCTATAAGAAATTCACAAATACATTCAGTCTGATCGACGGCACGCCTGAGATGAAGACCTCGCTCGAGCAGCAGGTAAGCGCCTATGCCGATACCTTCGCGCAGTGGAGAGTGGGTTTCGATCGTGTCCATTCGCTGCACGCGGTGATGGATATCGAAAGCCAGCGCATGCTGCCGCGGGCCGATGAAATCATCAACCAGGCGCGCCAGACCGCGGAAGCAGCATCGTCGGGGCTTGCCACGTCGCAGGCGCGCACGCGCACCGGGATCATCGCGGTCGGGATTGCCATGGTCGCGCTCGGCCTCGGCTTTAGCTGGATGATTGGACGCAGCATCACGTACCCGCTCAACGGCCTGGCCGGCGTGATGAAACGGCTTGCCAATGGCGACACCAGCGCGTGCATTCCCGCCATCCATACGCACGACGAAATCGGCGAGATGGCGCGCACCGTGATCGTGTTCCGCGACAGCATGGTCGAGCGTGAAAGCCTGGCGCAGACGCAAGTCGAGGACAGCCGCGCCAAGGAGCAGCGCAGCGACACGATTTCGCTGACAATCGCGCAATTCAAGCACTCGGTCGAAAACGCATTGAGCAAATTGCGCGCCGCCGCCATGAAACTCGAGATGAGCTCGGCCGATCTCAACAAAGCCGCCGATACCGTGTCGTCGGAGGCCCATATCGCCGAACAGCGCGTCACCGCCGCATCCGACAATGTGACCGCGGCCGCGAGCTCGGTCGAGGAACTGGCGGCGTCGATCGGCGAGATCGCGTCGCAGGCGGCAAAATCCACCGACGTGGCCGGACGCGCTGTGTCGGAAGCGCAACGCACCGTCACCACCATGTCGGAACTCGGCGCGGCCGCGACGCGCATCGGCGAAGTGGTCGGACTGATCCAAGCGATTGCCGGACAGACAAATCTGCTCGCGCTCAACGCCACCATCGAGGCCGCCCGCGCCGGCGAATCCGGCAAGGGCTTCGCGGTGGTCGCGTCCGAGGTGAAATCGCTGGCCGGCCAAACGGCGAAAGCCACCGAGGAGATCGCCCAGAAAATCGGCTCGATCCAATCGGCCGCGGCCGACGCGGCGCAAGCCATCGAGCAGGTCAACATCATTATCAGCGACATGTCGTCGATCGCCACCATGGTGGCGGCCACCGTCGACCAGCAGAACTCCGCGGTCGCCTCGATTGCGGAAGGCGTCAGCCGCGCCTCCGGCGAGGCGCGCACCGGCGCCGAGGCGATGAGCCGGGTGGCTGGTGTCACCACCGATGCCCGGCTACCGCCGCCGACGTCAAGGACCTTGCCGACGCGGTTGCGGTCGAGGCGGAAGGCCTGGAAGCGCAAGTGCGCCAGTTCCTCACCAATGTGCAGGCGACTTGAACTCCTTCCGATCATTCCCGCGCAAACGGGAATCCAGCTAAGATAAGATCTGGGTCCCCGCTTCCGCGGGGACGCGCGTATTCTGGGGCAAGCGCCTTGCGCCTTCTCACATCGTCATTGCGGATCGCCACTGCCGCGTTCCGGCATTTTAATGCCGATGACGGCTGGGCGATCGCGAGCCATATCGCGCTCTCCACGCTGATGGCGATGTTCCCGTTTTTGATCGTGGTCACCGCGCTGGCCGGCTTCTTCTTCGGCTCCAAGCAGCTGGCCGACGAGGCCGCGCGCATCCTGCTGGAAGCCTGGCCGCAGGAGGTGGCCGGCCCGATCGCGCTCGACATCGCCGGCGTACTGACCGATATCCGCGGCGACGTGCTCACATTCGGCATATTGTTCGCGCTCTATTTCGCCTCCAGCGGCGTCGAAAGCCTGCGCGTCGGGCTCAATCGCGCCTACGGCATGAGCGAGCCGCGCGCCTGGTGGCTGCTGCGGCTGGAGTCGATCGGCTATGTGCTGGTGGCCGCGGTGGCAATCCTGGCGTTTTCGTTCCTGGTGGTGCTGGCGCCCTTCATCTGGGGCAAGCTGGTGCATTATGTACCGACGCTGGAGCCCTTGGGCGATCTCATCACCTTCGCCCGCTATAGCGTTGCCGTTGTGGTGCTGACGATCGCATTGCTCATTGTGCACGCATGGCTTCCGGCGGGCCGGCGTTCCTTCACGGAAATCGCGCCCGGGATCGCCGCCACGCTCTTGCTTTGGCTGATCAGCGGCACGGCGTTCGGGCGTTATCTCGCCAATTACGCTTTCACCTATATCTCGATGTATGCCGGGCTGACATCTGCGATGGTCGCGCTGATTTTTCTGTACGTCTGCGCGTCGATCTTCATCTATGGCGGCGAATTGAATTCGGAGATCAACAAGAATCGTAACAAGGCGCGGGCGATCACAAACAAGCGGCCACGCAAGAAATCTGTGCGCTAGGCTTTTTCTTTGCACATGATCTTATCCGAAAACCGGTTCCCACTTTTCGGGATCATACGCCAGCCGCCGCCTCGACCACTGACCTGACGGATTTTTTGTACCAGCGCGATGGAGAGATTATTGCATTTGCGCGGCCTGATCTAGCGGTGTCAGGAACGGGCTCATCGTCTGTGGCGCCGGTGGTCGATATCCGAGCGATGAGTGCGGCCTGACTGTGTTGTAGTGCTTTCGCCATTGCTCGACGACAATCTGTGCTTCTTTCAGGCTGTAGAAGATCTCTCCA
>SHVM01000092.1 GCA_009694265.1 Pseudolabrys sp.
CATCGCCTTCGCGGTCTATGGCGAAGCCGACGCGCAAGAGCGGCTGATCCCGTTCGACGTGATCCCGCGCATCCGCGCTGGTACAAAAAATCCGTCAGGTCAATGGCGCTGGCGCAGCGCATCATCGCCGCGATCAGCGCGCCCTATGCCATCGGCGGCCAGAACATCGTGATCGGCGCCTCGATCGGCATCGCCGTCATCGGGCACGACTGCGCCGGCTCAGCCGACATCATGCGCTATGCCGACATGGCGCTCTACCGCGCCAAGAACGAGGGCCGCAACCGCGGTTGCATTTATGACGCGGCGATGAACGCCGATCTGTCCAACCGCAAGCTACTCGAAGGCGACCTGCGCGAGGCGATCAAGAACGACCGCCTGAAGCTGCTCTATCAGCCCATCGTCAACAAGAGCGGCGAAACCGTGGTCGGCGTCGAGGCGCTCTGCCGCTGGACGCATCCCACACGCGGCGAAATTACGCCGACCGAATTCATCACCGCCGCCGAGCATAGCGGCCTGATCATCGAGCTCGGCGCCTGGGTGCTGCGCCGCGCCTGCCTCGACGGCATGGCCTGGCCGGGGCTGACCGTTTCGGTCAACGTCTCGCCATTGCAATTCCGCCACACCGATTTCGCCGAGGTGGTGGAACGCACCTTGGCCGAGACCAAATTCGATCCGGCCCGGCTTGAACTCGAACTCACCGAAAGCGTGCTGCTCGGCAATGTGGAGACCGCGGAAGCCGGCATGCTACGGGTCAAGGCGCTCGGCGTGCGGCTGGCGCTCGACGATTTCGGCACCGGCTATTCGAGCCTGCTCTATCTGCGCCGCTTCCCGTTCGACAAGCTCAAGATCGACCGCAGCTTCGTGCTCTCGATCGAAAAAGCCGCCGATGCCGCGGCCATCGTGCATGCGGTGGTCAGCCTCGGCCGCGGCCTCGGCATGAAGGTGACGGCCGAAGGCATGGAGACCGCCGACCAGCAGCTGTTCCTGCGTGCGGCCGGCGTGCATTACATGCAGGGCTACCGGTTCGGCAAAGCGGTGAGCGCCGCCGAAATCACCGCCCGGCTGCAATCGAGCGAGGCGTTCCAGCCCCTCGAGGCGCCCACCGCGCTGGCGGGCTGACCCTAAAACCACCGCGACAGGATTACACGCATGCGCGGGCCGGAGATGGCGCGCGCGTGCTTTTGTGATATGGCGTCGTGACAAAAAAATCACGCCGGGGGGAAAGCCGATGAGTGCTTCTGCAAAAATCGCATTGGTTACGGGAGCCGGAACCGGCGTGGGCCGGGCGGTGGCCATCGCGCTGGCCAAGGCCGGCTATAGCCTGGCACTCGCTGGCCGCCGCAAGGAAATGCTCGACAAGGTCGCGGGCGAGATCAATGCACTCGGCGCGCAGGCGCTCGCCGTGCCGACCGACGTGTCGAAGCGCGAGCAGATTTTGGCGCTCTTTGCCACCGTGAAATCCACCTTCGGCCGTCTCGATTTGTTGTTCAACAATGCCGGCATCGGCGCGCCGCCGGTGCCGCTTGAGGATCTCCCCTTCGAGACCTGGCAGAACGTGGTCGCCACCAATTTCACCGGCATGTTCCTGTGCACGCAGGAAGCCATCAAGATCATGAAGGATCAGAAACCGCGCGGCGGCCGCATCGTCAACAACGGTTCGATCTCCGCACACGCGCCGCGGCCTTTCTCGGTCGCCTATACCTCGACCAAACACGCGGTCACCGGCCTGACCAAATCCACCTCGCTCGACTGCCGACAATACGGCATCTGCTGCGGCCAAGTCGATATCGGCAATGCGGCGACGCCCTTGACCGAACGCATGGTGCAGGGCGACGGCGCGCTGCAGGCCGACCTCACCAAAAAAATCGAACCGCGCATGGAGGCCGAGCATGTCGGCAATGCCGTCGTGTACATGGCGAGCCTGCCGCTCGATACCAATGTGCTGTTCATGACGGTGATGGCGAATAATATGCCGTTCGTCGGGCGGGGTTGATTATCGTTTCTTTTTCTTCTTGGCGTAAATCGCGCTCCAGTTATCCTTATAGGCTTGCGAAACCGGTTTCTGTCCCTCGCCCCGGCTATAGCTTGAGGGTGAGGCGGCAGCGGTCTCGCCGCCCTCAGTCTTGGATGGTTCCGCAGCTGAAGGACTTTTGCTGTTCGGCTGGCTCGCATCCTTTTTCGTCGATGCCACCTCGCTTTTTGGCGCGGGACTGGCTTTAGATTTCTTTTCTTCGCTAGCCATCGTTTTTCCTTACGCTGATTTGTTAGATTGGGTTGATACACCTGCCGACGCGGTGGGAGCAACAGGCGTTGGGGGATTATGACATGCAACAGCTGCAATCCGCGCTCGGCCTCGTGGCCCTGCTCGGCTTTGCTTGGGCCATCAGCGAGAACCGCCGCGCGGTCGCCTGGAAAAGCGCCGGCATGGCACTGCTGGTGACGCTCGCCACCGCCGTGCTGCTGCTCAAGGTTCCGTTCATCAAAACCGCCTTCGCGGCCATCGCCCGCGCGGTCGACGCGATTGCTGCTGCCACACTTGCCGGCACCTCCTTCGTCTTCGGTTTTATCGGCGGCGGCCCACTGCCCTTCGAGCTGAAAACCCCCGGCGCCGAATTTATCCTCGCCTTCCAGGCGCTGCCGGTTGTGCTGGTGATGAGCGTGCTCACCACGCTTTTGTTTTATTGGCGCATTCTGCCGCCGGTCGTGCGCGGCTTCTCCTGGCTGCTGGAACGCACGATGGGCGTCGGCGGCGCGGTCGGTCTGTCCACCGCCGCCAACATCTTTCTCGGCATGGTGGAAGCGCCGCTGTTCATCCGGCCTTATCTGGCCAAGCTCACGCGCGGCGAATTGTTCATGGTGATGACCGGCGGCATGGCCGGCATCGCCGGCACCGTGTTCGTGCTTTATGCAACGATCTTGCGCAACGCGATCCCTGACGTAGCGGGACATATTCTCATCGCGTCGATCGTGAGCGCGCCGGCAGCACTCCTGATCAGCCAATTGATGGTGCCGGACAAGCCCGGCAAACGCAGCAAACTCGCCAAGATCAAGCTCGCTCCCGTCGCCGGCAGCAGCATGGACGCGATTTGCAAAGGCACGGCGGCGGGCCTCGAATTGCTGCTCAACATCGTCGCCATGCTGATCGTGCTGGTGGCGCTGGTGCATCTCGCCAATGCGATCTTGAGCCTGCTGCCGGACGTCGCCGGTAGCGCGATCACCTTGCAACGTTTGCTCGGCATCGCGATGGCGCCGGTGTGCTGGCTGATGGGCGTGCCGTGGGAGCAGGCGGTCACGGCCGGCTCCCTGATGGGCATCAAGACCGTGCTCAACGAATTCATCGCTTTTCTCGAACTTGCCAAGCTGCCGACGGCTGCGCTCGACGAGCGCTCGCGGCTGATCATGCTCTATGCGATGTGCGGCTTTGCCAATTTCGGCTCGCTCGGAATCATGATCGCGGGGCTGTCGGTGATGGCGCCCGAACGCCGCGCCGACATTCTTTCGCTGGGTGGCAAATCGATCGTGTCGGGCA
Source organism: Pseudolabrys sp. (assembly GCA_009694265.1). Lineage (GTDB taxonomy): Bacteria > Pseudomonadota > Alphaproteobacteria > Rhizobiales > Xanthobacteraceae > Pseudolabrys. The sequence goes on from SHVM01000092.1 coordinate 3,530, forward strand.
CGCTCACCACGTGCCTGATGGGCGCGATGGTGGGGGTGTTGAACTAGCGCCGAGCGACTCGCTCCCTGTGTCGCCAATGACACACGCCACCGCAATTCAAAAATAACTTATCCCCGCGCACTGCCGCGTGATTATATTCACCGCGCCTTGTTCGCAGAGGGCGTCATCTAGAGACGTCGCGATGATGGAGCAGGGTGCGGCGCCGACAACGCGTGCCGTGATGGAGCGTCGGGAGGCGCCGCCCCTTTCACCAGAGGGACACGCGTCTCGCCAGACGCGCAGCGGGTTTCGCCAAACCCGCTAAGGGCGGCATGCACCACCGCCCTGGCGCCTCCCGGCGCTCCGTTCCCTCATGGGGACACAGAAAAAGGGAAGCCAGCGTGTCCCGCGCCTCCAAGAATAGGGCCAGCGGAGCGTTGGCTAAGCTAATGCAGCCTGAACTCGCCGTTGATTGCCTTGAGCTCGGCCGGCTTGATCAGCTTGCAGTGCGCGACCTGCACCGAATGCAGCGGGCCTTCCAGCTTCTCCTGCCAGAACTCCAGAAACTTCTGCAGCTCGGGAAATTTCGGGAATAGGTCGTAGGCCTGCCACACATAGGATTGCAGCAGCCATTGGTGATCGGGACGCCGATACAGGATATGTGCGGTCGTCAGGCCAAAGCCGCTGACCTGCTTGCGGAAGTCTTCGGACACCAAGCCTTGCGAAACCATCGCGCCCTCCAATTCGAGTCGGACACAAGTTTCCATTTCCGGCACTCACCATTGCAAGCCGAAAAGGTAAACAAACTGTGTAAAAACAAGGCGTTAGCAGCAGCCCGGCCTACCTGCTAATAGCCTTGGCGCCGGCGCGTTCGAGGCGCATGGCCGTTAACCATTGATACGACAGTCTTTTCCGTGGTCATTGGCACTCAGACCCAATGAGTGCTAAAAAACTTCCGGAAGCCCCTTGCGGGCTAACAGGATGCCCCCACCTGCACATCAGGTGCTGGCAAGGGGACGCCAGCTACCAAAAAGCAAAACCGTTCAATTATTTAGGAGGACTGCCATGAAGTTCCGCCCGCTTCACGATCGCGTTGTCGTCAAGCGCATCGATGCCGAGGAAAAGACTGCCGGTGGCATCATTATTCCCGACACCGCCAAGGAAAAGCCGAGCCAAGGCGAAATCGTCGCCGTCGGCCCCGGTGGCCGCGACGAAGCCGGCAAACTGATCCCGATCGATCTCAAGGTCGGCAACACCGTGCTGTTCGGCAAGTGGTCGGGCACCGAAGTGAAAATCGACGGTCAGGATCTCCTGATCATGAAAGAAAGCGACATCATGGGCGTGATCGAAGGCGGCGCTGTCGCCAAGCGAAAAGCCGCCTAAACGCTTAGCCGACATTCAACCGAAGGAATCTGAACTATGGCTGCGAAAGACGTCAAATTCTCCGTCGATGCACGCGACAGAATGCTGCGCGGTGTCGACATCCTCGCCAATGCGGTGAAGGTTACGCTCGGCCCGAAAGGCCGCAACGTCGTACTCGACAAGTCGTTCGGCGCCCCGCGCATCACCAAGGACGGTGTCACGGTGGCGAAGGAAATCGAACTCGACGACAAGTTCGAAAACATGGGCGCACAGATGGTGCGCGAAGTGGCGTCGCGGACCTCCGATCAGGCCGGCGATGGCACCACCACCGCGACCATACTGGCCGCGTCGATCGTGCGCGAAGGCTGCAAGGCGGTAGCCGCCGGCATGAACCCGATGGACCTCAAGCGCGGCGTCGATCTCGCGGTCGAAGCCGTCGTCGAGCACCTCAAGGCCAACTCGAAAAAGGTTACCTCGAACGAAGAAATCGCCCAGGTTGGCACCATCTCCGCCAACGGCGACGCCGAGATCGGCAAGTTCCTCGCCGACGCCATGAAGAAAGTCGGCAACGAGGGCGTGATCACGGTCGAAGAAGCCAAGTCGCTTGAGACCGAGCTCGATGTGGTCGAAGGCATGCAGTTCGATCGCGGCTACATCTCGCCCTACTTCATCACCAACGCCGACAAGATGCGCGTTGAGATGGAAGACCCCTACATCCTGATCTACGAGAAGAAGCTGTCGGGATTGCAGGAACTGCTGCCGCTGCTGGAAGCGGTGGTGCAGTCCGGCAAGCCGCTGCTGATCGTGGCGGAAGACGTCGAAGGCGAAGCGCTCGCCACCCTCGTCGTTAACAAGCTGCGCGGCGGCCTCAAGGTCGCGGCCGTGAAGGCCCCGGGCTTTGGCGATCGCCGCAAGGCCATGCTGCAGGACATCGCGGTCCTGACCGGCGGCCAGGCGATCTCGGAAGATCTCGGCATCAAGCTCGAGAACGTCACCATCCAGATGCTGGGCCGCACCAAGAAGGTGACGATCGACAAGGAAAACACCACCATCATCAACGGCGCCGGCAAGAAAACCGACATCGAGGCGCGTGTTTCGCAGATCAAGGCGCAGATCGAGGAGACCACCTCGGACTACGACAAGGAGAAGCTGCAGGAACGTCTGGCCAAACTGGCCGGCGGCGTTGCGGTGATCCGCGTCGGCGGCGCAACCGAGATCGAGGTGAAGGAGCGCAAGGATCGTGTCGACGACGCGATGCATGCCACCCGCGCCGCGGTCGAGGAAGGCATTCTGCCGGGCGGCGGCGTCGCGCTGTTGCGCGCCACCGAAGCCCTCAAGAAGGTCAAGACCGCCAACGAAGACCAGAAGCATGGCGTCGAGATCGTCCGCAAGGCGATCCAGACGCCGGCCCGTCAGATCGCCACCAATGCCGGCGAAGACGGTTCGGTCATTGTCGGCAAGATCCTTGAGAAGGATCAGTACAACTACGGCTTCGACGCGCAGGCCGGCGAGTACGGCAATCTCGTCAGCAAGGGCGTGATCGACCCGACCAAGGTTGTGCGCTCGGCGATCCAGGGCGCGGCTTCGGTCGCCGGTCTCTTGATCACCACCGAAGCCATGGTTGCCGAAGTTCCGCAGAAGAAGGGTGCCGGTGGCGGTATGCCCGGCGGCGGCGGAATGGGCGGCGGCATGGGCGGGATGGATTTCTAGTCCATTCGCTCAGTACAAAAATCAGAAAGGCCCGGAAGAAATTCCGGGCCTTTTTTCATTCCTTCGTCATGCCCGCGCTTGTCGCGGCCATGACGAAAAGGGATGGCTAAAAATGAAAACGACCACAAATGAGAGGCGCGGGTACATCCGCCGTCGCCTGAAATCTCATCGTGGCCGCGTGGCGTTCCGCACTCAACACTTCCGGATCGCCAACTTGGCAACTGTATAGCGGGAACTTGTGTCATTAGTGTGACAGCGTGAAACGTGAGCACAGCGCAAACAAAAAGCCTATTCCGCCGGCTGCGCCGCGCGGTGCTTGCCCTCAACGCTGACGATCATCGCGACCAGACCGAGCGTCGCGACGAACAGCAGCAGCGCGATCATCGCATTCACGTTCAAGACGAACGTGAACCCGCCGGTCTTGTGTAGCAGCGCGATCATGCCGATGGCCGCGCCCGCGCTGATGAACACCAGGAAATAGCGCACGGCATAGACACGGCCGCGCCAGGCGTCGGCGGTATAACGCGCCATGATCATGTCGTTGACGGTCACTTGCCCGTAGATGGCGGCAACCGCAATCGCGAGCGCAATCAACAGGCTTACGCCGTTGGCATAGGCCGCCCACAGATTGCCGAGGAAACAGACGCCGGTGACGATAGCAAACAGCATATGCGACGTGATGTATTCGACCAGTCTTCCGACCGCCAATTGCGCCAGCGCGCCGCACACCAGCACCGCGGTCGCGATACTGCCGACCAGAACCAGCGGCAGATCGCTGGACAGGCGCTCGTCGACGATTTTTGGCAGCGCGATGGTCAATACGTTGAAGGTCAGCCCGGCGCTCAGCGCGATCACGATGAACAGGCTAAACAATATGACCGCAAGCCGCGGCGTGAGCGGTACCGCCGGCACCGACTGGCGCGTTTTGGCGTGGTGGCGATCGGCGGGCGTCAGCCAAAGATAGACAAGGCCGCTCGCGAACGAGATCGCCGCCGGCGCCAGGAACGCCACGCGCCAGCTCACCCAATACGCCAGCGCCGCGCTGATGCCGGCAGCGAGCGAGACGCCGAGATTGCCGCACACGCCGTTGAACGCCAGCGTGCGCCCCTTCGCGCCCGATGCCTCGATCAGCATCGCCATGCCGACCGGATGATAGATCGCCGCGAATATGCCGAGCGCGAACATCGCCACCGCCAGCACGGTCAAGTTCGGCGCCAGGCCAATGGCTGCGAGCGACACCCCGCAGCCGAGATAGAACGCCACCATCATATTGCGGCGGCTCCAGCGGTCGGCGAGCCAGCCCGCCGGCAGCGAAAAAATTCCGAATGCCAGAAAGGCCGCGCTCGAGAGCGCGATCAGCTCGCTGTAAGGCCGGTTGTAAATGACTTCCAGCCCGATCACGACGGTCGGGTAGATCAGCAGCACGAAATGATCGACCGCATGCGCCCAGTTGAGGAAGGCGATGGAGCGCAGGCGGGCAACCTCATCGGACACGGCGGTAGGCAGTTTTGTCGGGGGCATGTTGAATTGAATCTTTTTGGGGTGAACCGTGCGGCCTCGGTCTCACCAGGAATCGCAATATAGCGCTTGGCCATGGCAGTAACACTATGAGCAACCGCACGATATCGCGGAGCATGGCCGTGCCTATAAAATAGATGGTGTAGTTTTAAGATATTACAATCATTACGCGATTAGCGCGATAGCATTGGACAACAACCGGACATCGCGCTTTAGTTGTGTGGTATTCTGGTGCGATACTGGCCAGCCCCCACTAAGTGGTCCACCTGCAATGTTAGTCGCAAGGCCGATTGCTAATCCTCTTTGCCAGCCTGGTCTTTGAGTTGTTGGTTGGCAAGCGCGAGGTTTGCGACCAGGCGCCTGAGGAGTTCGTTTTCGCGTTCAAGC
>SHVM01000014.1 GCA_009694265.1 Pseudolabrys sp.
GAAGATCTCTCCATTGAGCAGCTCATCGCGTAGCTCTGCTGCGATATACCGGCATCCCGGCAAGCTACAGGCGTAGGTTTGCCCTGTGCCATCGACACTTCAATCTGACGAAGCAGCGTCACAATCTGCTCTGCACCAAACCTCTTCTTTGGCATGACCAAGCTCCTTTCCAAGCTATTCTCTCACAACGCTTGGTCCAAAAAAGCCAGGTCAGGTCACGACTCTTAAAACATTCGATGGGGTTACGATCGAGTGATTTAGGAATAAAATCCTGGTGCCCCTGGCCGGACTCGAACCAGCACACCTTGCGGTACCTGATTTTGAGTCAGGCGCGTCTACCAATTCCGCCACAGGGGCAATCATTTGCGCATGATCTTATCCGAAAACCGGTTGCCACTTGTCAACGGCAGGTATTTTCCCGGCCAGATATGGCGCTTTCAGGGCTATCCGGCCGGGCCTATGATCCGCTCCAACGATTCTCTCGATAGGAGCCCGCGATGAATGAAGAAGCCCTCAACATGTCGCTGCGCAAATTCCTGAAGGCCGTGGGCGTCACCTCGCAGCAGGAGATCGAAAAAGCCATCCGCGCGGCGGTGGCCGGGGGAAAGATCAAGGGCAGCGAGAAACTTGAGGTGAAGATGGTGCTCACCATCGGCGCGGTCGGCCTTACCCACACCGTCAACGGCGCCATCGAATTGGCGTAGCGGTTTTCGTTACGACGCAGCCGTCTCCGCATTGCGCCGCCCAAAGGCCAATTCCATCTCGCGCCGCACCTTCACCGCGGAATCGTTCGGATCGTAGGCGACATCGCTCCATTTAAGCGCGCCGCCTTGCGCGATGTCGCGCTTGAGCTTGACGTTGTGGGCGAGGCCGAGCGGCAACAATTCGCGCTCCAGCGAAACGTCCGCCGGCGTCTGCTTGCCCCAGACGCAGAAGCCACCCTCGCCGTCCAGCATCTCGCCGGCCTTCAAGGCGCGCTTGGCGGTCGCCGCCACATCCGAGCGGAAGCCGGTGGGCGCGCCGGTCGGCTCGTTGCGTAGCGCGCAACTTGCAACGGATATGCCGAGCTCGAGCCCAATCATATGGATCGGCCGGTAAAGTGCTGCATATTTGCCGCTCTTGTCCGGCAGCATGGCGTATTCCTTGAAGCAGCGGCGGGCATAGTCGGTCTCGCCCTCGAACACGACATATGTTCCGAGCGCAAGATGATGCGGCACGTCGCGGCCGTCGCGATAGACCGATGAGGTCACCTCGGTGACGCCCGCCTTCTCCAGCGTGCCGCCTTCCGATTTCGGCTTGCAGACATCGGCAAGCTCGAAACGCGTCGCCGGCGGAAAGCCCAAGCCATCGCTCTGCGGCAGCAGGCCGGTGGCGTTGCACACCGCCGTCATCTCGATGCCGGACTTGGTGCCGTCAATGAAGGAATTGAACATTTTCGGGTTGATCGAATTGCGATCCTTGATCTGCAAATATTGATCGAGGATCTCCCACAACGTGTCAGGCGTGGACTGGTGATAGGCCGGGTGATAGCGCGTGCCTTTGCCGGCGCAAATCACCTTGAAACCGGCGGCGCGCGCCCAGTCGACATGCTCGCAAATCAGCGCCGGCTGATCGCCCCAGGCCAGGCTGTAGACCACGCCGGCCGCCTTGGCGCGGCGCGCCAGCAACGGCCCCGCCAGCGCATCGGCTTCCACATTCACCATGACGATGTGCTTACCATTCTCGATCGCCTTCAGCGCATGATGGATGCCGGCGCCCGGCACGCCGGTCGCTTCCACAATGACTTCGATCCGCGGATCGGCGATCAACGCCTCGGCATTGCCGGTGACGAAGGTCGCGCGGCGCTTGATCGCATCGGCAAGCGACGTGGCGGCGTAAGATTCCGCCGGCCAGCCCGCGGTCATGAGCTGGCTGCGCACGCGCGTTACGTCGAGATCGGCCACGCCCGCCACATGCATGCCCGTGGTGAGACGTGCCTGCGAGAGGAACATGGTGCCGAACTTGCCGGCCCCGATCAGGCCAACGGCCACCGGATGTCCGACGGTTTCGCGCTCGATCAACATGGAATGAAGGTTCACCGGCGTCTTGCTCCCGATTTTTTTCGCTGTTATAGCGAAACGGAAACACAGGCGCGGAGGCGGCACAAGCGCCCGCCGGCGGTCTTAGAGCTGGCTCGATAAATCTACTGGCAGAGGACGCGGGAAACGAAGGTCTCGTCCCTGCATTCAGACCCGCCGCGGCGGCCGGACAACAACACCTGTGGCGGGCAGACCTCGGCCGTCGTCATGTCAAGGCTCTTACCGGATTCAAAGCCTTTCGCCTTGCACATCGCCACGGCGGCGGACACGCAATCGGGCGCACCATTGGGCGCGTTCTTGCATTTCTCGTGACCGCGAACCACGCGGGCGCCGGGAATCCGCGCGACCGCGTCGACCGCGTCTTTGGCGGTATCGACCGTCGACTTGGCGGCGACGCCGGCTTCGTGGCCGAAGTTCTCGACCTTCTTGCCGACGTCCTTGAATGTCGATCCGAAGTTCGCAGCTTGCTCATCGAACCAGCGGCCAACGTTACCGAATAAGCCCAGGTCTTCACGCGTTTTAGGCGCAGACGCGCCATCCTGTGCCGCGGCCATCGCCGACATCAGCATGATGGCGCCCGCGAAAAGACCCGCGCCCGCGGACGGGGCCGCAGGTTTTTTAGGTAAATCGGTCAAAGTCCGTTTGGTATCCATAGCCGGTCAAACTGACATCTCGTCAGGAGCCTCACGGCAATTCATTGCCCAGCGGCATTTGCGCCGATGCATTCCATTACGCCCGTCACGTGGCGAAATTGAGGAATGCCGATTCGATCAAATCAAGTATAGCGCAATCACAATACCAATGACGACCACAGCGGCGCCCAGCAGAACCCACAATCCCAGCCGCTTTTCAATGACCTGGCGGGCCTGCTCGCCGTAGCGGTGCAGCAGGAACGCCAGCACGAAGAACCGGCCGGCGCGGGCAATGATCGAAAAGACAATGAATAGTCCGAGGTTGTAGCCGGCGAAACCGGAGGTAATCGTCACAATCTTATAGGGGATCGGGGTGAGCCCTTTGAGCAGGATGATCCAGGCGCCCCATTGCGCATAAGCGGCGCGGAACGTCTCGACCTTGTCGCCATAGCCGTAAAGCTGGATCAGCCAGCCGCCGACCGAGTCATAGAGCAGCGCGCCAATGGCATAGCCGGCGATTCCGCCGGCGACGGATGTCGCCGTGCACCAGGCCGCCATCACATAGGCCCGCTCGGGGCGCGCCAGCGCCATCGGGATCAGCATCACATCCGGCGGGACCGGAAAGAACGAGCTTTCGGCGAACGACACCACGCCCATGATCCACATGGCGTGAGGCTTGTGCGCCGCGAGGATGCACCAGTCATAGAGACGGCGAAGCAAAGAACGCGGGTCAGCAGCCTGCACTGTCATGGATACACTCAGGAGGGGGAAAGATGGCGGATCAGCGGCGCTTGCGAACGCGCCTAGTCTCCAGCGCCACGACTTTGCGGCGCGTCGAGCCCTGTACCATATCCTTTGGCACTTTTTCAGCAATTCCGAACATCCGCTCCCGCCGCTTCATCTCGGCCCAGACATCGTCAGGATGGACCCCAGCATGGACCCAGAGCACCACGAGATTGTAGAGCAGGTCGGCGCTTTCCCTGACCACGGCGTCGGGTTGGCCATTAATGGCGTCGATCACCACCTCAACCGCTTCCTCGGCCAGCTTTTTGGCCATCTTGGAAGGGCCAGCGCGCAATAGCCGAGCCGTTCGCGATTTCGCCGGGTCTGTGTCCCGAACGGCGATCACGGCATCGTAAAGCCGGGCGACCGAATCAGTCATACGGGCAGAATAGCTGATCCGCTCGGCTAACCAGTTAACGAATGCTGCCCGGCGTCAGGAATTGGCAGGCGTTCAGCGCCAATGGCGGTGGCGGCGATAGCGATAGCCCGGGATGATCGGCCCCCACTGAGTGGTCCGGGTAGAATGTTAGTTTAGCGTTGGCCGTTGCGCCATCCAATGCTTTGTATTGCGCGCCCATATCTTGCTCTTTACAATGGCATGTTCTTTACTGGGCAAGGTCTAAAATTCAGCCACGTCCGAACCACGCATCGCCGAGTGCGCGGGGGTCTCTAAAGAAGGATCAGTGTTATGAGCGCGCGAAACACCGACCGGTCGACAAAGCTGCGAATTTGGCTCAGAATTTGGGCGGGCGTTTTGTTGGCCGCGACCCTGGCGACCGGCACCTCAGCGGCGGATACCGCCGTCAAGTTCAGCCTTGACTTCAAATTCGAAGGACCATCGGCACCGTTCCTGCTGCCGCTCGACAAGGGCTACTACAAAGCCGAGGGCCTCGACATCACCATCGACTCGGCGGCCGGCTCGCTGGAGCCGATCAACCGCGTGGCCTCCGGCACCTACGACATGGGCTTTGGCGACATCAATTCGCTGATCAAGTTCCGCGACGCCAATCCGGGTACGCCGATCAAGGCGGTGTTCATGGTCTATAATAAGCCGCCGTTCGCGGTGGTCGGCCGCAAGAGCCGCGGCGTCAGCAAGCCGAAGGATCTGGAAGGCAAGAAGCTTGGCGCGCCCGCGCCCGACGGCGCCTATGCGCAATGGCCGATCTTCGTACAGGCCAACGGCATCGATGCGTCCAAAGTGACGATCGAGAATGTCGGCTTCCCGGTGCGCGAGCCGATGCTGGCCGCCGGCCAGGTCGACGCCATTACCGGCTTCTCGTTCTCCTCCTTTATCAATCTCAAGGAGAAAGGCGTTCCGGCCGACGATATCACCGTCATGTTGATGGCCGACTACGGCGTCAATCTTTACGGCAATGTCATCATCGTGAATCCGAAATTCGCCGCGGAGCATCCCGACGCAGTGAAAGGCTTCCTGCGCGCTTTCGTGAAAGGCCTGAAGGAAACGGTGAAATCGCCAGCGACCGCGGTCGACTCCGTCGTCAAGCGCAACGATGTCGCCAAGAAGTCGACCGAGCTTGAGCGGCTGAACATGGCGATCCGCGACAATATCGTCACGCCGGAGGTGAAGGCGAACGGCTATGGCGCCATCGACAGCGCGCGCTTCGCTAAAGCCATCGATCAGATCGGCCTGGCCTACAAATGGAAGGCGGCGAAGCCGAAGCCGGAAGATATCTTCGACGCTTCGTATCTGCCCGCCGCCGCGGACCGCAAGTTCAACTGATAAGGGCGGCGTGATGTCCGCCTTCGTCGCGCTCGACAATGTCACTCATGCCTACGGCGGCGCCGGCGGAACGCTCGCGGTCGATGGACTGTCGATCGCGGTGGAGGCCGGCGAATTCGCCGCCGTGGTGGGTCCATCGGGCTGCGGCAAATCCACCTTGATGAAGCTTGCCACAGGGCTGCAATTTCCGCGAACTGGCGCGGTTACGGTGGCTGGTGCCGCGGTGAATGCGCCGGTGAAGATCGCCGGCATGGCGTTCCAGGCGCCGACTTTGTTGCCCTGGCGCACCACCGCCGAGAATCTGCTGCTGCCGCTCGAAATCGTCCAGCCCTATCGCGGCCAAATGCGCCGCCGCAAGGCGGAATTCCGTGAGCGCGCCGAGCGGCTGCTGGCCTCTGTCGGGCTCGCCGGCCAGGGGGCTAAGTTCCCGTGGGAACTCTCCGGCGGCATGCAGCAGCGCGCTTCGCTTTGCCGGGCGCTCATCCACGAGCCGCAATTACTGATGCTGGACGAGCCATTCGCCGCGCTCGACGCCTTCACGCGCGAGGAATTGTGGTGCGTGATCCGCGACCTGCACGCCGCGCGCAAGATTACCGTCATCCTGGTCACCCACGATCTGCGCGAAGCGGTGTTTCTGGCCGACCGGGTGTTCGTGATGTCGGCGCGACCCGGTCGCGTCGTCGCCGAGAAGCGCATCGAATTGCCGCGGCCGCGCGATCTGGAAGTGACTTTCATCCCGCAATTTCAGGACATCGTGCACGAATTGCGCGGCCATATCATAAAGGCGCGGCAATGAACCGGACGGCGATCATCGTGCGGCTGTCGCCCTGGCTGTTCACCATCGGTCTGCTGATCGTATGGGAAGCTTCCGTCCATATCTTCAAGATCCCGGTATTTTTTCTGCCGCCGCCGACCGCGGTGGCGCAGGCTTTCGTGGAATTCGCCGGCCCGCTGGCGCGCAATTCCTGGATCACGCTGGAGACCACGCTGATCGGCTTTGCGCTGGCGGTCGGCTTCGGACTGCTACTCGGTCTGCTGGTTGGCTGGTCGCGGACGATCTATGCCGGGCTCTACCCGTTGATGATCGGATTCAACGCGATCCCCAAAGTCGCCGTGGTGCCTATCCTGGTGCTGTGGTTCGGCATCGGTTTCATTCCGGCGGTGCTCACCGCATTCCTGATCTCGTTCTTCCCGATCGTGGTGAACGTGGCAACCGGGCTTGCCACCATCGAGCCTGAGCTGGAAGACGTGCTCAAGGCGCTGGGCGCCAGCAAGCTCGACATCATGCGCAAGGTGGGAATCCCGCGCACGCTGCCGTATTTCTTCGGCTCGCTGAAGGTTGCGATCACACTCGCTTTTGTCGGTTCGGTTATTTCGGAGAGCGTTGCGTCCAATTACGGCATCGGCAATCTGATGCTGCAGGCGCAGGCGCAATTCCAGGTACCGCTGATTTTCGCGGGTCTCGTCGTGCTGGCGATCGAGGGCATCGCCATGTACGCGGTCATGGCGATCCTGGAGCGGCGAATGACCGGCTGGGCGCAACGCTCCGGCTTCGCGCAGAGCTAGCGCGTAAACCGCGCCTACGCCGCCGACTCTTTTTTCAATGGATTGTCAGCGATAGCAACGACTTTGCGTGAACCCGGGCGCGACGCATTGATGACCGTGCCGATTTCATCGGCCAGTTGCTCGTAGGCGGAGCGCGTGCCGCCTTCGCGAATATAAACGCCGCTATAGAGATCGGGCAGTTTCGGCAGCGGCGCATCGTCCCAGACGCTCAAACCGAAATCGTGCGCCCGCCGCCGGGTCAGCGCCATCACGCCGAGGCCAGCCGCGACCGCGCCAGTGAGGCTGGTCGTGCTCGGGCCGGTGAAAACGTCTTCCCACTCCAGATCGGCCGATTTCAATGCCGTCACCGCGAGCCGATGATAGACGCTCGTCTCGCCGTGCGAGACCAGCGGCACCGGCCGGTCGAGATCGATCGCCATAGTGGGGCTGCGCACCCAGGCCACCTCTTCCGCCCAGCTATGGCGCGCGTCGGGCGGCGGGGCCAGCGACAGGCCGACAAAAATATCGAGTTCGCCGTTGCGAAGTTCGCGCACCAGCGGGTCGAAATAGTCAGTGCGCACGATGAAACGCACATCCGGCCAGCGTTCGCGGAACCGCGCCAGGATCGCCGGTAACATCGAGGCGATGTAGTCGCTTGGGGTGCCAACCCGGATCACCAGCTCCGGCCGCGGGCCGGCATCGCCGATATGGACGATCTGATCGTTGATCGACAACAGGCGGCGCGCATAGCTGACAACCAATTCGCCCTGCGGCGTCAGGCTGACACCTTGGATGCTGCGGTCGAACAGGTCGCCGCCGAACAGGAATTGCAGGCGCTTGATTTGAGCGCTCACCGCCGGCTGTGTCACCCCGAGCGAAGCCGCAGCCTTGGTGAAACTGCGCAAATCGACGACGGCGATAAGCGTGCGCAGAAGATCGGTCGGAATATTGGTCATCTACCGCCCCTCACCCCCGACTCCTTGACGAACTCATATGCACCGAACAATCAAGGGTACCACCGTAAGACACTAACAGGCACGACCCGTCCCGCGAGCAAATTCATGATGCGATACTAATAGTTGCAATGAAAACTATTTGATCCGTTCGAGAATACTGACGTAATTCGCCACCGCGGTGCCGCCCATATTGAAGATTCCGCCGAGGCGGGCGCCGTTCACCTGCAGGTCGCCAGCCGAGCCGGTGAGCTGCATTGCAGCCAGCGCATGCATGGACACGCCGGTGGCGCCAACCGGATGGCCTTTGGCCTTCAGCCCGCCGGATGGATTGACCGGCAATTTTCCATCCTTTTGCGTCCAACCCTCCAGGATGGCGCGGGCGCCCTGTCCCTCCGGGGTCAATCCCATTGCCTCATATTCGATCAATTCCGCGACGGTGAAGCAGTCATGCGTCTCCACGAATGACAGATCGCCAAGCTTGAGCCCGGCTTTTTCCAGCGCGCCATGCCAGGCCTGCGCGCAGCCTTCGAATTTGAGGATGTCGCGCTTCGACATCGGCAGGAAGTCCTGCACATGCTCGGCGGCGCGGAAGGCGACCGCTTTGCCGAGCTTGAGCGCGGTCTCCACGTCGGCCAGTACGACCGCGGCGGCGCCGTCGGACACCAGCGAGCAATCGGTACGCTTGAGGGGGCCTGCGACGAACGGATTTTTTTCGCTTTCGGTGCGGCAGAAATCGAATCCGAGATCCTTGCGCATCTGCGCATAGGGATTGCCGACGCCGTTCTTGTGGTTCTTGGCCGCGATCATGGCCAGTGCGTCGGACTGGTCGCCCCATTTCTGGAAATAGAGCCCGGCGATCTTGCCGAAAATACCGGCGAAGCCACCATCGATGTCGGCCTCCTCGCGCACATAGGAGGCCTTGAGCAGATTGCGGCCGATCTCGGCCGCCGGCGTCGTTGTCATCTGCTCGACGCCGACCGCCAGCACGATGCGCGCCGCGCGCGCCTCGATGGCCCTGATGCCCTGATGCACGGCCGCGGAACCGGTCGCGCAGGCATTCTCAACCCGCGTCGCGCGTTTGAAGCGCAGGTCGGGCGAGGCCTGCAAGACAAGCGAGGCGGTGAAGTCCTGGGCGGAAAAGCCCGCATTGAAGTGGCCGAGCACGATCTCGTCCACGTCCTTGGGTGAAATCCCGGCATCGGCGAGCGCTTCGCCTGCGACCCGCACGATCAGGCTTTCGACGGTCTCGCCATTAAGCTTACCGAAGGGGGTATGGGCCCAGCCGACGATGGCCGCGGTCATTGAGGTCTCCTTGGAAGTCTCCGTTGCCGAACTTTGGTCGCATTAATCGGCGATTGACGCTGGTCGAGTCACCGTGGTGAGTCACCATAAAATCAGCTGAAAAACGGCGGGCTTTGCCTCCCGTCGCAAGCTTGGATAACCTAGCATCGCCGCCTATGGAACTCACCCGTTTGCTTGGGTTGGTCCCTGGGCCCGAACTACCTGACCGGATCGCGCATTTTGACCCTTTGTTCGAGCCCCCGCGCCCTATTTCTCGGCCTCGCCGCAGCCTCGCTGCTGTCGATGGCCGCCGCGACCCGTGTGCAGGCGGAAGCGCAACTATTGATCGAGGCATCCACCGGCAAGGTGCTGCATGCCAAGAACGCCACCTATCCCTGGTATCCGGCCTCAGTCACCAAATTGATGACCGCCTACACGACACTGCGCGCCATCAAGGAACGCCGCATTTCGTTCGATACTTTGCTCCCGGTGTCACGCAACGCTGCGGCTCAGCAGCCGGCCAAGATGGGGTTCAAGGCCGGCACCGGCGTCACCGTCGATAACGCCATGAAGATGCTGATGGTCAAATCCGCCAACGACGTGGCGGTGACCATGGCCGAAGGTGTTGGCGGCTCGCTCGCGGGCTTCGCCGACATGATGAACGCCAATGCCCGCCGGCTTGGCATGTCGCAATCCCATTTCATCAATCCGAACGGATTGCCGGCTGAAAATCACGTCAGTTCGGCGCGCGATCTCGCCATTCTGGCGCGCGCGCTGATCCGCGAATTCCCGGAAGCCGAATCCTACTGGCACATCTCCGCTATCCGCTACGGCACTCGCGTCATGCGCAACTACAACCAGTTGGTCGATCGCTATCCCGGCGCCGACGGCATGAAGACCGGCTTCATCTGCGCCTCCGGCTATAACGTGGTCGCATCCGCCACGCGCAACGGCAGGCGGCTGATCGCGGTCGTGCTCGGCGCCTACTCAGGCTCCGTGCGCGCGCAGAAGGCGACGCAATTGCTCGAACGCGGTTTCAGCAGCGGCGGTCTGTCCTGGCTTACGCCGTCGCTAGGCACCGTCGATGCGCTGGCACCGATGGACGCACAGCCGCCCAATCTGCGCGAGGAAATGTGCGGCGGTCACCGACGCAAGCCGGCGTCCGAGGACAACGAGGAAGAAGAACCGTCCGCCGACAGTGTCGCCAACGGCGAATCCAGTGGCGGCCAGGCCTTCATGCTGTCGAGCCTGAAGCCGGCGAACGGCAAATTCGTGCTGGGGCCTCCGGTCGAGACCTCGGCGCCGATCGTGGTGTTCACCGGACCGGCCAACCGGCCGGACACCGTCGCGCAGACCGCAGCCGCCACACCGACGAAGAAAAAGAAATCCGGCGCCAAACCGGCGACCGGCGATAAGCCGGCTAAAACTGGCGATAAGGCCGCCAAGACCGCGAAACCCGCCAAGCCGAAAGTCAGCTCGGCCGCGCAATGAGCGAGTCCGGGTCAAGTGCCGGACAAAGTCCCGGCCTTGGCGCCGATCGGCGCCAGCCCGCGACGCCCATCCCGCTGACCGTGCTCACCGGCTTCCTCGGCGCCGGCAAAACCACATTGCTCAACAGGCTGCTGAAGGACCCCGCGCTTAGCCAGACCGCGGTCATCATCAACGAGTTTGGCGAAATCTCGCTCGACCACCTGCTGGTGGAATATGTCGGCGACAACATGGTGCTGCTGCAAAGCGGCTGCCTGTGCTGCACCATGCGCGGCGATCTGGTCGATGCGCTGGAAACGCTGTTGCGCGATCTCGACAACCGACGCTGCACATTCAAACGCGTGCTGCTGGAAACCACCGGGCTGGCCGATCCGGCGCCGGTGCTGCACACCGCCATGGCGCATCCCTACCTCGTGCTGCGTTACCGGCTCGACGGCGTGGTGACAGTGGTCGATTGCGTAAACGGCGAGACCACGCTCGATGAGCATGCCGAAGCGGTCAAACAGGCCGCAGTCGCCAACCGCATCGTGCTAACGAAAACCGATCTGGCGACGTCAGAGCAACACGAGCGCATCGTCGTGCGGCTGCACGCGCTCAATCCGGCGGCGACCATCCTCGATGCGGCACGAGGCGAGGCAACGGCGGAGCGGCTGCTCAATTGCGGGCTGTACGATCCGGACCGGAAAATTCCGGATGTGAAGAAATGGCTCGCCGCCGAAGCCTATGCCGATTCTCACGCGCACACCCACGATCATCACCACGATGTAAGCCGGCACGACGCGCATATCGGCGCTTTCGTGCTCACCAGCGACACCGCGATCCCGGCCGGCACGCTGGAAATGTTTCTCGAACTGTTGCGCGCGACCCACGGCGCCAAGCTCTTGCGCATCAAGGGCATCGTGAAGCTGGCCGAGATGCCCGATACCCCGGTCGTGGTGCATGGCGTGCAGCATGTGTTCCACCCGACCGCGCGGCTGGAACGCTGGCCGGACGACGACCACCGCACCCGGCTGGTGTTCATCACCCGCGATTTGCCCGAGCGCACGGTGCGCGAGCTGTTCGAGGCCTTTACCGGCAATGCTTCGCCCGACCGGCCGGACCGCGCGGCCTTGACCGACAACCCGCTGATTCCGTTCGGCGGCGCGGACCGGTAGCGCCTCGCTGCGTTCATCGCATGGCTGCCCTTGCGCGGGCCTCCCGACTCGACTCATTGTCATCACGACCGCCAGGCGAGCCGGATCGAGCCGCGCGGCAAAGGGGAATCCTGATGGAACGGCCCTGGCTGCGGCATTATCCGCCGGGCGTCGCCGCCGAAATCGACGCAGCAAAATATTCCTCGCTGGTCGCGATGCTGGAGGAGAGCTTCCAAGCCTATCGCGAGCGGGCCGCCTTTGTCTGCATGGACAAAGCGGTCAGCTACGGCGAGATCGACGTGACCTCGCGCGCTTTCGCCGCCTGGCTGCAAAGCAAGGGCCTGGAGCGCGGCGCCCGTGTCGCCATCATGATGCCGAACGTGCTGCAATATCCGGTCGCGATTGCCGCCATTCTGCGCGCCGGATTTACGGTGGTGAACGTCAATCCTCTGTACAAGCCGCGCGAGCTGGAATTCCAGCTCAACGATTCCGGCGCGCAGGCGATTATCGTGCTGGAGAATTTCGCCTCGGTGCTCCAGGAAGCGCTGCCGCAGACCGGCGTCAAACACGTGGTGGTCGCCAGCATGGGCGACATGCTGGGAACGCTGAAAGGCGCGGTGGTCAATCTGGCCGTGCGGCGCGTCAAGAAGATGGTGCCGGCCTATAGGCTGCCGAACGCAACGTCATTCAAAGACGCGATTGCAAGCGGCCGCGCATTGTCATTCGCGCGGCCCGCCCTCGGGCCCGAGGATATCGCTTTCCTGCAATATACCGGCGGAACCACGGGCGTCGCCAAGGGCGCAATACTTTTGCATCGGAACCTGGTCGCCAACATGTTGCAGGTGGAGGCCTGGCATGTGCCGCTCATGTCGCAGCCGCCGCCGATCGACCGGCTGATATTCGTCACCGCGCTGCCGCTTTATCATATCTATGCGCTGACCGCGTGCTTCCTGTTCGGCATGCGCAGCGGCGGAACGTGTCTGCTGATCCCCAACCCGCGCGACATCGCCGGCCTGATCAGGGAGTTGTCGAAATACCGGGTGAATTTGTTTCCGGCGGTGAACACGCTGTACAACGCGCTGCTCAATCATCCGGATTTCGGCAAGCTCGACTGGAGCCTGCTCAAATGCGCGGTTGGCGGCGGCATGGCGGTGCAGCAAGCGGTCGCCGAGGCTTGGATGAAGGCCACCGGCCGTCCGATCATCGAAGGCTACGGACTGTCGGAGACTTCCCCGGTGCTCACCTGCAATCGCGGCGACATCACCGAATGGACCGGCACCATCGGCTTGCCGCTGCCATCGACCGACATCGCCATCCGCGACGACGACAACAAGGATGTGCCGATGGGCGAACGCGGCGAGATATGCGCACGCGGGCCGCAGGTGATGCCGGGTTATTGGCAGCGGCCGGACGAAACCGCGCTAGCGATGACGCCCGACGGTTTCTTCCGCACCGGCGACATCGGCGTGATGGACGAAGGCGGCCACGTCATGATCGTTGACCGCAAGAAGGACATGATCTCGGTGTCCGGGTTCAAGGTCTTTCCCAACGAGGTCGAGGACGTTGCCATGATGCAAGGCGGCGTGATGGAATGCGCCGTCATCGGCGTGCCGGATGCCTATTCCGGCGAGGCGGTAAAATTATTCGCGGTTAAAAAAGCGCCCGGGCTGAACGAGCAGGATTTGCGCCGCTACATGACCGGCAAGCTCGCGGGCTACAAGATGCCGAAATATATCGAGTTCCGGGACGAATTGCCGAAGTCCAATGTCGGCAAGGTGCTGCGCCGCGCGCTGCGGGACGGCGCATGAGCAGCGAGCCGGCCAAGACCTTGCCGGCCCAGCCGACGCCGGCCGGCATCATTGCATTCTGGCGCGAGGCCGGGCCGGAACGCTGGTTCAAGAAGGATGCCGGTTTCGACGGCGAGATCCGGCAGCGATTTCTCGTCACGCACGAGGCCGCCGCGGCCGGCAAGCTGACCGATTGGGAACAGAGCGCGGAAGGTTCCCTCGCGCTCCTCATCTTACTCGATCAATTTCCGCGCAACATGTTTCGGGGTGAGGCTCGCGCTTTCGCCAGCGATCCGCTGGCGCGCTCCATCGCAGCCGGCGCCCTCGTGCGCGGTTTCGATGCGCAAGTTCCGGCGGAGTTGCGCGGCTTTTTCTATCTGCCCTTCGAGCATTCGGAAATTCTCGCCGATCAGGAACGCGCCGTCGCCTTTTACAAGGTCATCGGCGACGCGGATGGGCTGAAATGGGCGGAAATTCACGCCGATATCGTCCGCCGCTTCGGCCGCTTCCCGCACCGCAACGCCTTACTCGGCCGCGCCACCACGCCGGACGAACAAGCCTTTCTCGACGGCGGCGGTTTTTCAGGTTGACGATGGCTGTGCTATTGGTGCGACCGCATGACTGACTTTCACGGCGTATTTCCCTATCTCGTGTCGCCGATCGACGCGCAGGGCCACATCGTCACCGACGTGCTGGGGCGGCTCGCATCCGATCTTATCAAAAGCGGGGTACACGGGCTGACCCCGCTCGGCTCCACCGGCGAATTCGCGTATCTCACGCGCGAGCAGCGCCACACCGTCGTGCAGGCCACCATCGAAGCGGCAGCCAAACGCGTGCCGGTCATCGCCGGCGTGGCATCGACCGCGACGGCCGATGCCGTGAAGCAAGCCAAGACTTATCAGAAACTCGGCGCCGACGGCATTCTTGCCATTCTCGAAGCCTATTTTCCGCTTCAAGACGCGCAGATCGAATCCTACTTCCGCACCATCGCCGATGCGGTCGATATTCCGGTCGTGCTTTATACCAATCCGCAATTCCAGCGCAGCGATCTCACGCTCGATGTGATCGCGCGGCTCTCGACGCATCCGCGCATTCAATACATCAAGGATGCCTCGACCAATACCGGACGGCTGTTGTCGATCATGAACCGCGCGCCGCGGATGAAAGTGTTCTCCGCCTCGGCGCATATTCCGGCGGCGGTGATGCTGATCGGCGGCGTCGGCTGGATGGCAGGCCCGGCCTGCATCGTGCCGCGCCAGAGCGTGCGGCTCTACGATCTCTGCCGCGCCGGTAAATGGCCGGAAGCCTTGAAGCTGCAGCGCGAACTCTGGCGCATCAACGAAGCCTTCGCGCGCTTTAATCTGGCCGCCTGCATCAAGGCAGGACTTGAGATCCAGGGCTACGCGGTCGGCGATCCGGTTCCGCCGCAGGCGGCCCTGAGCGCGGAGGATCGCAAACGGGTGAAAGCGATTTTGGCCGACGTAGAAAAGCTCGAAAACGCTTGATACGCGGGCACAACTGTCGCGACCCAACCTAATCTTAACGGTTTCTTGCTACTCGGGCGCGATGGCCCTCCCGATGCATGCATCCCTGCCACGGCCGCTTGGTGGCGTCATCGCGCGCATCAAGGCCATCCTCGCCGAGCGCAGCGACTCGAGGCTGGCGCAACTCGTCGCCGGAAAAGTTTTTCTAGTGCGCGTCGCCAGCGCGGTGCTCGCGCTGGGCTCGCAGGTCCTGCTGGCGCGCTGGATGGGAAGCTTCGAGTTCGGCATCTATATTTATGTCTGGACCTGGGTGCTGATGATCGGCGCGCTGTCCGATGTCGGCCTGTCGTCGGCGGCGCGGCGCTTCATTCCGGAATATATCGAGCTCAAGGCGTTCGACCGCTTGCGCGGTTTTCTGAGCGGCTCGCGCTGGCTCGCCTTCGGCATCGCCACGGCCATCGGCGTCGTTGGCGCGATCGGTGTGACATTGCTTGCGCCCTGGATTGATCATTTCGCGGTGGTGCCGCTCTATCTCGCCTGCATTATCATTCCGATCTACGGCCTGGTGCAGGCGCAGGCCGGCATCGCGCAATCCTACGACTGGTCGAATCTCGCGCTGATGCCGTTCTTCATCTGGCGCCAGCTCATCATTACCGTGCTGATGGGCGCGGCCTATTTGTCCGGCGCGCCGACCGACGCCGTGACCGCGATGATCGTCGCCGTTATCACCACCTGGGCGGTGACCGTCGGACAGTTGTTCGTGCTCAATCGCCGCCTCAAGGACAAAGTGCCGGCCGGCCCCAAGCGCTACGAGGTCAAGACCTGGTTTGCGACGTCGATCCCGATTTTCGTGGTGGAAGGCTTCTACCTGCTGCTGACTTACGTCGACATTCTCGCGATCGAGCATTACCGCTCGCCCGACGAAGTGGCGGTCTATTATGCCGGCGCCCGCCTGCTGGCGATCGTCGCCTTCGTCTATTTCGCCATCGCCGGCGCCACCACGCACAAGTTCACGCAATATCATGTGGCTGGCGACAAGACGAGGCTGGCATTGTTTTTTGCCGAAACCATTCGCTGGACATTCTGGCCTTCGCTCGCGATCTGCGCGCTGATCCTCGCTTTCGGACGGCCATTGCTCGGTTTATTCGGCGCGAATTTCGAGAGCGGCTATGCCGTGATGTTCATTCTCTCGGTCGGCATGCTGGCGCGCGCGGCCGTCGGCCCCGCCGAACGCCTGCTCAACATGCTGGGCGAGCGCAAGCAATGCGCCGCGATCTATGCCGGCGCCTTCGCGATTAATCTTGTGCTATGCGTGATTTTGATTCCGCGTATCGGCATCGAAGGCGCGGGCGTTGCAACCTCGAGTGCGCTGGTCGCCGAATCGATCATGCTCTATATCGTCGCCAAGCGGCGGCTCGGCTTCCATTTGTTCATCATGGGCGGCGGGCAAGGCGGATAATTCCGTTCAGGCCTTCTCGCGCAGCAGCCGGCGGATCACCTTGCCGGTGGTCGTCATCGGCATGTCGTCGATGAAGGCGACTTCGCGCGGATACTCGTGAGTGGACAACCGCGTCTTGACGAAGCTCTGGATCTCGGCGGCGAGCGCATCGGACGGTGCGTAATCTTTCTTGAGCACGATGAAGGCCTTGACGATTTCGGTGCGAAGCGCATCGGGCTTGCCGACCGCGGCTGCGAGCGCCACCGCCGGGTGACGGATCAGGCAATCCTCGATCTCGCCCGGCCCGATACGGAAGCCTGATGACGTGATCACATCGTCGTCGCGGCCGACGAAAGTGAAATAGCCGTCCTCGTCCACCATGCCCTGGTCGCCGGTGATCATCCAATCGCCGATAAACTTGTCGCGCGTAGCTTCCGGCTTGCCCCAGTATTGCAGGAACATCACCGGATCGGGCCGCTTCACCGCGATCTGCCCGACCTCACCGGCTTTGAGCGGATTACCGTCGCCGTCGATCACCGCCACGCCGTGGCCGGGCACTGGCTTGCCCATGGCGCCCAGGCGGAACTGGCCTAGCTGCGCGCATGAGCCGAGCACCAGATTGCATTCGGTCTGGCCGTAGAATTCATTGATCGTGAGATCGAACGCCGCCTTGCCCCATTCCAGCGCTTCCACGCCGAGCGATTCTCCGCCCGACGCCACGCTGCGCAGCTTGAAGCCGTAGCGCCCGCGCGGGCTTTGCGCCGCGCGCATCATGCGCAGCGCGGTGGGCGGAATGAACGCATTGCGAACGCCGGCCGATTGCATCAGCGCGAAGGCTTCGTCCGGATCGAACTTGTCGAACTTGCGCGCCACGACCGGCACGCCATGGTGCAGGCTCGGCAGCAAGACATCGAGCAACCCGCCGGCCCAGGCCCAGTCGGCGGGAGTCCAGTAGCGGTCGCCGCTTTGCGGAAACGGAAAATGCGGCAGCTCGGCGCCAGGCAGATGTCCGAGCAATGTGCGATGCCCGTGCAGCGCACCTTTCGGCTGGCCGGTGGTGCCGGACGTGTAGATCATCATCGCCGGATCGTCCGCGGCGGTGTCGACCGGCGTAAAATTCGTAGAAGCCTCGGCGAGCAAATCGGGGAAGCTGCCGGCGCCGTCGGTTTCGCCATCTATCGACAACACGCAAGATAACGCCGGCACGTCTGTGCGAATTTGCGCGATTTTTCCGAGTCCCTGCGCATTGGTGAGCAGGGCTTTAGCGCCGGAATTCTGCAAGCGATAGGACAGCGCGTCGGGTCCAAATAAAATTGCAATCGGCAGCGCGACCGCGCCGAGCTTGTAGATCGCGATATGGGCTGCCGCCACTTCCGGCGCCTGCGGCAGAAAAATCGCCACGCGGTCGCCACGCGCAACACCGTGCGCGCGCAACACATTGGCGAGCCGGTTGGAGGTCTCGCGCAGCCAGCCGAAAGTGATGGCGTCTTCGTGTCCGTCCGGCTTCACATGCAGGATGGCGAGGCGGGTGGGCTCAAGCACCGCCCAGCGGTCGCAGCAATCGACGCCAATATTATAGCGCGCCGGAATTTTCCAGCAGAATTGGCGGTAAAGCTGATCGTAGTCGCGAACGGAGTCCGGCGCCGGCATGGCGGCGGTAGGCTAGTCAGTGGATGACGCAAGGTCCAGTCGGGGCGTGCTAGCCCTTCTTGTCGTCCGGCTCCGCCAGAATGAGCGCCCAGTACACCTTGTATTTGGAGCGCGGCGTGTAGACCGCGGCGATGCCGATACGGGTGGCACCCTTGAGCAGCATGTTGGCGCGGTGCGGGCTCGAATCGCGCCAGCCGGAAAACGCCTCGGCCAACGTGTGATAGCCGGCGCCGATATTCTCGGCCGCCGTCTTGGCGTCGTAGCCCGAGGCCTTCAGCCGCGCCACGAACGGTTTTGCCGCGCCGTGGTCGAGCTTGTCGCGCTTGGCCATGTTTTCGGCCTGGGCTCGCGCGAGCCGCGTGAGTACGGGGTCAAGCGTCACCGCCGGCAAATTATTGTTGGTGCGATAACCGGTGATCATTGAGGCGGCGGCGTCATCGTCGAGCTGGGCACCGTGCTGCGCCAGATTGCGATAGAAACTCGGCTCGCTCTTCGGCGTAAAATTATCACCGGCGCAACCGGCGAGCGCGAACAACGCGGCGACCAGCGCGCCTCTCAGCATGCTTGGGCGAACCGGCTTCATCGGTAGCGATCTCCGAATCGGTAAAACGTGAGTCGCGAACGGCCGCAGACCATGGCCGAACGGTGATGCCCGCATCGCGATACATGAGCGCCTCCGCATCTACTGGCGCGGGGTCAATCGGTCAACTATCATTGCTGCAAATAGGCCGTTCCAGGCCGCAAGGGAAAACGCCATGAGCAGCCAACCGGTCACTCTGACACCGGGCGCGACACGCGCCGCTCCGGGTCAGTATCTCTTCGACCTCGGCAGCGTGCAGAAGATCATGGGTGGGCCCGACTATTCAACCGCGCACGGGCCCTGCGTGGAAGGCGACCGCATGATCGTCGGCCTCATGCGCATGGCGGCCGGAACCGGCGCCGAGCCGCATTCGCACCCGAACGAGCAATGGATCTATGTGCTGGAAGGGACCTTCCGCGCCACCATCGACGGCAAGAAGATCGACGCCAAGCCGGGCTCGGTGGTCTACATTCCGGCCAATAAGATCCATGCCGGCAGGGCGACGGCGGAGGCCGACGTTTTGTTCTTCACAGTCAAGGATGCTTCGCATAGCCTGCACGGAATAAAAGCCACATGACATCATGAGCACGGGGCAAAGAAACCCGGCCGCATAAATTCAAATAATGGGAGGATGCCGATGAAACGTTCAAATCTGATCCTGCTGTCCGCCGCCTGGCTTTCCGCCTTTATTGCCTTCGGCATGGTAACGGCCTCGGCACAGGACAAATATCCGAGCCGGCCCATCAAGGTCATCGTGCCTTATGCGCCGGGCGGCGCCACCGACATCACCGCGCGCATCGTCGGCGATGAATTCCAGAAGATCACCGGCCAAGGCTTCGTCGTGCTCAACAAGCCCGGCGCCTTCGGACTGCTGGCGATCGAGGAATTGGTGAAGTCGACGCCCGACGGTTACACCGTGATGGTCGGCAACGTCTCGACCAACACCATCACGCCGATCATCTACAAGAGTAAAATGTCTTACGACTACACCAAGTCGGTGACCGCGGTGACCAACCTGGTCGACGTTCCGGCGTTTCTGCTGGTGACGACGGCCAATGATTTTCCGGTCAAGACCGTCGCCGAGCTGGTCGCATACACCAAGAAGAATCCCGGCAAAGTCAGCTACGGAACGGTCGGCGCGGGTTCGTATCCGCATTTCGACATGGCCTATTTCGCCAAGCGCGCGGGCGATCTCGACATGGCCGCCCTGCCGAACAAGAACGGCGCCTCGGGCGTGATCCAGGACCTGTTGCGCGGCGACGTGCAGACCGCCTTCCTCAACACCGGCAGCAGCGCGGGCCAAGTGCAGGCGGGCAAGTTCCGCGCGCTCGCGGTCGTAAACCACGCGCGCCTGGCGGAATATCCGAACGTGCCGACCATGAAAGAGGCCGGCTACCCGGATGTCGGCACCATTGCCTGGAACGGCATGTTCGCACCGGCCGGCACGCCCAAGCCGGTGCTCGACGCGCTCTACGCCGCCGTAGCTAAGGCTCTGGCCTCGCCCGAGGCGAAAGAAAAATTCAAGAAGCAGAACTACAACATCGTGCCGAGCAAGTCGGTTGACGACGCCCAGAAATGGCTCGCCAATGAAATGAAGCACTGGCAAACCGTCACCACCTCGGTGAAGATCGACGTCACGCAGTAACGAATAGTGTCGTCCCCGCGAAAGCGGGGACGACAGAAAACTATTTCGCCGCCTTGATCGCCTGCCATATCCGGTCCGGCGTCGCCGGCATGTCGAGCGCGGCGCCTTCCGGCAATGCGTCGAGGATGGCATTGAGCAGCGCCGGAGGTGCGGCTGTGGTGCCGGCCTCGCCGGTGCCTTTCACACCGAGCGGATTGGTGCGGCAGGCGACGGCGTGATGCTCGACCGTCATATCGGGCATCGAATGCGCGCGCGGCATGGCGTAATCCATGAACGACCCCGACACCAATTGGCCGCTCGAATCGTAGATCGTATTCTCGGTCAGCGCCTGACCGAGCCCCTGCGCCACCCCGCCGTGGATCTGGCCTTCGACGATGACGTCGTCGAGCACATTGCCGCAGTCGCCGACCGCCACATAGGAGACGACATCGGTCGCGCCGGTGTCGGGATCGATCTCGACTTCCGCGATGTGGCAGCCATTCGGGAATGACGGCGGAAGCTTGATGCTGGCTTGGGTGTCGAGACTTTCCGGGATGACGCCCTGACGCGCCAGTTCCGCCGCGCGCTCGGCGACATCGAACAACGACGCTTCGCGCGCCGAGCCGCGCACGGAGAAATTTCCGTCGCGGTAATCAACGTCGGCTTCGCCCGCCTGCAAGAGCATAGCCGCCACGCGCTTGCCTTTCTCCAGCACGAGTTCCGCGCAGCGCGCGATGGCGCCGCCTGTCATCATGGCCGAGCGCGAGGCGACGGCGCCAAAACCCGGCACATCGCGCGCGGAATCGCCGGACAGCAAGGTCACCGCCGCGGGATCTATGCCAAGACGGCGCGCGGTTACTTTGGGGAATACAGTCGGGTGGCCCTGCCCGCTACCACCGGCGCCAATGCTCACCAACACTTTTTTCCCGCCGGGAAACGTGATGCGCGCGGCCTCTTCCGGAAACGCGCCGGCGATCTCCAGATAACATCCGATGCCGATACCGCGCAGCTTGCCGCTCTTTTTCGCCGCCTTCTTGCGCGCGGCAAAACCGACATAGCCAGCGAGCGTCAACGCACGCTCGAAAATCGCCGGAAAGTCGCCGCTGTCATAGCTATTGCCGAAGGGCGTGACATAGGGAATTTTGTCAGGCGCGATCAGATTACGCCGGCGCAATTCGGCGGCGTCGATCCCGGTCGCATCGGAAGCGGCGTCAATGACGCGTTCCATCAGATAGGTCGCTTCCGGACGGCCGGCGCCGCGATAGGGCCCGGTCGGCAGCGTATTGGTGAACACGCAGCGCGTATTCACCTGCGCCTGCGGAATGTCATAGACCGTCGGCAGACAGCCGGAGATATGTGTGGTGACGCAGAAATGCGCCACGCCGGTGAAATAGGCGCCGATATTGGCCAGGCAATCGACGCGCAAACCCAGGAAGCGGCCGCGTTTGTTGAGTGCCAGTTCCACCGTCCAGAACGAGTCGCGGCCCTGATTGTCCGTGACAAAGGCTTCCGATCGGGTCGCGACCCAATGGATCGGGCGCCTGAGTTCGCGCGCGGCATGCAGCATCGCGATGTATTCCGGATAGCACCAGCCTTTCATTCCGAAAGCACCGCCGAGATCGTCGGTGACGACGCGCAGTTCTTCCGGCTTGATGTTCATGACGCCGGCGGCTTGCGCGCGCACGCTGGCAAAGCCCTGCGTGCCGCAGCGCAAAGTGAACTGCTTGGCTTGGGCGTCGTAACTTGCAGACGCGGTGCGCGGCTCAAGCGAGGCCACCACCAGGCGCTGATTGACCAGCTCGACACGCACCACATGGGCGGCATCCTTGAAGGCGCGGTCGAGCGCGGCCTGCTTCTTGCCGTCCTGGTCGGCGGGCGCGGTCCAATCAAATCCGATATTGCCGGGCGCATCCGGCCAAAGCTGCGGTGCGCCGGACTTAATCGCCGGCCGCGCGTCGGTGACAGCGCCAAGCGGCGCATAATCGACCGCAATCTTTTCGGCGGCGTCTTGCGCGGCGGCGGCGCTGGTCGCGACCACCATGGCTACCGGCTCGCCGACATGCATGACGCGCGTGGCCGCGAGCACAGGGCGGTGCGGCGAGACCGGCACCTTGCCGCCGCGGCCGGGAATCGGATGCGGATGCGAAATGGAATGATAATGCGACGCTTCGAGATCGGCGCCGGTCAGCACCGCGACCACGCCGGGCGCGGATTTAGCCGCCGAAATATCAATGCGCTCGATCTTGGCGAAGGCATGCGGCGAGCGCACAAAATGCGCCGCCAGGGCTCCCGCCGGTTTCACGTCGTCACCGAAGTGGCCTTGGCCGCGCAACAGCGCGTCGTCTTCGATACGTCCGGTCCAGGCGGGTAAGCCGGCTGTACCGGCGGCAGTCGATTCCATTGCAGTCCTCCGGCGGCGAAAAATAATTTAAAGCTTGCGATCCGTGATGCCGGCCTTGGCGTAGAGCTCGTTGATGTGCTCCTTCACGCTTTGTTTTGGCTCGGCGTCGGACTCATGCGCCCAGCCGATCTTGGCGCGGGCATATTGCGCCATGGCCTCGTCCTGTTGCGAAGTGCCGCCGGAAATCCCGTAGGCGCCGACCATCTCACTGCCGCGAAACACCGGCGCACCGCCGCCGGACGCGGCGATCTTGCCATTGGTCATGGCGGCGAGGCTGATCAGCAATTGCGGATTACGCTCCTTGAACCACTGCTGGATCACCAGCCCGTCGGGAAAGCGCGGGCTCATACTGCGGAACGCGGCGACCGTGTAGGCTTTGGCGATGGCGGTATCCGGCGTGATGAAGCCAGCCTCGTCCATGCGCTCGAGTGCGATCAGGTGGCCTTCCGGGCCAACCACGGCGACGGAGACCGGAACGCCCATCTCCTCGGCCTTTTCGACCACCGCGTTGATGAATTCGCGGCATTCGACAGCCCGTAATTTCGCCATTCGCTCAGCCCTCCCCGAAACGCCCATTAAGCTTTGTTTAACTATTCAACTGCAAGCGATTAACTGCAAAAAAACGTGTTGGGGAATACCGTTTGCGCTGGCCCGGACTAAAACCATGACCATGGCGTCCCTAGCAACCGCAACCGCGCGCGATTGGCGTTTAGTCGCGTTGACCGGCGGCATCTGCTTTCCGGCAAGCCTGGTGCTATTTCAAACACTCCTGCCGGTGGGCGCCTGGGTTGCCGCGGCGCCCCCCCCCTTCGCGGTCTCCGCATTTGCCGCCATGCTTGCGGCTCTGCTGGCGATGGCGCTCGTCGGCGCCGTACTCGTGCGTCGCGTGCAGGTGGACAACCTGCGCATGCGCGTCGCGCTCAACAACATGTCGCAGGGACTGTGCATATTCGACGGCAATGAACGGCTGGTGATCTGCAATAAGCGCTACATCGAGATCTACCGGCTTTCTGCCGAGATCGCCAAGCCCGGCACCACCTTGACCAGCATGCTCGATTTTCGCGCCGCCAATGGCAGCTTCATGCGCGACCCGCAGACCTACCGGCGCGAACTGGTCGACGCCATGGCGCAAGGCCAGACAACGACCGCCGAAATAAAATCTCCCGATGGCCGGATCATCTCCGTCATCAACCGGTCGATGGCCGGCGGCGGCTGGGTCGGGAGCCATGATGACATCACCGAGCGGCGTGATGCCGAGCGCGAACGCGTCTCGATGCAGCAGCAGCAAGAACAGCGCGCGATGATCGAGCAGGCGATCGCTAGTTTCCGCCAGCGCGTCGAGGAGCATTTGCGCACGGTAACCGAGGGAGCGATGGCCATGCGCGCCACCGCCGGCACGCTGTTCGACAATTCCGGCCAGACTTCGAAAAGCGCCGAGGGCGCAGTGGCGGCCTCGAACGAAGCATCGCTGAACGTTGAAACCGCAGCGATTGCCGCCGATGAATTGAGCGGCTCCATCAGCGAGATCGGCCGCCAGCTTAGCCTGACCACCGATGTCATGCGCGCCGCGGTCACGGAAGCGCATGGCACCAACCAGCAGATCACCGCGCTGGCGCAAGCCGCGCAGAAAATTGGCGACGTGATCAAGCTGATCCGCTCCATCGCCGGCCAGACCAACCTGCTGGCGCTCAATGCCACCATCGAGGCGGCGCGCGCCGGCGAAGCCGGCAAGGGCTTCGCGGTGGTGGCGTCGGAAGTTAAATCGCTCGCGGTGCAGACCGCCAAGGCGACCGAGGATATTTCAAAGCTGATTATGTCGGTGCAGGGAGCAACCAGCGGCGCGGTGGCCGCGATCGGCCGCATTTCGAGCCGCATGCAGGAAATCGACAGTTGCGCCACCGCCGTCTCGGCCGCCGTCGAGGAGCAAAGCGCGGCTACGTCTGAGATCTCGCAGAATGTCGCGGGCGCTTCCAACGGCGCCAAACTGGTGGTGACCGTGCTCGAGGAGGTCACCGGCGCGGCAACCGAGACCCGCCAGTCGGCGGAAAGCGTGCTGACCGCCTCGCAGGCGGTGGAAGCCGCCGCCGCGGAGCTGCGCCACGAGGTCGAGAGTTTCCTCGCACGCGTCGCGGCCTGATCAGACTTTCTGGCGCATGATCTAATCCGAAACCCGGTCCCCATTTTTCGGGATCATGCGCCCAACCCGCTGATCCAATAAAACAGCGCTGCAATCGCCGCCGTTGCCGGGATCGTGATGATCCAAGCGATGACGATATTATTGGCGACGCTCCAGCGCACGGCGGACATTCTGCGGGCGGCGCCGACACCGATGATCGCGCCGGTGATGGTGTGGGTGGTCGATACCGGAATGCCGAGCCAGGTGGCGCCAAACAGTGTCACTGCGCCGCCGGTCTCCGCACAGAAACCCTGCATCGGCGTGAGCCGGGTGATTTTCGATCCCATGGTCTTCACGATCCGCCAGCCGCCGAACAGCGTGCCGAGCGCCATCGCGGCCTGGCAGGTAATCACCACCCAGAACGGAACGTGGAAATTGCTGCCGAGATGGCCCTGCGAATAAAGCAGCACCGCGATAATGCCCATGGTTTTTTGCGCATCGTTGCCGCCGTGCCCAAGCGAATAGAGCGAGGCGGAGATAAATTGCAGCCGCTGAAACGTCCGGTCGACGGCGAACGGCATCCGGCGCACTAAAATCCACGACAGCGCCAGCACCAGAAATACGGCGAGCAGAAAGCCGATGAGCGGCGACGCCACGATCGCAGCAGTGGTTGGAATCAAGCCTTTCCACACGATGGCGCTGACTCCAGCTTTCGCCATGCCGGCACCGATCAGCCCGCCGATCAGCGCGTGCGAACTGCTCGAGGGGATACCAAAGCCCCAGGTAATCAGGTTCCACAGGATCGCGCCCATCAGCGCACCGAAAACCACTCGCGGATCGACCACCGTGGCCGCGATAATGCCAGTGCCCAGCGTCTCTGCAACATGCAGGCCGAAAAACAGAAAGGCGATGAAATTGAAGAACGCTGCCCAGGCCACTGCATATTGCGGCCGCAGCACGCGGGTGGAGACGATGGTCGCTATGGAATTGGCCGCGTCGTGCAACCCGTTCAAGAAATCGAACGCGAGCGCGAGCGCGATCAGGCCGATCAGGATCGGCAAGGAAAGCACGGCATCCATCGTTTAACGCTCCGGAATCAATTACACGTGCTCGATGACGATACCGTGCATGACATTGGCTACGTCATCGAAGCGATCCACGACTTTTTCCAGATGGTCGTAGATCTCGTTGCCGATGAAAAACGCCATCGCGTTCGTTTGGGCATGCGTCTGATAAAGCACCTTGAGGCCAACATCGTGCAACTCGTCGGCGCGGCCTTCGAGCTGCGAAATATGCTCGGTCAATGTACTGATATGGACGGCCTCGGAACTGATGGAGCGGAGAAGCTGCACGCCTTCCTGCACCAGTTGCGCGCATTTTACGATTGCGTCGGCCATCTCCTTCATCTGCGGCGTGAATTCGGTCACGTCGAACAGCTTGATACCCTTGGCGGTTTTCTGCATCTGGTCAATGGAGTTATCCATCGAGGTGATCAAGTCGCGGATATTGCCGCGGTCAAACGGGGTGATGAAGGTGCGGCGCACCGCGATCAGCACTTCGCGGGTGACATCGTCGGCGTCCTGCTCGCGGTCCATGACCATCTGATAATTTTGCGGCAGTGCCTCGCCACCCTCCATCATCGCGCGTAGCGCCTCGGCGCCGGCAAGCACCGCTTTTGAATGGCGCGCGAACAGATCGAAGAACTTCTCTTCCTTCGGCATCAAGGCATGAAACCAGCGCAGCATGGCGGACCCCGGACGAATCGATTGCGACCCAGCCGGCAAGCTAGTCTTTTGCCGAACCGTTCTGAAGCGGGGTGCCGGCGGGCTATATGACATTGGGGACAATTCGCGATACCTTTCGGATTTTCGCCCTATCAAAATTGACAAAAGCCAATGAATCAAACGCCAAAAACCGGTTCCTTGGGGCAAGCTTTTCACGGGATCATGCGCTAGTTTGCGGGCCAAGCGCATAATGCGCAAACAAGAGTAATCGAGGCGGAGACGGGAATGCGGTTGGGCTACTTCACGATGCCGGTACACCCCATGGGCCGGGATTGGTCGCAAACGCTGCGTGAGGATCGCGAGGCGATCATCCTGGCCGACAAGCTCGGTTTCTACGACGCCTTTGTCGGCGAGCACCTGACCGACGCGTGCGAGACCGTCACCAACAGCATGTTGTTCAACGCCACGCTAATTCACGACACCAAGACCATCAAGCTCGCCACCGGCACCACCAACCTGTCGCAGATGCACCCGGTGCTGATCGCGGTCAATGCGGCGATGTTCGATCATCTGGCGCAAGGACGCTTCATCATGGGCGTGAGTGCCGGCGCGCTCACCTCCGATGCCGAGGCGCTCGACCTTCTGGACGAGGACCGCAACAAGATCTTTGCCGAGGCGATCGACGTGATCCTGGCGATCTGGGAACGCGATCCGCCCTACAACATCGATTTCCCGGACAACCGCTTCAAGGTGGCTATCAACCGCACCGCGACGCACGATCTCGGCATCGGCATCATGGCCAAACCGTTTCAAAAGCCGCGGCCGGAAATCGTCGGCACCGTCGTGGCTCCGTTCTCACCCGGCGTCGTGCTGATGGGCAAGCGCGATTTCCATCCGCTGTCGGCGAACTTCCTGCTGGCGAACCATCTCAAATCGCATTGGACCAATTACGCCAAGGGTCGGGCCGAGGCTGGCGCCAAGGCCAATGTCGCCGACTGGCGCGTGGCGCGCAGCATCTTTGTCGCCGACGACGACAAGACCGCGCTGCGTTACGGCCGCGAGGACGCCAACAGTCCATACCGGTTCTATTTCGAACAGATGGAAGCCAAGATGAGGCGCGGCAACCGGCTCTATGTGTTCAAGAGCCACAAGGAACAGCCGGACGACGAGATCACCCATGATTTCGTCATGGACCACTGCGTGATCCACGGCAGCGTCAACAAAGTGGTCGACGCGATCCTGGCGCTGCGCCAGCAGACCGGCGATTTCGGCGAGCTGGTCTATGCCGGCATGGACTGGGTCGATCCGGCGCTGTCCAAACGCTCGATGCAGCTATTGGCCGAGCAGGTGATGCCGCGGGTGAACGAAGCGATCGGCAAGACGGCAAAGACCGCGGCGGAGTGAAGACTTTCTTTAACTCCCCCTTTCAGGGGGAGCGAACACGGGTCACACCGACAACGGATCGGTGCCGAGCGGGGCATAGAGCCCGTGCTTGGCGCCTTGGGTGAACGAGGCGCCTTTGTCGAGCTCGATGGCCACCGAGCGCACGCGTTGCGCCTGCGGATCGGTCGCCGGCACCGGGCCGCCCGCGGCCGCCGATTTCGCCGCGCTCAGCATCAGTTTGCGCGTCATGACAATGCCCGAGTCGGTCGCGCACAAATGCTCCTTGGTGCGGTCTTGGATCGCGCCCATGCTTTCCTGGATCGAGGCGTCCTGCATGGCGATGCCGTCGACGCCGGTGGCGCTGTGGCCATGGCGTTGCGCATCGCGGTCCATCAGATAATTGTTGGATTTATTTGCGAGCGGAATGAACGTGCCGGGCACGTACCGGACATGGATGCCCTCGCCGTCCTGCATGGCCGATATTTCCGATTTCGTGAGCGCGCGCTTGGGATGGTAGTTGATGCTCCAGGCCCAGCAGGTCTCGTCGTCGATCGGAACCCAGGCATGCGCCCCGAGCGGATGCCCGGCGCGCGGCGGGATGATCGAGTACCAGGGCATGATCCAGGGCGTGATGCGCCAGTAGTATTTACCGGCGTCGTCGTTACGGCGCGCGCCGATCAGCAAGCCGCCGGGGAATTCTTCCACCTCGAACAACGGCATGCGGTCTTTCTCGTTGTACTCATTGCCCTTGCTGCCCTTGAACAGCGGATCCTTGTTCAACTCGCTGCCATGCAGCCACGAGACATGGCTGGAATCGATGCCGCCTTCCATCGCCTGCAGAT
The DNA here is from genome assembly GCA_009694265.1 of Pseudolabrys sp. GTDB lineage: Bacteria > Pseudomonadota > Alphaproteobacteria > Rhizobiales > Xanthobacteraceae > Pseudolabrys. The sequence continues at coordinate 28,667 of SHVM01000014.1, forward strand.
AATTGCATTCCTGCAACCGCTTGGAGACGAAGCGCTGCTCGGGCTTAACCTCCGCCCATTCCAGCGCCGCCGGCGGCGGCTGCAAACCGGGCGGACCCATATAGGCCCAGATGATCCCGGCTTTCTCGATGCAGGGATAGGATTTCAATTTGATGTTCTTGGCGAAGCCTGAGTCTTCCGGCTCCGACGGCAGATCGACGCATTGGCCGGTCACGTCGTATTTCCAGCCGTGATAGGGGCAGCGCAGCCCGCATTCCTCGTTCTCGCCGAACCAGAGCGAGACGCCGCGATGGGCGCAGAATTCGTCGAGCAGACCGATCTTGCCGTTGCTGTCGCGAAAAGCGATCAGGTTCTCACCCATCAGCTTGACGCGCACCGGCGGGCAATCCGGCGCGGGGATTTCCGACGCCAGCAGGAACGGCGCCCAATAGCGCCGCAGCAATTTGCCCATCAGCGTGCCGGGGCCGATACGGCTGAGCTGGTCGTTCTGTTCACGCGACATCATGGCGACGTTTCCTCATCGGCTTGCTATTGTTCCCGCGCGGGTACGGGCTTTGTATTCTTGCCCGCGTAACAGCGCGGGCTTGGCCATTATAGGCCGTGACACTTGCTGGGGAAGTCGACATGGCTTTGCCGCGGATCGCCATTGCAACCGGGGACCCGGCCGGAATAGGCCCGGAGATCGCGCTCAAAGCCGCGCTCGATCGCTCCGTCAAAGCCCTATGCCGGCCCTTGCTGGTGGGCGACCCGGCCGCGCTGGAACTGCATGCGCAGGCCGCTGGCCTCACGCCGCGCCTGCACGTGATCGGCAATATCGGCGATGCCGATTGGTCGGACGGCGCGCTCAATTTGCTCGACGCCAGCGAGGGCACCAATAGGCCGGTGAAATTCGGCACGGTGGATGCAGCCTATGGCCGTGCCTCGCTGGCCAGCGCCCGGCGCGCGATCCATGCGGCGCTCGCAGGCGAAGTGGAAGCCGTGGTGGTGGCGCCGTAGACCGAACGCTCGATCGTGGCCGCCGGCATCGCTTTCGACGGCTATCCGTCGTTCGTGGCGCGCGAAACCGGTACACCGGTCAACGATGTCTATCTGATGATTTGCTTCGACGACGTGCGCATTGCGCACGCCACGCTGCATGTGAGTGTGCGCGAGGCGGTGGCGTTGATCACGCCGGAGCGGGTCGAGCGCGTCATCCGCGTCACCGATGCGGCGCTCAAGCGCCTTGGCATCACGCGGCCGAAAATTTTTATCGGCGGGCTCAATCCGCATGCCGGCGAGGGGGCATGTTCGGCCGCGAGGAGATCGAGATCATTGCGCCGGCGATTGCGCGCGCCGCTGCGGCCGGCATCGATACCTCCGGCCCGTTCGGCGCCGACACCATGTTCCGGAAAAAACCCTGCGACGCCTACATCGTGATGCTGCACGACCAGGGCCACATCGCCGCCAAGCTGCAGGCCTTCAACCGCACGGCCGGCCTGTCGATCGGCTCACCGATCCTGTTTTCTTCTGTGGCGCATGGCAGCGCGCATGATATTGCCGGCAAAGGCCAAGCCGATGCCGGCGCGATGATCGAAGCGATCAGCCGATTGGCGAAATTAAGCTAGCGCAACGGCGGCAGCGGCGAGCCGGAGATGGCGGTGCCGGCGCGCGGCGGCGGCGCCATCGGGTTCGCGGCTTCCGGCGGATTGCCGGAATTCGCCACCGTGTCCGGCGGCCTGCCGGGCAGCACCACCACGCGCGAGCCAACCTGCACACGGCTGAACAGATCCTCGATGTCTTCGTTGATCAAACGGATGCAGCCGGACGAGACCGTCTGTCCGATGGTCGAGGGCTGGTTGGTGCCGTGGATGCGGTACAGCGTCTTGCCGAGATAGAGAGCGCGCGCGCCGAGCGGATTGCCCGGGCCGCCGGCCATGAAGCGCGGCAGATAGGGCTGGCGGTCGATCATCTCGGAGGGCGGATGCCAATCCGGCCATTCCGACATCTTGCTGACGCGTTCGGTGCCGGCCCAGGTGAAGCCATCGCGGCCGACGCCGATGCCGTAGCGGATGGCTTGGCCACCGCCGAGCACGAGATAGAGATAGATGTTCGGCGTATCGACGATGACGGTGCCGGCCGGCTCCCTGGTGGGATAGTCCACCAGTTGCTTCTTCAGATTCGGCGCCAGTTCTTTCGGCTGACCCACTTCCGGCTGATCCTCCGGCGGCAACGCAGAGGCCGCCGATGGAGGTATCGGCGCCGGCGCGACGCCAAGTCCGCGGCCGATCGCCGCCGGCGGCCGGATAATATCGGGCTCTTGTCTGGCGTCTTGTCTGGTGTCTTGCCTGGTGTCTTGCCTGGACGCGGGCGGAACAACCGCAATCGGCGGTGCTGCGTCGAGCTGATGGCCGGTGGGTGGTCGTCCGTACGGCGTGGCGAAACCCGGCGGCGGCGGGGCGGCGGCATCGGATTCCGCCGGATAAGGCAGTATGCGGCTGGGGGCGCCGGGCTGGCCCTGCGGCGGCATCTGGCTCACCTGCGGGCTGCGGCGCGGCCGCCGCACCATCGGTGCGTCGTCGTCATCCTCGCCGATCCAGTAGCCGGGCGCCGGCAAGCCGCCCTGATAGGCTCCTGGGGGCGGAGCACTTCGGTAATAGGGCGGCGGCGGCCCCGGATAATACTGGGCCTGCGCGGAGACGGCCGGGATGGCCGCCGCGACCGGCAGTGCCAGCAAGAAAGGCCCGAAACGTCGCATCATCATTCACCTGTGACGGGACGGCTCAATAGCCGCCAATCCGCGCCTTGGATTGCCTCGGGATGAAGGCACATTCAAGACAAGAATAGGGCTATCTCAGTAACGTGATTCCGCTGTGACGGCTCAGGTTTTTTTGGCCTCCGCCGCCAGTACCTGCTTGGCCACGCGGTGGCAATCGACCGCGGCCGGGAAACCGCAATAGACGGCTATCTGCCGTAGAATGGCGGCGAGCTCCTTGGGCGTGAGCCCATTGCGCAGCGCGCCGCGGAAATGCGCTTCGAATTCGTGCATCCGGCCAAGGCAGGCAATCATGCCAAGATTGAGGATGCTGCGATCGCGCGGCTTCAGGGTGTCGTCGCCCCACACCGCGCCCCAGCAGTATTCAGTGAGCAGCGCCTGAAATTCCTTATTAAAATCGTCGGTGTTGGCGACCGCCCGGTCGACATATTCGTCGCCCAGCACCTTGCGCCGCATGGCCATGCCGCGATCGTAAATTGCCTTATCCATGGTCGTTTCCTCCGTTTCGTTTCTGGATTGAGGTAGAACTGCAAGTTGACAGGAATTTGCCGATTTCGTCCATTCGACTCATCAAATTCGCCATGGCTGGGCTTGTCCCGGGCATGACGGGGGAGAGGTTATTGGAATGGACGTTGCGATCATCGGCGGCGGGATTTGCGGACTTTCGCTCGCGCTCAATCTGCGCCAGCGCGGCATATCCGCCCGCGTCTATGAGCGCGCTCCCGAGATAAAGCCGCTCGGCGTCGGCATCACTTTGCTGCCGCACGCGATGCGCGAGTTCACAGCCCTCGGGCTGGACGATGCGCTGCTGGCGGCCGGCATCGAGAACCGCGAAAGCTGTTTCTTCAACCGCTTCGGCCAGCTGATCTACAAGGAGCCGCGCGGCAAATTCGCCGGCTATCAAACGCCGGAAGTCGGCATCCATCGCGGGCGGCTGCACCTGATCCTCTACGAGACGGCCCGCGCAAAGCTGGGCAGCGATGCGGTGCTGCTCGATCACGATGCGACCTCCATCGAGCAGGACGAGGCCGGCGTCACCGTTTCGTTTAATAAGCGCGAGAGCGTGCGCGCCGACTTAGCCGTCGCCTGCGACGGCATTAATTCGGCGATCCGAAAGCGGTTCTACCCGCAAGACAGACTGGCTTTCGCCGGCATCAATACCTGGCGCGGGGTGACACGCAGGAAGCCGATCCTCGGCGGCCGCACCTATATGCGGGTCGGCTCGATATTGACCGGCAAGATGGTGATCTATCCGATCGTCGATAACGTCGACGCCGAGGGCAACCAGCTCATCAACTGGATGGCCGAGATCAAGCGCGACAGCTTCGCGCAGAACGACTGGAACAAGCCGGGCAATCTCGCCGACCTGTTCCCGCTTTATCAAAACTGGCGCTTCGACTGGCTCGACGTGGCGCAGATGATCCGCGACGCCGATCAGATCCTGGAATATCCGATGGTCGACAAGGATCCGATCGACACATGGACCTTCGGCCGCGTGACGCTGGCCGGCGATGCCGCTCATCCGATGTATCCGCGCGGTTCCAACGGCGCGGCGCAAGCCGCTATTGACGCCCGCACGCTCGCCGACATGCTGCGTGAGCATTCCGATCCGCGCGCGGCGCTCAAAGCCTATGAGGCGGCGCGCGCTGCGCCCGCGGCAAAAGTCGTGCGCACCAATCGCGAATACCCGCCGGATTTCATCAATATCAAGGTCGAGGAGCTGGTCGGCGACAAGCCGTTCGACGATCTCGACAAATACATCAGCCAGGACGAATTGCGCGCGCTGTCGGAGAACTACAAGCGCATCGCCGGTTTCGCGCTCGCGGATGTGGCGAGCCGAAACGGCTGACGAGCCGCTAAACATAGATAATACAATGGGTTAGGGCGCCATCCGGCGACTTATCCCCGATGTCCCCGCTATCCCGCCAGCACAGGATTCGGGCAGTTCGCCCGTTAATCGGATAGGCCAAGCACTACAATGCACGGGAATTCCTTATGCCGACCGCCCGACTTCAATGGATGACAGCGACGAAGCGCACAGTGACGAGGCGCTTATGGCCCGGGTCGCGCGCGGCGACGAATTGGCATATCGCCAACTCTCCCGCCGTCATTTGCCGGCCATGCTCGGGCTTGCCCGCCGCATTCTCGGCAATGCCGCCGACGCCGAAGACGTCGCGCAGGAAGCCATGCTGCGGGTCTGGACCCATGCGCCGCGCTGGCAACCGCTGGCGGCGTTTCGTACCTGGCTTACCCGCGTGGTGGTCAATCTCTGTCTCGACCGCAAGCGGCGCACGCAATGGGTTGCGCTGGAAGCGGCCGGCGAAATCGTCGACACCACGCCCGGCGTTACCGAGAAAGCCGAACATGACGAACGCGAGCAATTGCTCGCGGCTGCGATTGCCGAACTACCCGCGCGCCAGCGCACGGCGATCGTGCTCACCTACAGCGAGGGCATGAGCAATGCGCAGGTGGCGGAAGTTCTCGACACGTCGGTGTCGGCGGTTGAGACACTGCTGATAAGAGGCAAGCAGAACTTGCGAATGCAGCTAGGAAATTTGATTGACGGGCAAGAATCTTAGGGATGAGTAACATGACTGACGAACAATTCGAGACGCTTCTCGGCCGTGCGCTTAAGCGTCGGGCAGAAACGTCGCCTGCTGAAGACGCCGCGGTCGGGCGTGTGCTCAAGCGGCTGAGCGGCCCGCTGCCGCGGCAGAAAGTTTCGCTCTGGCGCTTGCCCGCGGTGCTGCTCGACTGGCAATTCGCGCCGGCCTGGCCGCGCGTCGCGGCCTTGGCCGGTTGCGCGGCGCTCGGATTTTTTATCGGGATTGCCGGACTCGACCGCCCCTATGAGCAGCCAGGCTCGCCCTTCGCCTTCGCCAGCCGTGGCGACCTGGGTTCGATCGTGTTCGAACCCGAACCGCTGACCGGAGCACGGCCATGAGCATCGCCCAACTCGTTCCTACGACGTCGTCGCGCGTTTCATCGCGCTGGCTGCTGCTCGGCTCGCTGGCGCTCAATTTGTTCTTCGTTGGCGTCGCGGCGGCGATTGCCGTCCGAAGCCCGGCGCCGCCATCGTGGGACCGCAATGTATTCGTGCGCGTCGAACGGATTGCGGCCACCTTGCCGCCGGCAGACGCCGATTTGCTGCGCGGCCAGATCAAGGTCAACCGCGAGACCATCGAGAGCGCACAGACGAAATACCGGATCGCGCAGGACACGATCCGTGAGACATTGCGGCAGGATCCGTTCGACGCCGGCGCGATGCGCGCGGCGATGGCGAACACCCGCGCGGCGCGGCAGACTTTCGACCAGACAATCCAAGGCGTATTCGCGGGCACGGCATCGCAAATGTCCCCGGCCGGCCGTCACGCTTTGGCCGATTGGCCGCCGGGGCGGAAATCCGCGAGCGCACAGCAATAGTACGGGCTGGGTTCCCGCCGCGCTTCGTTTCAACTGTGTTTTGAAAGTTTAAGTATGCGTCGCGGTATCGCGGTAATGCGGTGGGGAACTAAAGCGGGCAGGCGCCCGTTCTGGAGCATGCTCCAGGGATTGTGCCTAATGCTGCCGCTGGGCGGATGCCTGCTGACCGACAAGCCCGAGCCCGGGCTCGATATTCCGCAAGCCTATGACGGCGGGCCGCGCAATCCGGCGTTAGCCGAAGCGGCACTGCCGCCGCTCGATTGGTGGCGCGGCTTCCGCTCGCGCGAACTGACCAAAATCATCGAAGAAGCGCGTGCCGCCAATCTCGATATCGCCGCCGCAGTCGCCCGCATCGTGCAGGCCGACGCGCAGGCGCGCATGGCCGGTGCGCCGTTGCTGCCGAATGTCGGCCTCAACGGCAGCGCTTCGCGTTCGCGCGCCTCGCAGACCACCGGTGGCGGGACCACCGGCGGGTCGGGCGGCTCCGAACGCGATAGCCTGTCGGCCACGCTCTCAGCGAGCTACGAGATCGACTTCTGGGGCAAAAACCGTTCGGCGTTGCGCGCGGCGGAAGAAACCGCGGTGGCCAGCCGTTACGACCGCGAAGTGGTGGGCCTGACCACCGTGGTCGCCGCCGCCAATGCCTATTTCCAGGTTCTGACCGCGCAGGATCGCTTGCAAGTCGCGCGCGAGAATCTGCAAAGCGCCTCGCGCGTGCTCAATCTGATCCAGCAGCGGCTCAATGCCGGCACGGCGTCGGCGCTCGATACCGCGCAACAGGAAAGCTTGGTCAATACCCAGCGCGCGGCGATCCCGCCGCTTGAACAAACCTTGAAGCAGAACCGTAACGCGCTCGCAGTGCTGATGGCGCGCTCGCCCGAAAGCGTGCGCATCCGCGGCGGATCCTTGCGCAGCATTTCATATCCACGCGTGACGCCGGGACTGCCGTCAGAGTTGCTGGCGCAACGCCCCGACATCCGCGAGGCGGAAGCGCAGCTCGCGGCTGCCAATGCCAATGTCGCCAATGCGCGCGCCCAGATGCTGCCAAGCATCACGCTGACCGGGGAGAGCGGCTATCAGAGCGCGGTGCTTAAGATCCTGCTGCGGCCGGAATCGGCGATTTATACCGCCGCCGCCGGCCTGACCCAGTCTATCTTCGACGGCTTGCGGCTGCAGGGCAATCTCGACCTGCAAAAAGGCAAGCAGGACGAGCTCTTGCAAAATTATCGCAAAGCGGTGATCTCCGGCTTCGCCGATGTCGAGAATGCGCTCGACGGCATCCGTCAGACTGCGTTGCGTGAGCGGCTGCAACGCGACGTGGTGACGAGCTCGCGCCGCGCTTTCGAAATTTCCGAGCAACGCTTGAATCAGGGCACCATCGATCTGGTTACCGTGCTGCAAACGCAACAATCTCTCTATCAAGCCCAGGATGCGCTGGTGCAGGCGCGGCTCGCGCATGTGCAGGCGATCGTGAGCCTTTATCAGGCCCTTGGCGGCGGCTGGCTGCCGAAGCCGGTGGAGGCTTCCAATGCACGGTGAACTGCCGAAGCAGATCTGGGCCAAGACAAGCAGCCGCAATCGCCGCATTCTGGCGATCGGGCTGATCATCATCGCGCTCGCCGCGGTGCTGATCTATGTGTTCGCTGGAACGGCCGAGCAGAAGCGTGCCGGCCGCGGCCGCTTCGCCGCCGATGGACCGGTGCCAGTACTGGTTGCCGCCGCACAGAAGGCAGACGTGCCGGTCTATCTGGATGCGGTCGGCACCACCAAAGCGCTCAACACGGTGACCGTGCGTCCGCAAGTGGACGGCAAACTGCTCGAGGTCACCTTCAAGGAAGGCCAGGACGTCAAAAAGGGCGACGTGCTGGCGCTCATCGATCCGACCACCTATCAGGCCCAGCTCGACCAGGCGGTCGCCAAAAAGGCGCAGGACGAGGCGATGCTCGCCAATGCCCGCATCGACCAGGAACGCTATGAACGGCTGGCGCTGACCAACTCGATCAACCGCCAGCAGGCCGATACGCAAAAATCGCTGGTGGCGCAACTTGAGGCACAGGTGAAATCCGATCAGGGCGCCATCGACAATACGCGCGCCATTCTCGCCTACACCACCATCCGCGCGCCGATCGACGGCCGCACCGGCATCCGCCAGGTCGACGAAGGCAATATCGTGCATGCCTCCGACTCGACCGGCATTGTGGTGCTCACCCAGTTGCAGCCGATCTCGGTGTTTTTCAACCTGCCGCAGCAGGATATCAATCAGGTCAACAATGCTTTCGCCAAAATGCCGCTCGCCGTCGATGCGCAGCGCTCCGACAACGACGCGGTGATCGACCGCGGCACTTTGCGCGTGGTCGACAACCAGGTCGACCCCTCGACCGGCACGGTGAAGCTCAAGGCCGAATTTTCCAATGCCGATCTGCAACTCTGGCCCGGCCAGTTCGTCAATGTGCGGTTGTTGATCGACACCCTCAAGCAAGTGGTGGTGATCCCGACCGGCGCGGTGCAGCGCGGGCCGAACGGAACCTTCGTGTTCGTGGTCAAGGACGACAACACGGCGGCGATGCGGCCGATCACAGTGCAGAAGCAGGATGAGACCCAGACCGTGGTCGCTAACGGCGTGGCGCCGCCCGAGCGCGTGGTCACCACCGGCTTCGCGCGGCTCACCGACGGCGGCAAAGTTTCGATCGGCAGCGGCGACGCCACGCCGGCCGCCGCGGGCGCGCCAGGCGGCCGGCGGCAGCGGGGCGGCGGCAATGCGCGGCCGAACGCAGCGCCAACCACCTCGCAATGAACGTTTCTTCCCCATTCATTCACCGGCCGATCGCCACATCCCTGCTCGGCGTCGCGGTGATGCTGGGCGGCGCACTCGGTTACTGGTGGCTGCCGGTCTCGGCGCTGCCGCAGATGGATTTTCCGTCCGTCCAGGTCACCACCCAGCTTCCCGGCGCCAATCCCGACACCATCGCC
>SHVM01000093.1 GCA_009694265.1 Pseudolabrys sp.
GCCATGCGACAACGGAAAATACGGCTCGATCCGGCGCATCTGCGCCTCGGACAGCAAGAACAAATCAGTCATGGCGACACCTCCTCGCGCCGCCATTGAATCAACCGATCATCTGATCCGCAAGATATTTAATGGGTCCTGACCCTAGGTTTCCAAGCCGCCGCGTCGCCGCTCCTCGCCTTAGCCCGCCCTACGCTTGCTGACGAAGCCGGCGGCGATGGGGTTGTTCAAGAGGTAAAATACGAGGCCTGTCGCGCCGCGCCCTTGCGGCCCATGGAACTTTGCGCGCTTTGGCGGATTGAGCTTGGCGATCAACCCATCTTCCAAGAGGATTTCACCATGCGAATTTCCGCCGGACTGCGTACAGGTCTTGTTGCTTTGACGGCTATCGAGGGCGCGAGTCTGTCGTCCGCGGCCTTTGCCGATAGCGGCGGCGTCAGCATCCGCATCGTCAAGGCCGGTTTAGTCATTGGTGGTTCGGCCGGCAGCGGCGTTCTCACCTTCCACGGCAAGCGCTATCCGCTGTCGATCGGCGGCCTGAGCTATGGCTTCACCTTCGGCGCCTCTGAGACGAGATTCCACGGCACGGTCACCAACATCCGCCGTCCGTCGGACGTCGCGGGCGTTTATGGCCAAGCCGGCGTCGGCGCCGTCGCCGTTCGCGGGGCGCAGGGTGTTGTCCTGGCCAACCAGAAGGGCGCGGTGCTCACGCTGTCCGGCGCGCAGACCGGCCTCATCGTCAGCGCCGATCTCAGCGGGCTTGTGCTGGCGCTGAAGTAGGCGACGCTGCGGTAAGTGTTAAGACAAAGGCGGGCTGGCCGAAGGGCTGGCCCGTTTTTTTGTCCCGCGGCGCGAATGTTAATTGCGGATGGCCATTGGCGGATTACGCTTTAGGTCTTATTAAATTCCGAAAGGTGCGTCCTTCGCCAAGATCCACACGCATTTCATTCCCTGTGTTGGTCACAGAAATTTTTTTATAAGTTTCGTCTACGCCGACGGCGCCCCCTATTACAAAATCGCGCAAGAACATTTTTCGTTCGCCTACCGCATCTTTTCCAAATAAAATCAGTGAAAGTACCGTCGCGCGCCGCGCACAAATTTTGCATTTCTCATTAGCGCGCCATCTGGCTTGCGACCGCGATGCTGAACAGCATAATCGCCACCATGCCGACCAGCCCGGCGGCGACTCTCAGCCAGCGCCCCCACAGCGCGAGCGCGACCGCCGGCAGAACGAAGAAGAAAAACGTTCCGTGGAAGACGGAAATGTCGGGCTTGCGCGGCTGCTGGCCGGCCCAGATCACGGCCGCGAGCCAGATTGCGGCTTCGATACCCGCGGCGATAAATATGACGAGGCGGAGATTCATAGCGATTGATTGCTCTCCTTGACTTTTTCGGCATCCACATAGACCTGCTCGCCGAGTGCCTTGAACTTCTCCGACATCTCGGCCATGCCAGCCTCTCTTGTGAGTGAAGACGAGTTTTGTTCGCCTTCGGCTCCAAAACCTTTTTGGTCATTCAGCGTCGCCGCATAATCCCGCACATCCTGCGTGATCTTCATCGAGCAAAACTTCGGCCCGCACATCGAGCAGAAATGCGCCACCTTGTGCGCGTCCTTGGGCAGCGTTTCGTCGTGATAGTCGCGCGCGGTATCGGGATCGAGCCCGAGGTTGAACTGATCCTGCCAGCGGAAGTCGAAGCGCGCACGTGACAGCGCGTCGTCGCGCAGTTGCGCCGCCGGGTGGCCCTTGGCAAGGTCGGCCGCGTGCGCCGCGATCTTGTAGGTGATGACGCCGGTCTTGACGTCGTCGCGGTCGGGCAGGCCGAGATGCTCCTTCGGCGTCACGTAGCAAAGCATGGCGCAGCCGAACCAGCCGATCATGGCGGCGCCGATGCCGCTCGTGATGTGGTCGTAGCCGGGCGCGATGTCGGTGGTCAGCGGGCCGAGCGTATAGAACGGCGCCTCGCCGCATTCTTTTAGCTGCTTGTCCATGTTGATCTTGATCTTGTGCATCGGCACGTGGCCGGGGCCTTCGATCATGACCTGGCAGCCTTTCTGCCACGCCACTTGCGTGAGCTCGCCGAGTGTTTCGAGTTCGGCGAATTGCGCGCGGTCGTTGGCGTCGGCGCTTGAGCCGGGACGCAAGCCGTCGCCGAGCGAGAACGACACATCGTATTTGCGCATGATGTCGCAGATCTCGTCGAAGCGCTCGTACAGGAACGATTCCTTGTGCCGCGACAGGCACCACTTCGCCATGATCGAGCCGCCGCGCGACACAATGCCGGTCACGCGGTTGGCGGTCAGCGGCACATAGCTAAGGCGCACGCCGGCGTGGATGGTGAAATAATCGACACCCTGTTCGCACTGCTCGATCAGTGTGTCGCGGTACACATCCCAGTCGAGCTTGACCGGATCGCCGTCGACCTTCTCCAGCGCCTGATAGATCGGAACCGTGCCGATCGGCACCGGCGAATTGCGCAAAATCCATTCGCGCGTGTTGTGGATGTTGCGGCCGGTCGAGAGGTCCATCACCGTGTCGGCGCCCCAGCGGATCGCCCACACCATTTTCTCGACTTCCTCTTCAACGGATGAAGTGACGGCGGAGTTGCCGATATTGGCGTTGATCTTCACCAGGAAATTGCGGCCGATGATCATCGGCTCCAGTTCGGCGTGGTTGATATTGGACGGAATGATGGCGCGGCCGCGCGCGATTTCCGAGCGCACGAATTCCGGCGTGACGAAAGCAGGCAGCGCGCCGCCGAACTGCTCGCCATCGGCCAATGCGGCTTGCGCGCGGTCGAGCATTGTTTTGCGGCCGAGATTTTCGCGCTCGGCGACGTAGATCATTTCTTTCGTAATGATTCCGGCCTTGGCGAATTCATATTGCGTGACCGGCTTGCCGTCGAGCGCGCGCCAGGGCTTCGGTGTATTGGGGAAATTGCGCGCCAGATGTTTGCCGGTGACATTGCCGTTGTCCACCGGCTGGATCGACCGGCCTTGATATTCCTCCACGCCGCCGCGCGCCTTGACCCATTCGATGCGGGTGCGGGCGAGGCCTTTTTCCACGTCGATTACGACGTTCGGGTCGGTATAGGCGCCGGTGGTGTCGTACACCGGCAGCGGCGCTTCGCCTGAACTCGCATCCAGCGAAATCTCGCGCACCGGCACGCGCAGATCGGGCGCGGCGTCGGGCGCACAATAGACCTTGCGCGAGGCGGGAAGCGCGCCGGTCGTCACCTTCGGCACGGCCACATTCGGATCGTGGATGTTCATGACGGACTACCTTCTGCTGCGTTTGCGCGCCCGCTTGCGGGATTGGGCTGGAAAGCTGTCGGCATAGCCGAAATAGACCAGCATCGCGCCGGCGACCAGCACGACGAAACCCACAACCACCATGTAGACGGGCTGGGCGAGCACGCTCATGCCGTAGGTTTCGACATATTGCGGAACCAGGACGCGGACCAGGCCGCCGATGATGCCGAGCCAGCCGACGATGGTGATGATCGTCCGCCAGTCGCCCTTCCACTCATGATGCGCGTGCACCAGGGCAATACCGCCGAGCATGGTCAGCACGCCGGAAAGATAGATCAGTGCATGGCTGTTCAGGAACTGCTTGGCCATGGCGAGATAGACCGGGCCATTGAGCAGTATGCCGAGACCGATGACGACGAGCACCGGTCCGAGCAGTTTGGCGAGATAGATTGAGCGCTGCATGACGTGCCTCCAATTGGCGCCTTCAGGCGGCGCATTAAACCCGATAGCCGTAATAGCTCAGCACCGCGCCGAGAATGACCACGACGATGGCAACGCCCATGAGCAGCCCCTGCTTCTTGAGCAACTTGGGCGCGTTTTTCACGATGAATGGCGCGAACAACATGCGTACCAGACCGCGCAGGATGCTGAGCCAGCCGATCAAGGTGATGATCACCCGCCAGTCCATCACCCACACATTATGGACCGTCACCAGCACCAGGCCGAGCAGCAGATCGAGAATGCCGAATATGTAGATCAGGGCGCGGCTGCCGATCACTTCCTTCGCCATGGCGCGGATGGATTTTTGGTCGATCAAAACGGAAATTCCAACCACGAGGAGGATTGGGCCCATCAGCTTGGCAATGAATATGGGTGTCTGCATGTCAGCCTCCAGCGCAGGATCGCGTAAAAAAAGCACGCGTGTTTCAGGATGCTGCCGGCGGGGCAAGAGCAAGTCCCTGTCCCTTCGCCGGCATGACCCGGATCAGGTTCTAAGGGTTTTTCTCAGCCCGATCGGGGCACCCCTCGGAATAAGGCTAATGTAGGCCGAAGGTTCGGGCTGTCAATGTGAGTGGCGGCGGCGGAAGTGGATGGTCTGGGATGCGGGCGCGCCATGCTGTCCTCCGGTAAAGTCCGTCACGCCGCCTGCGCGGCTTGGCCAAGCCAGGCGCGCACGCGCGCGTCCGGCTGTGCGTTCTGGGTGATGTCGCTGACGACGGCGATGGAATCGGCGCCCGCGGCATAGACCGCCGGCGCCTGCTCGAGCGTGATACCGCCGATGGCGACCAGCGGGATATCGCCGATGCGCCGCTTCCATGGCGCGATGCGCTCAAGACCTTGCGGCGCAAAGCGCATGACTTTCAGCGTGGTCGGATAAATCGGCCCGAGCGCAACATAGTCGGGTTCGTGGCGCAAGGCATTGTCCAGTTCGGTGTCGTCATGGGTGGAAAGCCCGAGCGTCAATCCGGCGCGGCGGATGGCGGCGATGTCGGTCTCCGCCAGATCCTCCTGGCCGAGATGCACATGCGCGGCGCCGGCCTCGATCGCCGCGCGCCAATGGTCGTTGACCACGAGCTTGGCATGTGTGCCGGCCGCCGCCGCCAGCGCCGCGCGCACGAGGGCCGTTGCCTCGGCGTGCGAGACGTCTTTGACGCGCAACTGGATGGTGCCGGCGCCGAGCGCGGCCAGCCGCGCCACCCAGGCGGCGCTGTCGACGATGGGATAAAAACGGTCAGGATACGGCATGCCAGAACGGTGTCCCGACCACCGGCGTCGATGGCGAGGCGAAGTCGCGCGCGCCCATCAGCCCGGATTCATAGGCGATGCGGCCGCTCTCCACGGCAAGGCGGAACGCCTTCGCCATGCCGGCCGGATCGGCGGCCTTGGCGATGGCGGTGTTGAGCAGCACCGCATCGTAGCCGAGTTCGAGCGCGTCGGCGGCGTGCGACGGCGCGCCGAGCCCGGCATCGACCACCAGCGTCACCTCGGGCAGCCGCGCCCGCAGGAGCTTGAGCGCCTCGCGATTGACAATGCCGCGCGCGCTGCCGATCGGAGCGGCCCAGGGCATGATCACGGAGCAGCCGGCATCGCGCAGCCGCAAGGCGATCGTCAGGTCCTCGGTGCAATAGGGAAATACCTGGAAGCCGTCCTTGATCAGGATCGCCGCCGCTTCGACCAGACCGGCCACATCGGGCTGCAAGGTCTCGTCGTCGCCGATGACCTCGAGTTTGATCCAGGTCGTCTCGAACAGTTCGCGCGCCAGCTGCGCGGTGGTCACCGCCTCGCGCACGCTGCGGCAGCCGGCCGTGTTGGGCAGCACGGTTACGTCGAGCTCGCGGATGAGATCCCAGAATGCCTTGCCGACGCGTCCGCCGGCGGCTTCCCGCCGCAGCGATACCGTCACGATCTGCGCGCCCGCGGCGCGGATCGCCTGCTGCATGATGGCGGGCGAGGGATAGTGCGCCGTACCGATCAACAGGCGGGAGGAAAACGTCTTGCCGTAGAAGGTCACCATCTCAGCCGCCATGTTAGCCACCTTGCCGCGGCGTGATGATTTCGATCTGATCGCCGCTGTTCAATGCGGTCTCTCCCCAGCGCGCGCGCGGAACGACCCGATAGTTCAGCGCAATGGCAAGATGCTTGCCTTCGTATTCCATCTCGCCGAGCAAACCGATCAGGTTGGCCGCCGCGATTTCCCTGTGCTCGCCATTGACGATCACGAGCATCGCACCACCTCGTTGTCCGTGCGCCCGCCCATGACATGCGCGACGGTGACTTCCGCCAGCGCCGGAGCCAGCAGGAAGCCGTGGCGGTAAAGCCCGTTCACCGTGATGCGGCTGTCGTCAACCACGATGCGCGGCAGATTGTCGGGAAACGCCGGACGCAGGCCGGCGCCGAAATCGACAATGCGCGCTTCGCCGAAGGCCGGATGCACGGCATAGGCCGCACTCATGAGTTCCAGGGCGGAGCGCAGGCTGACGCCTTCGTCCTCGCATTCGATGCTGGTCGCGCCGATGAGAAAGCGGTTGCCGGCGCGCGGCACGACATAGAGCGACCAGCGCGGATGGATCAGGCGGACCGGGCGCGACAGCGCGATTTCGGGCGTTTCGATCAGGATGATCTCGCCTTTGACGCCGCGCAGCTCGGGGCAGTCGTCGCGGGCGGCGATGCCGCGGCAGTCGATCACCAGGCCGTCGATGTCGCGCGGTGCGGCCGCCGACTTGAATTCGATCGGTACGCCGGACGAGCGCAACACCGCGTGCAAGGCGGGCAGAACCTGGCGCGGATCGACATGGCCCTCTTGCGCAAAGAACAAGCCGTCATTGAATCGGCCGCCGAGATCGGGTTCCAGCTCGGCGATCTCGGCGGCGCCGATGCGCTTGTGGCCGCTGGCGAGCCGCGCGAAACGCTCGAAATCGGCGCGGTCGCGGGCATGCGCGACGACAAGCGAGCCGTTGAACGGCGTCTGCGGCAGTGCGTCGCGCCACAGATCGAGCGAGCGCAGGCCAAGGCGCGTGATCAAGGGTTCCGCCGCCTCGCTTTCGCAAAACGGCGCCAGCATGCCGCCGGCCCAATGGCTGGTGGCTTGCGTCATCGAGGCGTCGCTGCGCTCATACAGCGATACCTTGCAACCTGCTTTGGCAAATAGCAGCGCCTGCCAGGTGCCGGCGATGCCGGCGCCGATGACGCTGATGGATGCGGGAACGCGTGCGCGATCCATGTGCTGGAGCATTATTTCCGTCCCTTCGCCGGCATGACCCGGATCAGGTTCGAAGGGTCGCCGCGCGTTAGCGGTCTCTCAGCCCCTTGCCGGGACTCCCCTCGGAACAGGGCTAATGTAGGCTTGGGGACAGGAGTGTCAATGACACCCGGTTTACATCCTCGGCAATTCGCTCACCGCCACCTTGGCGGTGCCGTCGGCTTCCGCGATTACCCGCAAGGTGCTGGAATCGAATTCGATGCCGGTCAGGCGCAACTCGTGCACGGCGGCATCCACTTTCACACCGTTGGTATTCTGCTGGAAGTCGGCGAGCGCCACGGAGATCTTCTTAAGGGCGTCGACGGCGAACGGCTTGAGGTCGACCACCGCGTTGTCGGCGAGCGCTTGTTGCAGATAAGGCATGCCGGCGCGCGCCGCTGCACCCAACAGGCCGAAGGCGGCATCCGATTCCAGGTCAAGCGTCAAATCGGTGAGGCGGAGGATTTGGTTTTTCCGGTCGAGCTCGGGCTTGCCCCAGATGTGGATGTTTGCCTCCGCGCCGAAGCCAAACCAGCTTTTTCGCTCGCGCGCTTTCACCCGCAGTGAGATCAGCAGCCGGTCGCCGGCAGCGGCAACGCTGGCGGCCCGCACTTCGACCTCGACCGGCGCGCTGCCGTCTTCCGGGAAACGTTTGCCCTTGAGCTGTGCTACCAGCAGCTTGCTCAATTCGGTAAACGGCATGTCGATCGGCACGCCGATGGCAAGCCGGCCATTGTCCATCGGCGGCACCAGTTCCAGCTTGGCGGGGAATGGGCAATTCGGCTTGGTTTCGGCCGGCACGATGCGGGTTTCCGCCTGAATGCCGACGGTGAGCGTCGCGTTGCGGGCGTCGACCTGCGGCTGGGCGGCGGCGGCGCGCACCGGGCGCATTTCCAGCCACAGTTTGGGCAGGCCGGTTTTGTCGCCGCCGAGCGGAATGGCGCGGCACATCTTGGCCCATTGTTCGCGCGCGGTGCGCTCGATCGTCGGATCGTTGCGCAGCCGCGTCTGCAAACTGGCGATCTGTTGGTTGACCGCGTGGTCGATCAGGGGCTTGGCCTCGCTCGCGACATTGATCTTGAAACCGGCGAGCGTGAGCGAACTGTCGCCGAGCGCGACCTGGGCGGTGAGGTTGGGCTCCAGCCGCCAATTGGGATTAAGCGCCGGCTTGGAATGCACGGTGACCTGGCCGCGCAGTTCGGCGCGCTGGTCGAGCACCTTGCTGGTGATTTGGCCGACGCTCTTGCCGATGGAGCTGTCGAGCAGGCTGGTGATGGAGCCGGTGATGTTGCCGGCCTGGCTGGCGATCTGGCCGGCGACTTTCAAGTTGCCGGTGAGCGCCGTGGCGATGGTCAATTCATTCGGCTTGCCGCTCACCG
>SHVM01000015.1 GCA_009694265.1 Pseudolabrys sp.
CCATCCGCCTTCACGGCTTTGGTCTGCATCGCCGCTTCCGGCACGTTGTAAGGCAGCCAGCGATCGGATGCGCCGCGCGGCTCGGTCAGGCAATGCGCCATCAGGAATTGCGGTTCCGCGACCAGGCGCTTGAACCATTTCTCCTGCAAATGCTTCGGCGCGAATTGGCGCAACAGAACCGAGACTTTCCAGTTCTGCACCAGCTTGTCGGCCAAGCCGGAATCGCCGCGCGCGATCTCCTCCGCGATCATGGCGAAGGTCGATACTTCGGTGCCTTTTTCGAGTTCCACGCCGCCGTATTCTTCCGGCACGCCCAGCGTGCGGATGCCGACCTTCTCGGCACCTTCCAGAATGCTGATCGGCAGCCGGTCTTCCGGAACCATCGACCATTCGCGCTGCCAATTCTGCTTGATAAAGGGCAGGACCACGTCATCGACGAAATCGCGGCAGCTTTGCCGCATCATCCGCTTTTCTTCCGACAAACCTCGGTCGTACATGTGCATAACCTCTTACGGCCTGCCGTGGCGGATGCCGGGCGCTGGCGCGATCTGATATTGGTCCGGATTGCAGGCGAATTCCAAGAGGCTCGTAGCAAGCGGGCTTGGCCGGGAGCGCGGAATGGACGATGTCCAGCAGTTGACCGGCACCATTGCCGACATAGTCCGCACCGTCGGCCTCGAACTGACGTCATTGCGGCTGCTGCTCCAATTCGGACTGATTCTGCTCGCTGCCATTATTGGAACCGTGTCGGCATCGCTGGTCCGCCGGCGCATCGACCTCCCCGCACTGACGCTCGGCTGGCCGCCATTCCTGCGTGAATTCACACGGCTGCTGCTGGCCAATCTCGGCACCGTCATTTTCGTGGCTGTGGTCGCGATCATGCATGCGGTCATGCTGTCGCTGGCCTTTCCGAGCCGGTCCTACCTGCTTGGCGTGGCGTCGAGCCTCGCCACCGCCTGGGTGGTGATCGCGCTGGTCGCCGGCCTGATCCGCAATCCATTCGTCTACCGGCTGGTGGCGGTGTCGGCCTGGACAATCGCGGCGCTCAGCATTCTCGGCCTGTTGACGCCGACCATGACCGCGTTCGACTCGTTTGCGGTGGTGATCGGCGGCCTGCGGGTGACGCCGCTGCTGGTGATCAAGACCGCCGTGCTGCTGATGCTCACGCTGTGGGCGGCGAATTGGGCCAGCGACTTCCTCGACCGGCGTGTGCGCAGCACCACCGACCTGACGCCCTCGATCCAGGTACTGATCGGCAAGGTGATTCGCCTCCTGCTGATCACGTTTGCGATCCTGATCGTGCTTTCGACCGTCGGCATCGATTTTTCCGCGCTCGCACTGTTCTCCGGCGCGATCGGCGTCGGCCTTGGCTTTGGCCTGCAGAAGATCGTCTCCAACCTGGTGAGCGGCATAATCCTGCTCGCCGACAAATCGATCAAGCCGGGCGACGTGATCTCGGTCGGCGATCATTTCGGCCGCGTTGGCAATATGGGCGCGCGCTATACCTCGGTCGACACCAGGGACGGCCGCGAATTTCTGATCCCGAACGAAGACTTCATCACCCAGCGGGTGGCGAACTGGACCTATTCGAACGATCTGGTCCGGCTGTTCGTCAAGTTCAACACCACCTACGACAGCGATCCGCGCCAAGCGCAGGCGGCGGCGGTGGATGCGGCGCTAAGCATCGAGCGCGTTTTGAAGAAGCCGGTGCCGGCCTGCATGCTGTGCGAATTCGGCACCACCTCGATCGAATTCGAACTATGGTTCTGGATCAAGGATCCGGCGGCCGGCGTGACCAACGTGAAAAGCGATGTCCTGCTCGCGCTATGGGACACGCTCGCCAAACAAGGCGTAAAAATCCCGAAACCTGGCCCCGCGCGCGTGATCTACGAACTTGCGCAGAACAAACCTACAGGCGGCTCCGACGCGCCGCCGGAAGCGAAATCGCCGTTTCCTCCCTAAGTGGCCTGGCGCTCACGCCGCCTTGCGCGACGCCAGGAACTCACCCATGCGGCCCAGCGCTTTAAGAATGTTCTCGGTCGAGTTGGCGTAGGACAGCCGCACATAGCCTTCGCCGAGAATGCCGAAGTCGGGCCCGCCGATAATGGCGACGCCGGCGTCTTCCAGCAGCGACGAGGCCAGCGGCTTCGCCTTCCAGCCGGTGCGCTTGATGTTGGGGAAGGCATAGAACGCGCCCTTCGGGACCGCACAGGACACGCCGGGCAATTTGTTCAAACCCTCGACCACGACTTTGCGGCGCTTGTCGAACTCGGCGATCATCTTCGCCACTTCGTCCTGCGGACCTTTCAGCGCGGCCAGGCCGGCAAATTGCGCCGAGGCATTGACGCAGGAATGCAGATTGACCGCTAGCTTGCGCGCATAGTCGTAGAGTTTGCCCGGCCACACCGCATAACCGAGCCGCCAGCCGGTCATGGCATAGGTCTTCGACCAGCCGTTGAGCAGGATCAGCCGGTCGCGGATCGAGGGATAGGTCAAAAGACACACATGCGTCTCGCCGTCATAGGTCATGTGGTCATATATCTCGTCCGACATGATCGCGACATCCGGCCACTTTTCCAAACCAGCGACGAGCTTGTCGACTTCCGCCTTGCCGGTGACGCCACCGGTTGGATTGGCAGGTGAGTTGAGAATCAAGAGCCGCGTCTTCGGCGTGATTAACTTGAGCGTCTCTTCTGCCGAAAACGCGAAACCGTTCTCCTCGCGGATCGGCACCGGAATGGGTTTGGCGCCGGTGAACTCGATCATCGAGCGATAGATCGGGAAGCCCGGATCGGGATAGAGGATTTCCGCACCCGGCTCACCGAACATCAGGATCGACATGAACATGGTCGGCTTGCCGCCGGGCATGATCATCACGCTGTCGGGTGAGACCTCGACCTTGAAGCGCTTATACAGGTCGGCGGCCACCGCCTCGCGCAGCGGCAGAATGCCATTCGCCGCGGTGTAGCCATGGTGGCCATCGCGCAGCGCTTTCACCGCCGCCTCGACAATGAAATCGGGTGTGCGGAAATCGGGCTGGCCGATGCCGAGATTGATGATGTCGCGCCCTTGCGCGATCAGGGCATTGGCGCGGGCTAGCACCGCAAAGGCGTTTTCCTCACCGATGCGGTCAAAGGCCGCGATGGTACGAAGCATGGCTCATTCCTCCCCGGGCGCGGGCCAGGCCCCTCTTGAGCTGTGGAGCGCCGCCGCTTGAATTTTGCGGCAGTTCACCCGATTGGCTGAGGAAAATCAAATGGGCCGGGCGGGCGCCTCTTCAGGGTTCGCCGCCGTATCGGGCGCCCATATCGCGAAAGATCTGCGAGCGAATAAACGGATCGGGATCGTCGCCCAAGTAATCTTGACCATTATAGATAGCGCCAGCCGGGTACAGATTTGTGCCCCGGTACTTGCCCTGCATGCGAGCGCTCGTGTGACTGTCGGTAGTTTTCTTGTGCTTGCGTGCTTTGGCGGCTTCAGCCGGCGCAGACGCGGCGGCAAAAGCAAGTCCGATGACGCAAGCCATACATTTGAGCGTGAGCGATGACATGATGGCAACCCCTTGAGCGTGCAAGCCGCGTCCAGGCCTTAAGCATTCATGAGGACGCCCTCCTCCTATCCGATAGCCAAGGCGGCACAAGGCTATCCGGCCGAAACTCCGATCACAATTCGGTGTCGGAATATCCGCGCGTGCCGGGGGTTTTACGCTGCTGGCCGAAGCCATGTGCGATCTCCGGCGCCCCGCAACCTCGCATGAATTTCGCGCATGAATTTCGTGCATGGCTGCATCACGGAATAACATTGTCCTGGTGCGCGCAATCGTGGCACGGTCGCACCCGTTTTCCGCCCCGAATTTGCCGAGAGATCGCTTATGCCCAGCCCCTCGACCGCCGATAAACGCGCCGTGTTTCGCCGTTTGCATGAGAGCGGCTGTTTCGTCATCCCCAACCCGTGGAATATCGGCAGCGCCCGTTATCTCCAGGGGCTCGGCTTCAAGGCGCTGGCGACCACCAGTTCGGGCTACGCCCATGCGCAGGGTTTCGCCGATGGCGAGCAATCCTGCGATGAGGTTCTCGCTCACTTCCGCGAGATCGCCGGGGCAACCGGCGTGCCGGTCAATGCCGACTTCGAGGGCGGCTTTGCCGATGACCCCGGCCGCATGGCCGAGAATGTGACGCGTTGCATTGCGACTGGCATCGCCGGCTTGTCGATCGAGGACTCCACTGGCGACCCCAACCAACCGCTGTACGATTTCGACCTCGCGCTTGCCCGCGTAAAGGCCGCGCGCGCAGCGATCGACAAGGCCGGCGGCGATGTCTTGTTCACCGCGCGTACCGAGGGCTTTATCCGCGGCAGGCCGGATCTGGACGAAACCATCCGCCGGCTGAAAGCCTTTGCTGATGCCGGCGCCGATTGTCTCTACTCGCCCGGCATCAAAACGCGCGAGCAGATCGAGGCGACCGTGAAGGCGGTCGCACCGAAGCCGATCAATTTTCTCAACAGCGGCGCGTTTGGCTTCACGGTCAAAGACCTCGCCCAGCTGGGCGTGCGCCGCATCAGCGTGGGCGGCACGCTGGCGCGCGTGGCCATGCACGCGTTCATCAAGGCGGCGCGTGAAATCGCGGATGCCGGCACGTTCGACGGTTTCGCCGGGGTGGTGACGAACGCCGAGCTCAACGCATTCTTTCACGGCGACTTCTCGAAACGGCCGAAACCATGAGCGATGACCGCCATCCGATAACCGGCCAAACGATCGGCGCGCTCGTCGACACAGCTCCGGCGCAGTGCCCCGGCCCGGTGACGCTCAAGGGCCGTTACGGACGTCTTGAAAAGCTCGCCGCGCGTCATACGGCTAGTCTCTGGACGGCATTCGCCGGGCATGACGAGGTTTGGACTTATATTACAAGCGATGGGCCATTTGCGAACCTGACGGAATTTTCCGCTTTGATTGAAAAACGCGCGGCGGCCGACGACCCTTACGCTTACGCGATCATCGACGGCGCCGGGAACGCCGTCGGTTATTTCACCTTGATGGAAATCCGGCCGCAGATGCGGGTCATCGAGGTCGGCCATGTACTCTATTCACCGGCGCTGCAGCGCACGCCGCTTGGCACCGAGGTGCAGTTTTTGCTGGCGCAATACGCCTTCGAGACCCTCGGCTATCGCCGCTACGAATGGAAATGCAATGCGCTCAACGCGGCGTCCCGCGGCGCCGCGCTTCGCTACGGCTTTGTCTATGAAGGCACCTTCCGCCAGCATTTGATCGCCAAGGGCCGCAACCGCGATAATGCCTGGTTCTCCATGCTCGACAGCGAATGGCCGGAACGCAAGGCCAACTTCGAGCGCTGGCTGGCGCCGGAAAATTTCGCTGACGGCAAGCAGAAGCTAAGCCTGAGCACGCTGAACGGCGCAACGGAATGAGCTACCCCACCCAGTCGGTGCCCGGTCTTCTGCACCAACGGCCGTTCGTGTTGTTCTGGCTGGCACGCCTGAGCGCGACCATGGGCTACCATATGCTGGCGCTGACCATCGGCTGGCAAATCTACGAGCTCACCAACAGCGCCTTCGATCTCGGCCTGGTCGGCCTGATCCAGTTCGTGCCATCGGTCGTGCTCACGCTGCTGATCGGACACGCCGCCGACCATTACGACCGCCGCATGATCGTGCGCGCGGCGCAGAGCGTCTATGCCTTGGCCGCGGTCATGATAACGGCCGCTTTGCTCACAGGTCAGCTCAGCCGCAACCTGCTGTTCGTCACGGTGTTCATGATCGGCTGTGCGCGCGCCTTCGAAATGCCAACCGCGCATGCGCTCGCCCCCGCGCTGGTGCCGGCGCCGATGATCCCGCGTGCGATCGCGGCCTGGTCGTCCGCCAACCAGGTAGCGGTCATTTGCGGCCCCGCGCTCGGCGGCTTGATCTATACGGTCAGTCCCCTGCTGGTCGGCGTGTTCTGTCTGGTGTTTTTCACCGGTTCCATCGCGCTGATCAGTTTCGTGCGCGCCAAAGGCCCGGCCGCCAATCCCGACCCGCCAACATTTGCTTCCGTTCTCGCCGGGTTCGACTATGTCCGCGGCAGGCCGCGGCTGCTCGGCGTGATTACACTCGACCTGTTCGTGGTGGTGCTCGGCGGCGCCACTGCGCTGCTGCCGATCTTTGCCAAGGATATTCTGGAAGTCGGACCGATCGGACTAGGGCTGCTGCGCTCGGCACCGGCGGCCGGCGCGCTGATCACCGCGATCGTCTTGTCGCGGCATCCGGTCGAGCGCCACCTCGGGCGCAAGATGTTCGCCGCTGTGGCGGTCTATGGCGTTGCGACCGTCGCATTCGGGCTGTCGACATCATTTCCGCTCTCGCTGCTGGTGCTCGCGATACTCGGTGCTTCCGATGCCGTTAGCGTCGTCATTCGCTTCTCGCTGGTACAGATCGAAACGCCCGACGAAAAGCGCGGCCGGGTGAGCGCGATCAACTACCTTCTGGTCGGCTCCTCGAATACACTGGGCGAGTTCGAGTCCGGCATGGTTGCCGGCTGGCTCGGCACGATGCCGTCGGTGGTCATCGGCGGGATAGGTTCACTATTAGTCGCTGCGACCTGGATGGGATTGTTTCCGGATTTACGCCGCATCGATCGCTTTGAACCGGCACATGACAAAGAAGCGAGGACATAGTGCATATTCTGATCACCGGCGCGGCGGGTATGATCGGCCGCAAGCTCACCGCGCGGCTTGTGAAGAACGGCATGCTCAACAGCAGGACAATCGACCGGCTTACGCTGATCGATGTAGTCGCGCCTGAAAAACCCGCCGGCTTCGCCGGTGCCGTTGAGCTTTTAACCGGCGATCTCGCCGCCCCAGGCGCCGCAGCCAAGGCGGCGGCAGGTAGGCCCGACGTGATCTTCCATCTCGCCGGCGTGGTGTCGGGCGAGGCGGAAACCGATTTTGAAAAGGGCTACCACGTCAATCTCGACGGCACACGCGCGCTGCTGGAAGCGGTCCGTGCCGTTGGCAATGGCTACAAGCCGAAATTTGTTTTTACCTCGTCGATCGCTGTGTTCGGCGCGCCGTTCCCCTACGCGATCCCTGATGATTTCCACCTGACGCCGCTCACCTCCTACGGCACCCAAAAGGCCATCAGCGAACTGCTGCTCGCCGACTATACGCGGCGCGGATTTCTCGACGGCGTCGGTATTCGCCTGCCGACCATCTGCGTACGGCCGGGCAAGCCGAACAAGGCTGCATCCGGCTTTTTTTCCGGTATCATCCGCGAGCCGCTTGCAGGCCAAGAAGCGTTGCTGCCGGTCGCCGACAGCGTCCGCCATACCCACGCCAGCCCGCGAGCAGCGATCGAGTTCCTCATTCATGCGGCGGGCTTGACGCGCGAGCAACTAGGACCCCGCATCAGTCTCGCGATGCCCGGCGTGTGTTGCACCGTCGCCGAGCAGATCGAATCGCTCGCACGGATCGCCGGCCCCAAGGTGGCCGCGCGCATCCGCCGTGAGCCGGACGAGCTGGTTGTGCGCATCGTCAGCGGCTGGTCGGAACGCTTCGATGCCAAGCGCGCGGGTGCGCTCGGTTTCAAGGCCGAGGCGACGTTCGATGACATCATCCGCGCGCATATTGAGGATGAACTGGGCGGAAAAATCGCCTAGTTGCCTCCTCCAGCATGCGAATTAGCAACGAAAGCGCGCGCTTGCGCCGCGCGGCCCAAGCCTTACATTACTCATCATGACCTATGTCGATGCCGCCGTCGCGCCGCTGCGCAAGACCGGCCAGATCAAAATTCACGGCCCCACCGCCTTCGCCGGCATGCGCAAGGCCGGCCAGCTCGTGGCGCGCTGTCTTGACATGTTGACCGAACATGTCCGGCCAGGCGCGCCGACCGAAAAGGTCGACAGGCTGGTCTACGACTATGCGATGGATCACGGCGCGCTGCCGGCCACGCTGATGTACCGCGGTTACAAGAAATCCACCTGCACCTCGCTCAATCACGTGGTCTGCCACGGCATGCCGGGCGACAAGCCGATGAAGGAAGGCGATATCGTCAATATCGACGTGACGCTGATCCTTGATGGCTGGCACGGCGATTCCAGCCGCATGTACCCCATCGGCCAGATCCCCCGCCGCGCCGAACGGCTGATCGAGGTAACCCATGAAGCCATGATGCGCGGCATCGCCACCATCCGCCCCGGCTCGACCTCCGGCGACATCGGCGCCGCGATCCAGACCTATGTGGAAGCCCAGCACATGAGCGTGGTGCGCGACTTTTGCGGCCACGGCCTCGGCCGGCTTTTCCATGACGAGCCCAACATCGTCCATGTCGGCCGGCCCGGCGAAGGCATCGTGCTCAAGCCCGGCATGTTCTTTACGGTCGAGCCGATGATCAATCTCGGCCGCCCGCACGTGAAAGTGCTGTCCGACGGCTGGACCGCGGTGACGCGCGACCGCCAGCTGTCGGCCCAGTTCGAGCACACCGTGGGTGTCACCGATAAAGGCGTCGAGGTGTTCACCTTTTCGCCGGCAGGGCTCGACAAGCCGCCGTGCCGATTGCCGCCGGCCAAAGCGTAAAACTCTCTCTCGTCGATTGCATTTGCTTGCACGACAATCGCACCTTCTGGGGCGATGCGGCGTGGGCGCTTCCGCGAGGCCGGACCTGAGGCGGTGAGCGACTATGAGCTGCTCGAACTGGTGCTGTTTCGCGCCATCCCGCAGCACGACATCAAGCCGCCCGACATTTCCGTGCACGACCACATTATCGTCGGCAAGGAAGGGCATGCCAGCTTCAAAGGTCTTAAGCTGATTTAGGCTCGCTACTGCCGCACCAGCGCGATCTGATCGGCGCTTTCCGGCACGCGGCGCCAGTTGCCGCCCTCGATTTCCTCGAACCGCCATGCACCACGCACGGACACCAGCAGCAGCTCGCCGCGGTCCATGCGCCATTGCGTAAAATTCAGCCGTACGATCGTCGCATCGCAGCCCGGCTTGACCGACAGCGCGAAGCCATCCTTGACCGCGGTGCTAGCCAGCGTGAGCGTGCATATTGACGCATCGGGCCCGCGCATGATCGCCCAATTGCCGGCGACTTGCTCCGGCGGCTTCGGCAATGGACCGGCGGCGGCATTTTGCAGGAACAGCACGCCAACCCCGGGCGTCGGCGCCTCGTAGATGCCGCTTTCCACCTCGCTGAATTCGACCAGTGACTTGCCCTGCGCGTCGAGCAGGCGCAGTAGGTCGTTTTCGGGGAAAATCCAGCCCGCCACGTCGCTCACCAGCGGAAACAGGTTGGCGCAATTTTTATCGAACTCGACCTTGAAGCCGACCTTGGTCGAATCGCTTTTGAAAGTGACCGAGCAGGTTTTGTCGCGATCGGCATTGGAGAATTCCCAGGTGCCGATCAGCGCCTTGGCGGAATCGCCAAGGCTCGTGGATTGCGCCAATACTGGCGAGCCCACGACGACAGCAAGTACGATCAAAGCCAAACGAATCATGTCAAACCTGTCGCAGGCATTTACTTACGCGGCCAAGGCGTTTCCGGTACCGGCGAGAGCGGCGGCTTTCCTGCCGCCCAGGCCAGAATGTTGTCGACCACAAGCTGATCCATCGCCGCCCGCGTCACCTCGGTCGAGGAGCCGAGATGCGGGAACAGCACGATATGGTCCATCTCGATAAGTTCTTTTGGCACCTGCGGTTCCTTGGCGAACACATCGAGGCCGGCGGAATAGATCGTGCGGCTCTTGAGCGCCTCGATCAAAGCCGGCTCATCGACCACCGACCCGCGCGCCATGTTGATGAGGATGCCGTTGGGGCCGAGCGCCTTGAGCACCTCGGCATTGATCATGTTTTGCGTCGATGCGCCGCCCGGCACGATCACCATCAGCGTGTCAACGTCGCGCGCCATGTCGAGGAGCTTGGGATAGTACTTGAAACTCACGCCGGGTTGCGGGTTACGGCTGTGATAAACCACCGGCACACCGAATGCCTCAAGCCGGCGCGCGATCGCCTTGCCGATGCGGCCCATGCCGACCATACCGACGGTGCGGTTGCGCAGCGTCGCCTTGGTGAGCGGGTATTGTTTATCCACCCACTTGCCGGCACGCAGGTAACGTTCAGCCTGCGGAAATTCGCGCACCGTGCAGAGCAGCAGGCCAAGCGCGGTGTCGGCCACTTCCTCATTCAGCACTTCCGGCGTGTTGGTGACGGTGATGCCGTGCGCGCCCGCCCATTTGGCGTCGATGTAATCGTAGCCGACGCCGAAGCTCGATATTTGCTCAAGCTTGGGAAAGCGTTGCATAAAGTTGGCGTCGACCTTATTCGCCATATAGGCAACCGCGATGGCGCGGATCTTGTCGCCGACCGATTTGATGAAGGCATCCTGGTCCTTGGCCTCAAGCAGATAATGCAAGTTGACCTTCGGTTCGAGGCCACCGATCAGAACCGGCTTCCTCGCTCCGACCAGCAATACATCCGGCTTTTCGCCCGCCATTTCGTCCTACTCCTTAAGTCAGCGATTAATCCAGGCGAGCACGGCGCCCATCAGCAGCACACGGATTGTGTCGAACGCGATCTGCTTGATGGCAAGCACAAGCGGCACCGGGGTGACTGCATGATATATCAAATACATCGGAACCACGGCTAAGCACGAAACCGCAATGCCGAAGCGTAGACCTTGCATGAGCCAGGGCTTGTCTTCTTTGCCCTGCACATAGATCCAAGCAAATGCCACGCCAAAAAATGCGTGCGCGGCGATGATGAACGGAACCAGCTTTTGCATTTCGGCCGGCGGCCGCATGCCTTGCGTAACGGAATAATCGGCGCTGAGCAGAAGTTCGTGCACGACGAAGCCCAGCGCCCACGTCATCACAAACATGACGACGGCCGATATGATGCATTTCTTGCTCATGATTTCGCCCCTGGTTGCTAAACGAGCGCCGTGACCGGCTTTTCGACGAAGTTCTTGAACGCGGCGAGCAATTCGGCGCCGAGCGCGCCATCGACCACGCGATGATCGCATGACAATGTGACCGTCATTTGGCTGACGAATTTGACGCTGCCGTCTTGCACTTCGACCGGGGCGCGGCGCGATGCGCCCACCGCCAGAATGGTGGCATGCGGCGGATTGATGATGGCGGCGAATTCACGCACGCCATACATGCCGAGGTTGGAGATGGCGCTTGATCCACCCTGATATTCGTTCGGCTTGAGCTTCTTTTCGCGCGCGCGCTCGGCCAGATTGCGGATTTCGGCGGAGATCGCGGTTAGCGATTTGGCCTCGGCGTTGCGGATCACCGGCGTAATGAGGCCGCCCTCGAGCGCCACCGCCACGCCGATGTCGGAATTCTCGAAGCGCAAAATGCGATCCTCCGCCCACACCGCATTAGCTGCGGGAACGCGCTGCAGCGCCGCCGCCCAGGCCTTGATGATGAAATCGTTGAGCGACAACTTGAACGCCGGATTGCCGTTTTTGTCTTGCGGCGCGGCGGCGTTGGCCTCCTCGCGCATGGCGATGAGCCGGCCGATCTCGATATCGGCGGTCAGATAGAAATGTGGAATAGTCTGCTTGGCCTCGATCAGCCGCTTGGCGATGGTGCGGCGCATGGAGTCGAGCGGCACTTCCTCATAAGCGATACCGGCGTACAGCGCCTTGACTTGCGCAGCGCTGGCGCCGGTGGCCATCGCGCCGGCGGGCGGGGCTGCCTTATCGATGTCGCCCGCGACGACGCGGCCATGCGGGCCGGAGCCGGAAATGCGCAACAAATCGATGCCACGTTCGGAGGCCATCCGGCGCGCCAAAGGCGTGGTGAAAGCGCCGCTGGCTAATTTCGCGGGCCCGAAATTGCGCTCGGGGCTGCGCACTTCGCGGAACGGGTCCATCGGGATGGCGCGCGGTGTGGGCTCGGCTTGCGCGACGTGAACCGGCGCGGCGGCGCGCGGCGGCGGCGCAGCCGGCTTGGGTGGCACCGTGGCGGGCGATGGGCTAGTCGCTGCGCCAACGCCGGAAATAACCGCCACTACGGCGCCGACCTTGGCCACCTCGCCGACGAGGAATCGCACTTCTACGAGCGTGCCGGCGCTGGTGGCAGGCACTTCCATCGATGTTTTGTCGGTTTCGATCTCGAACAAGTTGTCGCCCGGCTTCACCGCGTCGCCGGCCGCCTTGAACCATTTCGTGATCTTGCCCTCGGTGACGGTTTCACCGAGCTGAGGCATCAGAACGTCCACGCGATTCCCCTGAAGTGTTCGGCGTTTTCTACCACGTCACCGACACATATTGCGTCTCGAGAAATTCCTTCATGCCTTCCTGCGCGCCTTCGCGGCCGAGGCCGGACTGTTTGGTGCCGCCGAACGGCGCCGCCGGATCGGAAACGAGACCGCGGTTGAGGCCGATCATACCGAAATCGAGCTTCTCGGACACGCGCAAGCCGCGAGTGAGATCCTTAGTGAACAAATAAGCGACCAGGCCATATTCGGTGGCATTGGCGCGCTTGATGGCTTCGTCCTCGGTCTTGAAGGTCTGGATCGAGGCGACCGGCCCGAAGATTTCCTCGTTCAGCATCTTGGCGTCGTCGGACACGTTGGTGAGCACGGTTGCGGGATAGAAGAAGCCGGCGCCGTCCGGCGTCTTGCCGCCGGTGAGCACCTTGGCGCCCTTTTTCACGGCGTCGTCGACCAACTCGATCACCTTGTCGCGGCCTTCGGCGTTCACCAGCGGCCCGAGATTGATGCCGTCATCAAGGCCGTTGCCCATCTTGAGCAATTTCATCTTGTCGGTGAGCTTTTTGGCGAATTCGTCGTGCACTTTTTCGTGCACGTAGAAACGGTTCGCGGCCGTGCAGGCCTCGCCCATATTGCGCATTTTCGCAATCATGGCGCCGTCGATCGCGGCGTCGATGTCGGCATCCTCGAACACCAGGAACGGCGCATTGCCGCCGAGCTCCATCGACGGTTTGAGCACGTTGTCAGCAGCCTCATGCAGCAGCTTGCGTCCGACTTCGGTCGAGCCGGTGAAGGATAACACGCGCACACGCGGATCGTGCAGCATCGCGCTCACCACCGGACCGGAGCGGCGCGAGGGCACCACATTGACCACGCCGGCGGGCACACCCGCCTCTTCCAGCACCGGCATCAGCGCCAGCATGGTGAGCGGCGTGTCGGAAGCGGGCTTGAGCACCACAGGGCAGCCGGCGGCCAATGCAGGTCCGATCTTGCGCGTCGCCATGGCGGCCGGGAAATTCCACGGCGTCACCAGTACGGCGATGCCGGCCGGCTTGTGCTGCACGAAGATGCGTGCGCCCGACGCCGGCGCGCGCGAGACTGAGCCGTTGTTGCGCACGGCTTCCTCGGCATACCAGCGGAAGAACTCGGCCGCATACGCTACTTCTCCACGAGAATCCGACAGCGCCTTGCCGTTTTCCAGCGTGATCAATTTGGCGAAGCGCTCGGCGTCGCGCATGATCAGCTCATAGGCCTTGCGTAGAATCTCGGCGCGTTCGCGCGGCTTGCGCCCGGCCCAGCCCTCAAAGGCGGCGTCGGCGGCATCGACCGCCAGCTTGGCATCCTCGACCGTGGCGCTGGCGACCGATGCAATCTTTTTCTCGGTCGCCGGATCGATCACGTCGAAACGCACATTGTCGGATGATTTACGCCATTTGCCGCCGATCCACAGATCGGTCGGCACATTGGCAAGAAGATTTTCGTACATGACTGAACCTTTCGCTTCGCGCTCTAGCTCCCCAGCGACCGCCGCACCGTATCGACGATGCGGCCCGGCGTCGGCAGCACGATGTCTTCGAGAATATCGGCGGCCGGCAACGGAATATGCGGCGTGGTGATCCGCACCGGCGGGCCATCGAGATCGTAGAATGCTTCGTCCGCCACGATCGATACGATCTCGGCACCCCAGCCGCACAGCCGCGGATTTTCCTCGACCGAGAACAGCCGGTGCGTCTTGGCGACGGAACCAAGAATGGTTTGCGTATCGAGCGGCACCAGCGAGCGCACGTCGATCACTTCGCAGTCAATGCCGTGTTCCGCCTTCAGCTTTTCCGCCGCCTCAAGCGCACGCGACACCATCAGCGCCAGCGCGATGATCGTGCAATCCTTGCCGGGGCGAACGATCTTGGCGGTACCGAGCGTATCGACGATTTCGCCGTCCGGCACCTCGCCTTTGGTCGCATAGAGCGACTTGTGCTCGAGGAAAATCACCGGATCGGGATCGCGCACCGCGGCTGCCAACAGGCCGATGACGTCGCGCGGCGTCGACGGCGCCACCACCTTGAGGCCCGGAATCATCATGCACCAATTCTCGACGCTTTGAGAGTGCTGCGCACCGAAGCGCGAGCCGGCGCCATTGCCGGTGCGCACGACAAGCGGGCACTTCGTTTGCCCGTTCGACATGTAGCGGCTCTTGGGGAATTCATTGGCGATGTAGTCGAAGCAAACCGCGAAGAAATCCGAGAACATGATTTCCGCAATCGGCTTAAGACCGGTCATGGCCGCGCCCATGGCGGCGCCGAGAATCGCCTGTTCGGAAATCGGCGTGTCGCGCACGCGTAGCGGACCGAATTGTTCGTACAGACCGACGGTCGCCTTGAACACGCCGCCGGCCTTCGCCACATCCTCGCCGAGAAACACGACATCGGGATCGCGCGCCATTTCCTGCGCGATACCGCGGACGACGGCGTCTCGATAACTCAGTTCCGGCATTTTAATTTCTCCATGCCCAGCCCCCGTCGGCATAGACATCGGTGGTCAGGATATCGAGCGGCGGCGGTGGCGCAGCCTTGCACGCCTCGGTCGCGTCATCGACTTCCTTGCGTACGCTGGCGTCGATCGCCTCAATGGCGGCGTCGCTCACGCCAAACTGCTTCAGCCGTTCGCGATAAATCTTGATCGGATCGCGCAGCTTCCACCGCTCCAACTCGCCCTCAGGGCGATACTTCGCCGGATCGGCGCGCGAATGGCCGCTGTGCCGGTAAGTCATGCACTCGATCAGCGACGGCCCCGCGCCGGCGCGCGCCTTGGCGAATGCCTTCTGCGCGGTGCGATAGCATTCGTCGGCATCGTTGCCGTCGATCACGATGCGCTCAAGACCATAGGCCGAGGCGCGGTCGGCGGCCGGATGCGGCACGGCGGTAACATCGCCGATCGGTGTGTATTCCATGTAGAGATTGTTTTCGCAGACGAAGATCACCGGCAGTTTCCACACCGCCGCGAAATTCAACGCTTCATGGAACGCGCCGATATTGGTGGTGCCGTCGCCGAAGAAGCAGACCGAGACATCCTTGTCGCCTTTGTATTGCGCGCGCCAGGCGGCCCCGCAGGCAATCGGAAGATGCGCGCCGATAATGGCGTAGGAACCCATCACGCCGTGTTCCTCGGACGTTAAATGCATCGAGCCGCCCTTGCCGCGCATTAAGCCGTTGTCGCGCTGCATCAGCTCACCCAGCACTTTCTCGACCGGCACCCCGCGCGCCAGCGTATGGGCATGGCCGCGATAGGTGCAAAAGCTCAAGTCGCCCTTCACCATGGCTTCGGCAAAGCCGGCGGCGATCGCCTCCTGCCCGAGCGACAGATGGCTGGTGCCCTTGACCAGGTTCTGCAGAAACAGGTCGAAGGCGCGCTGTTCCGCCTCGCGCAGGCGCACCTGCGAGCGATACAAGGCCAGGCGCTTCTGCTCGCCAATATCGTCGTTCAAACCGGAACCGGCGGGTCCCGGCGCCCGGTCTCTTATCGTCGCCATTAATGATCCTCGAAAAGCCGAAACTCTCTATATTTGCGCATGATCTTATCCGAAAACCGGTTGCCACTTTTCGGGATCATACGCGCCGGAACTTAGCCCCGCTCCCGACGCTTAGGCAACCGGCGTGGAAGGCGCGGGCTTGCCCACTTTGCGCTCGCGATTGAGCAAATAAAGCCCCGACGACACCACAATCAGCCCACCCACGATGGTCCATCGGTGCGGCACATCGCCAAAGACCAGAAAACCCAGCGCCGTCGTCCACACCATCTGGGTATAAATGAACGGCGCCAGCACCGAGGCCGGTGCGAGGCGGTGGCCTACAATCAACAAATAATGCCCGCCGCTCCCAAGCGCGCCAATCAACACCATCAACGCAACAATGAGACCATTCTCCGGCGCGGTCCACACGAAAGGAATGACCGGCAACATGGCGACCGCGCCCACCAGATTGGAATAGAACAGCGTGGTCTCGTTGGAATCGGTACGCGCCAGCACGCGGGTAGAAATCGCATAGACCGCATAGCAAACGGCGCTGCCGAGCGAGAGCAAGGCGGCCGGATGAATGCCGCCGAAGCCCGGCCGCGCCACCAGAAGTACGCCAAAAAAGCCGACACCAATCGCGGTCCATCGCCGCCAGCCGACCCACTCGCCCAGCAGCGGACCGCACAGCACCGCCACGATGAACGGCGTGGAAAAAAGAATCGACAACGCTTCGTCGAGCTGCAGATAACGCAGCGCGGTAAAATTCAGCGCCGTAGAAAAGAGAAGCAGCGCCGAGCGCCCGATCTGCAGGAATGGCCGGCGCGTCACCAGCATCCCCGGATGGTTGATCGGATTTGCGATGAGCAAAGCCAGCAGGAACGCGCCGGTGTAGCGCGCCCACACCACCTGCATCGTATCCATGTGATGATTGAGATATTTCCCGGTGGCATCGAGACAGGCAAACAGCGCCACCGCACCGCACATCAAGGCGATGCCAATGAGGCGCTGGCGGCGCTGGTGCGCAAATTCTGTTTTCGTGGGCATCATGTCGAATGAATTGAATTGGCTTCGGGTGCTGCTATACTCGTTTCACAGGGGTATTAGCAGCCTCCCCTCGAGATGGCAGCCATCCATTCAAGCGCTGGTCACTTCGTTCTACTTAGGGGCGACCTATGGATGGCACGGTTCTAGCGCTTTTTCTCGCATCGATATTCTTCGGCGGCATCGTCTCCGGCCTGGCCGGTTTCGCCATGGGCCTCGTCGTTTCCGGCATCTGGCTGCACATCCTAACGCCGATCCAGACCGCGGCCCTGATCGTGGGCTACGGCCTGCTGGTACAGAGCTACAGCATCTGGACGCTGCGGCATGCCTTGCGTTGGCGCACGGTCGCCCCGTTCATCCTCGGCGGCGCATTGGGCGTTCCGCTGGGAACGGCGCTGCTTAGTTACATCGATCCGGCCTATCTGCGCATCGGCGTCGGCCTGCTGCTGATCGTCTACAGCATCTACAGCCTGGCGCGGCCGCACCTGAAGCGGATGCATGCCGGCTTCGCCGTCGAAACCGGCGTCGGCATGATCAACGGGATGATGGGCGGCCTGACCGGACTGGCCGGACCCTTCATCACCATCTGGTGCCAATTGCGCGGCTGGCCGAAGGACGAACAGCGCGCGATTTTCCAGCCGGTGATTCTCGCGACTTTCGTGTTGAGCGCCGTATCGCTGAGTGTCGCCGGAGCCGTCACCGCTGAATTGACCAGGCTCTATGTCTACGGCCTGCCTTTTCTGGCCGCCGGCGTATGGACCGGGATCAAGCTATACGGACATCTCGACGATGCCGCCTTCCGCAAAGTCGTCCTGGTGCTGCTACTGATTTCCGGATTTGTGCTGGTGGTGCCGGAATTGCTTTAACTTCGTTATGTGGTATGCCGTTCGCGCAGGGGTCATTTCAGCCTCCCCTCGAGATGGACGCCATCCATCCAAGCGCTGGTCAACTCCTTACAGGAGCGACCTATGGATGGCACGGTACTCGGACTTTTTCTTCTCGCTACATTTCTCGGCGGTTTCACCAGCGGCCTGACGGGCTTCGCGGCCGGTTTAGTTGTGTCCGGCATCTGGCTACACATCATCACGCCGCTGCAAACGGCGGTGCTGATCGCCGCTTACGGCGTGGTCAACCAGTCCTATGGCATCTGGAAAGTCCGCAATGCGTTGCAGTGGCGGCGGATCTTGCCGTTCATCATCGGCGGCGCCGTCGGCGTTCCGCTCGGCGCCTATCTGGTGACGTTTCTCAATCCCGCATACGTGCGCATCGGCGTCGGCGTATTGTTGATCTTGTATAGCACCTACAATCTCGCGCGGCCCACCATCACGGCTATCAAGTCCAATGCGGCGACCGATACCGGCATCGGCGTCTTGAACGGGCTGCTCGGCGGCCTCACCGGCCTTGGCGGAGTCATTAGTACGATCTGGGTCCAGCTCGGCGGCGGGCCGAAAGATGCCCAGCGCGCGATATTTCAGCCCGTGCTGTTCATCACCATGACGATGGCCACGCTGACCTTCGCTTCGGCGGGCCATCTCTTCAATGCCGACATCCTCAAGCTTTTCTTCATGGGCTTGCCGGCGCTGCTGCTGGGCCTGTGGGTCGGCGTCAAACTCTATGGAAGATTAGACGATGCGGCGTTTCGTAAGGCCATTCTCATCTTGCTGCTGATTTCCGGATTCTCGCTGATTGTGCCGGCGTTTTTTCGATGACTGAACGCCTTGCTGACGCGCCGGTAGTGCGTTAGAGTTTTTTGTGGGGCCAGCGGCGGTCGCCCCATGCTTTTAAGGCTTGCGAGCCCAAGCACCGTCTCCTTCGTTCACGGAGGGGACCTATGCTGTCTCCAAACTTTTCGTTCTCACCCAAAGAACTCTGGCACTTGATTGGCACGGCGGATGCGCCGCAGATCGTCGATGTGCGGCGACGAGACATTTATGAGTCCACGCCGGGTCTGTTACCCGCCTCCATTTGGCAAGATCCGGCCGCGCTCGCGCAATGGATCGCAACGCTCGACCGGCAGCGCCCGATTGTCGTTGCCTGCAAAGCCGGCAAGGAGCTCAGCCAGTTCGTCACCGCCGAGCTGCGTAGCGCCGGCTACGAGGCCGCCATGCTTGAGGGCGGCTATGCGGCCTGGAGCGAGGCCGGACTGCCGATGGTCGACCGCAAGACCTTCGAACGTTTTGCACCGCGCCGCCCCAGCGTCTGGGTAACGCGGCGGCGGCCGAAAATCGACCGCATCGCCTGCCCGTGGCTGATCCGGCGTTTCATCGACGCCGACGCGAAAATCCTGTTCGTCGATCCGGCCTATGTCGAAGCCTCCGCCGCCGAGGTCGGCGGCATCCCGTTCGACATTGCCAATGTCGAGATTTCGCACGACGGAGAGCGCTGCAGCTTCGACACCATGCTCAAGCTGTTCGGCCTGGAAAGTGAGCCTTCGCTGGCGCGCCTCGCCTTGATCGTGCGCGGCGCCGATACCGCGCGGCCCGACCTCGCGCCGGAAGCGGCGGGCCTGCATGCGATTTCGCTTGGCCTGTCAGCACTTGCCGGCGACGACGATCATGGGCTGCTCACCCGCGGTTTCATGGTCTACGATGCGCTGTTCGCCTGGCTGCGACTCGCCGCCGAGGAACGCCACAATTGGCCCGTGAAAGCTGCATGACATGAACACTGCGCCAAAGCCTACTTTCGCCGAAGCGTTCAAGGTCTGGCTGGAGATCGGCTGCATCAATTTCGGCGGGCCGGCGGCGCAAATCGCGTTGATGCATCGCGTCGTGGTTGACGAGAAAAAATGGGTCGACGAAGCGCGTTTCCTGCACGCGCTTAATTTCTGCATGCTGCTGCCGGGGCCGGAGGCGCAGAAACTTGCGACCTATCTGGGCTGGCTGCTGCATGGCGTGCGCGGCGGATTGGTATCCGGCATATTGTTCGTGCTGCCGGGCGCGCTCTTCATGCTGGGCCTGAGCCTGCTTTACGCATTGGGGCGCGGTATCTCGGTCGTGGACGGCGCGCTGTTCGGCATCAAGGCCGCCGTGCTGGTGATCGTGGTCGAGGCGCTAATTCGCATCGGCAAGCGCGCGCTCAAGACTTCTCTCCTGCTTGGGCTGGCGGCGGCAGCCTTTGCCGGCATTTTCTTTCTGGCGCTGCCGTTTCCGCTGATCGTAGCGGCGGCCGCGCTGGTTGGTTATCTGGTGGCGCGCCGAACGCCATCGCAACTTGGTCTCGCTAATACAAATATCGACGTACCGCCGCCAGCTAAAAACCGCTGGCGGCAATTCGCCGTCGCGTCGCTGGTCGGTTTGCTGGTGTGGTGGGCGCCGGTGGCGCTCGCGGCGCTCATCATTGGGCCGCAGCATGTGCTGGTGAGCATCGGAATTTTCTTCTCGAAGCTCTCGGTGGTGAGTTTCGGCGGTGCCTATGCGCTGCTCGCTTACATGGCGCAGGAGGCGGTGCAGACCTACGGATGGATGACCGCGCCGGAGATGGTGGATGGGCTCGGCCTCGCCGAAACCACGCCGGGCCCGCTCATCCTGGTGACGCAATTTGTAGGCTTCCTGGCTGCGTTCCGCGAGGCTGCGCCGTTCTCTCCGATTGCCGCCGGCGTGCTTGGCGCCGCCATGACGACATGGGTGACCTTCGTGCCAAGCATGCTGTGGATTTTCGCTGGCGCGCCCTTCGTCGAGCGGCTGCGCGCCAATCGCCAGCTGTCCGGCGCACTGGCCGCCATCACCGCGGCGGTCGTAGGCGTCATCCTCAATCTAACCGTCTGGTTCGCGCTGCATGTGCTGTTCGGCAAGGTGACCGAGATGCATGCCGGTCCGCTGCGCTGGTACGCTTTCGATCCACTGGCGCTCGATATCCGCGCGACTGTATTGGCGGGGATAGCCGCCGCACTCGCCTTCGGCCTGCACCGCAGCTTGATCGAGGTGGTGCTGGCGATGGCGGCGCTCGGCGTCGTCGCGCAATATGTTTTGGGCTAACGCTCACGCCTGACCGCGCTCTCATGCCAGCGGCGCAACGCGAGATGCGAGAGCGCCGACAGCACAAAGAAGATCGCGACGCCCGCCAACGACAACAGCAGCAGCGCCGCGAACATGCGCGGGATGTTGAGGCGGTAACCGGATTCAGCGATGCGGTAGGCAAGCCCCGAGCCGGCGCCGGCCGAGCCGGCGGCAATCTCGGCCACCACCGCGCCGATCAACGACAACCCGCCGGCGATCCGCAGGCCGGCGAGCATCTGTGGCAGCGCCGCCGGTAGCTTCAGATTCCACAGCACCTGCCAGCGCGAGGCCTTGTACAGATCGAACAGCGCGATGAGATTGTGGTCGACCGAGTTGAGGCCAAGCGTGGTGTTGGCCAGCACCGGGAAGAACGCCACGATCCATGCACAGGCCAGCACCGCCAGTGGCTGCGGCAGATAGATCAGCAATAGCGGCGCGACGGCGACGATCGGCGTCACTTGCAGGATCACCGCGTAAGGATATAGCGAATATTCGAACAACCGCCATTGGTTGAATGCAATTGCCAGCGCGACGCCGCCGAATGCGGCCAGCAGGAAACCTTCGAAGGTAATGGTGAGAGTCACCAGCAGCGATTGCCACAACAGGCTGCTGTCGGCGATCAAGGTTGCCAGCACCAGGCCCGGGCCCGGCAGCACGTAGGGTGGAATAGCGCACAGACGCACGATCTGATCCCAGGCCAGCACGACCAGCGCCAGTGTCACAACCGGCAATCCGATGCGAAGCGCTCGCTCGCTCATGGCACGCCACCCGCCATGGCTTGGCTGAGCGCCTCGGAGACCGTGCGGCAAAAACCGGCATATTCCGGTGATGTCCGAAAGCGTTCGTCGCGCGGATAAGGCGCCGGGATCGCGATTTCGGCAAACACGCGGCCGGGACGCGGCGTCATCACCACGATGCGTTGCGACAGATAGACCGACTCAAACACCGAATGGGTGACAAAGATTACCGTGCGGCGAAGTTGCTGCCACAGCACCAGCAGATCGTTGTTAAGCTTGAAGCGGGTGATTTCGTCGAGCGCGGCGAACGGCTCGTCCATCAGCAGCAATTCCGGCTCGGTCACCAGCGCGCGGGCAATCGACGTCCGCATCCGCATGCCGCCGGACAATTCGCGCGGATAGGCTCTGGCAAAATCGGCAAGTCCGACGCGCGCAATCGCCTGCGTCACCGCGGCGCGCGACCGCGCTTCATCGGCATCGCTCAGTTTGAGCGGCAGCCGCACATTGGCGGCGACATCGGCCCACGGCATCAAGGTCGGCTCCTGGAACACAAAGCCGATATGGCCTGCTCCCGCGCCGCCCGGTCCTTCGACCGACCCCTCGGACGCCGTGCTCAAGCCCGCGACGATACGCAGCGCACTCGACTTGCCGCAGCCGGATGGTCCCAGCAGCGACACGAATTCGCCGGAGCCAACATCGAGATTGAAGCGATCGAGCGCGACCGTGCCACTCTCGAACGTCTTGCCGACATTGCGCAGCGAAACGATTGTCTTGTCCGGCGAACTCATTTCGGCTGCAACTCGACGCCGACGCCCTTGTTGACGAATTGCAGAGTATAGGCGCGTTTGTAATCGATGCCCGCCTTGACCACGCCGGCGCGCACCATCTTGTCGAAGAAATTCTTCATATGCGCATCGGTCATGGCGCCAATGCCGAGCTTGAGCGAGTCGCCGGAATCCACGATGCCGTAATCCTTCATCTTGGCAATGGAATACACGAGCAGCGCGTCGGTCATTTCCGGATTATGTTTCTTGATCAGGTCGTTGCCCGGCCGGCTGTCGCCATAGAGATAGCGGTACCAGCCGATGGCCGAGGCATCGACAAAACGCTGCACCAGATCAGGCTTCTTCTCCACCAGATCGCGACGGGTCTCGATCAGCGTCGAATAGGCATTGAAGCCCTCATCGGCGAGCAGGAACACTTTCGGTTTGAAGCCGCCTTGCGTTTCGATCGCGTAGGGTTCGGAGGTGACATAGCCCTGCATGGCGGAATGCTTGTCGGCCAGAAACGGCTGCACATTGAAGGTGTAGGGCTTCACCTTCGATTCATCGAAACCAAAGTCGGCTTTGAGCCACTGGAAATAGCTGACCATGCCTTCCTTGGAGACGAACAGTGTGAGTTTTTTCAGGTCCTCGAATTTCGCAACACCCGGATGCGCGATCAGCACCTGCGGATCCTTCTGGAAACTCGCCGCTACCACCACGGTCGGAATGTTGTGCTCGACCGCATCGAAGGATTGCAGCGTGTTGGCGCTCATGAAGAAGTCGAGCTTGCCGACCGGCAACAGGACGCGGTTGTTCACGTTCGGCCCGCCCGGCAGGATGGTGACATCGAGACCGTATTTGGCATAGGTGCCATCGGCGAGTGCCTGGTAGAAGCCGCCGTGTTCGGCCTCCGCCACCCAATTGGTGCCGAAACGAACCTTGTCCAGCGTTTGGGTGTGCGCCGGCGGCAGCGTCAGCGTGCCAGCGAGCACCGCAGCAGCCGCGATCCTGCAAAACCTGGTCAATTGCATTTTTGTCCCCTCACCGCCGCTGGCGAAGAATAACCGAAGCGGGCCGATCGGGCAGCAGCAAATAACGTTGTTTCCCGCTACAATCCGGCCCTCGCAAGCTGGGGGGCACGATGGACGCGGACATCAAGACTGAAAGCTCGAACAAGAGGCTCAACGATCTGGTCGCCGTCAGCGTGGTGATCCTGTCGGTGTTCATGGCGGTATCGAAGATCAAGGACGATAACATCAACCAGGCCATGCAGAAGGCCAAGGCGGAATCGGTGGACGCCTGGACGGAATATCAGGCAGCGCGCATCAAGCTGCATGTCGACGAAAACGGATTGGCGCAACTGCGACTGCTGGAAACCGCCGGCAATTTCGACCGCGCGCTGGCCGCCAAGCAGGCTGCGGAGTTCGAGGCCGATATCAAAAAATATGTTGCGCGCTCGAAAGAGACCCGCACCAAGGCGGAATCCCTGGAGAAGGAATATGATCGGCTCAACTTCCGCGACGACCAGTTCGACATGTCGGACGCGTTTACGTCGATCGCCATTGCGCTGGCCGCGGTCGCGGCCTTGGTCGACAGTTATTGGCTGCTCTACGTCGCCTGGGGTTCGGGCGCCCTCGGCATGATTTTCGGGTTTGCGGGCTTCGCTGGGCTTAATTTCAGGCCCGAATGGCTGGCACAGCTCTTAGGGACCTAACCACGCCCTAAAAAACGGTTTGAACCTTTTTATCTCCACCCGCGACCCATTGGTACGCGGCCATGACGGCCGCCCCAATTCAACCGGATGGAGACCGCCATGACCAACACCAAGACCATCGCCGCCGCCCTCGCCGCCCTCACTTTGGCCACCGCTTTCACCGCCATTGGCGGCGAAGCCCAGGCCCACCCCCGCTTCGGCACAGCCCTCGGCATCGGCATTGCCGCCGGCGCGCTGGTCGGCATCGCAGCAGCTTCCAACTCCTATTACTACGCGCCCGGCTACCGCGAATGCCGCTACGTCGAGCGTATGGATCGCTGGGGCAACCTGCGCGTCATCAAGGTCTGCGACGTCGCCCCTTACTAATCTCCGAATCCAAGGCTGCGATCGGCGCCAGCCCCCCGTCCATCCCTGCGCCGATCCCAAAGGCCCGCCCGGCCAGTCCCCGTCCGGGCGGGCCGCTTTTTGACGCCGTATATAACTAAATCGTTCCAACTTGCGGAACCGTGGCCGTGATGCTGTGATGCCCCGAAGAATCTAGGCGTTGTGGCCGGGATTGTTAGAGTGCGGGCGGTACGATCACCATGAGCACCAGTTCATTGCGGCGGGCGATTGCGCGATTGATGCTCGCCACCGGCGTCCTGCTGCTGCCGGCAACGGCTTATGCCGCGGACGGAGCCTTCGCAATCGACGACGTCGAGGTTGGAAAACCGGGCGAATGCAAGATCGAGTCGTGGGCATCGGCCGCAACCAATCACGACTTCACCGCCGTCACTTCGCCGGCCTGTGTGGTCAAGCTCGGCATCCCGGTCGAACTCGGGGCACAACTGCAACGTTCGCGTGGTGACGGCGTTTGGGGCACCAGCGGCACGCTAAAAGCCAAGACCAATCTCATTCCGGTCGAAAACCATCCTTTCGGGCTCGGTATTTCCGGCGGCAGCACCTGGGATCTGATCACCGGCGCGCATACCGGCGGCTTCATCAATGTACCGGTTACGTTTCAAATCCAGGAAAAGCTCCGCATCAACGTGAACGGCGGATGGCTGTACGATAATGCCGCCAAGATTCATTACCTGACCTGGGGCGCGGGGTTCGAATGGAATTTCGTCAAGCCGCTGACCTTGATCGGCGAAGTCTACGGCCAGGCCGGCCGCCTGTCGGCCGTGGGCGAAGACAAAGCACCTGCGCCTAACTCCATCCGTGACCCGCGAACCCAAATCGGATTGCGCGTCACGCCGCAGGACAATGTCGATCTCGACCTGATTTGGGGCCACAATATCACCGGCGAAAATGCCCAGTGGCTCACGCTCGGCGTGAACTTACGGTTTTAAAAACCGGCTGTGTCAGCCGCTCGGTCCCAGACGCGGCGCCGTAGCGAGGCTCATTTCCAAAACGCGCGCCACATGCAACGCATCACGATCGGCGCCGTCGTGGATCTGATGCCGACATGAGGTGCCGTCGGCCACGATCAGCGCGTCGGCGGGCGCCTTGCGCACCGCCGGCAGCAGCGACAGCTCACCCATTTTGAGCGAGACGTCGATGGTTGAGGCCGCGTAACCAAAACTGCCGGCCATGCCGCAACAGCTCGATTCCACCGTCTCGACGGACAGCTCCGGAATGAGCTTCAGCACGCTCTCGACCGCGCCCATGGCGTCGAACGCCTTCTGATGACAGTGGCCATGCAGCAGCGCCTTTTTCGGTAGCGGACCGAGCGGCAAATTGAGCCGGCCGTCCGATTGCTCGCGGGCGAGGAATTCCTCCAGCAGCAGCGCCTGCCCCGACAGCGCATTGGCCGCGTCCGATTTGATCAAAGCCGGCAATTCATCGCGGAAAGTGAACAGGCAGCTCGGCTCCAGTCCAATGACCGGCACGCCGCGCGCGGCGTAAGGCGCCAAAGCATCAAGCGTGCGCTGCATCTCAACCCGCGCTTCGTCGACCATGCCGACCGACAGGAAAGTCCGGCCGCAGCAGAGCGGACGCGCATCGCCGTCTTTCGGCAACACGGCATGCACACGATAGCCGCCGGCAGTGAGCACGCGCATGGCGGCTTCGAGATTTTCGTGCTCGAAATAGCGATTGAAGGTGTCGGCGAACAGTACGACATCGCGCATCGGAGCCTCGACCGAACTCGCCGGCGCATAAGTCCAGTCGGAACGGTCGCGGTAAATATCCTTACGCCACTTCGGCAAGCTGCGTCGGGTCGAGAAGCCGGCGAAGATTTGCGAGGCCCGGCGAACGATCGGACTGCGGTTGCGCAGATTGAAAAAATACGGCCAGCGCGCGGCATACGGCGCGTAGTGCGGCAGAAAGCCGACCAGACGGTCGTGCAGCGAAAGACCGTGTTTGGCGGCGCGCGCCGCCTGCACTTCGATTTTCATGCGCGCCATGTCGACGCCGGTCGGGCATTCGCGCCGGCAGGCCTTGCAGGAAACGCAAAGCTTGAGCGTGTCGGCCATCTCACTGGAGGCGAGCGCATCCGGGCCGAGCTGGCCGCTGATCGCCAGCCGCAGCGTATTGGCGCGGCCGCGCGTCACGTCGCGCTCGTCGCGTGTCACGCGATAACTCGGGCACATGGCGCCGCCGGCCAATTTGCGGCAGGCGCCGTTGTTGTTGCACATCTCGACCGCGCCCTGGAACCCGCCGCCCGAGCCCGAATAGCCCGACCAGTCGAGATGGGTCTTGATGTCCTCGCCGTGATAGCCGGGCGCATAGCGGAACAGGCTGCGATCGTCGAATTTCGGCGGCCGCACCACCTTGCCTGGATTGTACAACCCGTTGGGATCGAAGCGGTCCTTCACCTCCTCGAAAGCGCGCGCCAGCCGAGGGCCGAACATCGCCTCATTGAATTCCGAGCGCACCAGCCCGTCGCCATGCTCGCCGGAATGCGAGCCCTTGTATTCGCGCACCATGGCGAAGGCCTCTTCGGCGATCGCGCGCATGGC
Organism: Pseudolabrys sp.; assembly: GCA_009694265.1. Taxonomy (GTDB): domain Bacteria; phylum Pseudomonadota; class Alphaproteobacteria; order Rhizobiales; family Xanthobacteraceae; genus Pseudolabrys. The sequence goes on from SHVM01000015.1 coordinate 26,908, forward strand.
ATGCACATCTTTATCCAGCCGCAAATTGAGAATCGGCCGCACATGCAGACAGCCGGAGCCGGCATGTGCGTACCAGGTGCCGCGGGTGCCGTGTTTCTCGAAAATTTCCGTCAGCCGCGTGGTGTAATCGGCGAGATGTTCGAGCGGCACCGCGCAATCCTCGACAAAGGAGACCGGCTTACCCGCCTGCTTCATCGACATCATGATGTTGAGGCCGGCGGTGCGCACGTCGGTGATGGCGGTTTGCAGTTCGGAATTGAGGATTTCCACCACGCCGCCCCATTTCGCGCCGGCCCGGTCCCAGCCAAAACCGAGATCGCCCATCAGGTCTTTCAACTGGCGCAGCTGGTGCAGGTTTTCCTCGTGATCCTCCTCGGCAAACTCGACCAGAAAAATGGCGGCCGGATCATCGCGCACGAATTTTTCCAGCGTAGGCCGGAACATCGCGATCGCGCGCGCCAGTTCGATCATGGTGCGGTCGATCAATTCCACGGCAATGGGTCCGAGCCGCACGATATGCTGGGCGGCATTCATCGCCTCGTAAAATCTGCCGAAGTGAACGGCGCCGACCGCGCGGCGGCCGAGCAGCGGCGACAGTTTCAATTCGATGCGAGTCGAGAAACCGAGCGTGCCTTCGCCGCCAACCAAAATATGCGAAAGGTTGACGTCGTTCTTGAACGGCACCAGCGCATCGAGATTGTAACCGCCGACGCGGCGCTGCACCTTGGGGAAGCGCGCGGCAATTTCGCCGGCCTCGCGCGTGCCGATGGCGAGCAGGTCCTTTATCAGCGGCCGCAGCGGCGCCGGCACATCGTTGATATTACCGCCGATGCGGCCGAAATGCGCGAGCGAACCGTCCGCCAGCAGCGCGTCGATTGCGATCACATTGTCGCGCATGGTGCCATAGAGCATCGAGCGGCCACCGCAGGAATTATTGCCGGCCATGCCGCCGATGGTGGCGCGCGACGATGTCGAGATATCGACCGGAAACCACAGCCCGTGCGGCTTGAGTTGCCGGTTGAGATCGTCGAGCACGATGCCGGGCTCGACCGTGCATTGCTTGCGCTTGACGTCGAGATCGAGAACGCGCGTGAGGTATTTGGAGCAGTCAACGACCAGAGAATCGCCGACGGTCTGGCCCGCCTGCGAGGTGCCGCCGCCGCGCGCCAGCACGGTGGCCCCCTCGGTGCGGGCAATGCCAATCGCCCGCTCAGCCTCCTCGACGGTGCGGGGGGCCACCACGCCGACCGGCATAATCTGGTAATGCGAGGCATCGGCGGCATAACGGCCGCGGGTGAAACGGTCGAAATGCACATCGCCGCTCAATTCGGCCTTCAGCCGCCGTTCCAGGCCGGGCATTACCAGCGCCACGGCATCCGTCCTTGTCGTGCCCAGATCTGGCTATGCATGAAGAGCTTGTTTGCTAGCCGCGGAAAACCGCTTGACCGCAATGTTGCATTCATAGTTCAACGCCACAAGCGCCGCTCCCTGGCCGGGACGCGCCCGTGGTTAACCCACGAAAATCCTTCAAAAGCCGCGGTTTTAGGAGCGAATGCCAATGGCTAAGAATTCCTCGCGTCCGGTCGGGCGACATGCCCTGCATATTCCAGGGCCCACCCCGCTTCCCGACCGCGTATTGCGGGCGATGGATACCCCCATCATCGACCACCGCGGCCCGGAATTCGCCCGGCTGGCCAAGAAGTGCCTAGAGGGCATCAAGACCATCTTCAAGACCAGTAATCCGGTGATCATCTACACCGCCACCGGCACCGGCGCCTGGGAAGGCGCACTCGTCAACACATTGTCGGCCGGCGACAAGGTGCTGATGGTGGAGACCGGCCAGTTCGCCACCCTGTGGAAAAAAATGGCCGAAAAGCTCGGCCTGCAAATCGAATTCATCACCACCGACTGGCGCGCCGGCGTCGATGCCGCCGCGGTCGAAGCCCGGCTGCGCGAAGACAAGGCCAAGGAGATCAAGGCGGTCTGCTTCCTGCACAACGAAACCTCGACCGGCGTGCTCTCGCCGGTGGCCGACGTGCGCAAGGCGATCGACAAAGCCGGCCATCCGGCGCTGCTGCTGGTCGACACGATTTCCTCGCTCGCTTCCACCGATTATCGCCATGACGAATGGGGCGTCGATGTCACCGTCGGCGGCGCGCAGAAGGGCCTGATGCTGCCGCCCGGCATGTCGTTCAACGCGGTGAGCGACAAGGCGCTGGCCGCCAACAAGACCTCCAAGCTACCGAAATCGTTCTGGGCATGGGACGAGATGATCGTCATAAACAAGATCGGCTTCTTCCCCTACACGCCGGCGACGCAGATGCTGCAAGGCCTCGCGGTGTCGATCGAGATGCTGCACGAGGAAGGACTCGACAACGTGTTCGCGCGTCATGACCGCATGGCGGAAGCCACGCGCCGCGCGGTGAAAGCCTGGGGTCTCGAGATCATCTGCCGCGATCCGAAATTCTACTCGCCGACATTGACAGCCGTATTACTGCCGGATGGCCACGACGCCGACGCCTTCCGCGCGCTGGCGCTGGAACACTTTAATATTTCCTATGGCGCCAGCTTCGGCCGCTTCCAGGGCAAGATGTTCCGCATCGGGCATCTCGGCGATACCAACGACACCATGCTCATCGGTGCGCTTGGCGCCACCGAGATGTCACTGTCGCTCGCCGGCATTCCGCACAAAAAAGGCGGCGTGCAGGCGGCGATGGATTATCTGGTTTCGGCGCGAGACAGCAGCGTGAAACAGGCGGCGGAGTAGTTCGCGGTTTACAGGACGCGCTTCACAAATTCCGCAATCGCCTTCAACGTCGCTTCCGGCGCCTCGCGCTGGGGTGAATGCTTGGCGTTGGGCAATAGCGCGACCTCGACCGGGCAGTAGCATTCCTGTTGCGCGATCTCGATCTGCTTGACCGTTCCGTATTGGTCGTCCGCGCCCTGCACGATCAGCACCGGCACGCGGATATAGGCGAGCTGTTCGGTGATATCTCATTGGCGAAAGTTAGGATCGAGCCAGGCGCCATTCCAGCCCTTGAAGGCGTTGTCGACATCCTTGTGCCAGCGCGAAAGCCGCGCGCGCAGGTCGGTCGTCTCGTAGGCCTTGCGCGCTTCGACGATAGGCGTGATGCCGGAATCTTCCGTAAAGAAATGCGGCGCGATCAGCACCAGCCCGCCGACGCGATGATCCTGATGTGTGCCGGCATAAATCGCCGCGATGGACGCGCCGTCGCTGTGCCCGAGCAGGAGCCCGCGCTGGAAGCAGATTGTCTCGAGCAGGCGCGGCAGAGTTTCGCGCGCCTCAATGTGCATATAAGTGAGCGGGCGCGGCAGCACGACCGGGCTCGATTGTCCGTAACCGGCGCGCGAATAGACGAAAACGCCGGCGCCGGTCGCGGCCTGTAGCCTGTCGGGAAAATCGCCCCACAGTCCGACGCAGCCCAGCCCTTCATGCAACATCACGATAGTCGGCGCCGCATCGGGCCGCGGCCCGATCATGCGGTATTCCAGGCGCTGGGCGCCAATGTCGAGGAAGCCTACGTCCGCGAGTGCCATTACCGCGCGCCGGGCCCTTCCGCGCGCAGCTTGAAGCGCTGGATTTTTCCGGTGGCGGTTTTCGGCAACTCTTTGCGGAATTCGATCCAGCGCGGATATTTGTAAGGCGCCAGCTTCTGCTTGACGTGCTCCTGTAGCGTACGGATCAGCGCGTCGTTGGCCTTGTCCGGCTGTTTGAGCACGACGAAGGCCTTCGGCTTGATCAGCTTCTGCTCGTCGTTCCAGCCGACCACCGCGGCCTCCAGCACGTCGGGGTGCGAGGAGAGCGCCGCCTCCACCTCGAACGGCGAGACATACATGCCGGAGACTTTGAGCATGTCGTCCTGGCGGCCGCAGCAGATGTAATAGCCCTCGGCGTCCTCGATATATTTGTCGCCCGAGCGCGTCCATTCGCCCTGGAAGGTCGCGCGCGACTTCTCACGGTTGTTCCAATACATGACCGCAGCTGTAGGCCCGCGCACATAGAGCTCGCCCATCTCGCCTTGCTTCACGGGATTGCCGTCCTCGCCGATCAGCTTGATGTCGTAGCCCGGCACGGCCTTGCCTGTGGTGCCGTATTTGGTCGCGCCCGGGCGGTTGCTCAGATAAATGTGCAGCATCTCGGTGGTGCCAAGCCCGTCGGAAATCTCCACGCCATAGCGTTCGTGCCACTTGCGCGCGATTTCCTCCGGCAGCGCTTCGCCGGCCGAAATGCAGCGGCGGATTTTCACGTCGCCCTTTTGCGACGCATTTGGGCTGTTCAGAAACGCGGCGTAAAAAGTCGGCACCGCGTAGAACACCGTAATGGGGTGCTTGCGCAGCAGCGCCGCGACGCCGTCCGGCGTCGGCCGGTCTGCGAGCAACACCGTAGTGGCGCCGACCGAGAGCGAGAACGTCATGGCATTGCCGAGACCGTAGGCGAAAAACAATTTTGCTACCGAATAGACCATGTCGCTTTCTTTGATGCCGGCGACCAGCGTGCCGTAAAGGTCGGCGGTGAGTTTCAAACTGGCGTGGACATGCACCGCGCCCTTCGGCTTGCCGGTAGAGCCCGAGGTGTAGAGCCAGAATGCGATGTCGTCCGCCGTTGTCGGCGCGGTGAAAGACTCCGGCTCGTCGGCGCCGATAAGGTCCTCGAACAGCCGGTAGCCTTTTGCGTCAAGGTTTTGCGGATTATCGCCGGAGACGATGACGTGTTCGAGGTCCGGGCTTTGCTTGATGAGTTTTTCGAATTTCGGAAACAGCGCCTCCGATACCAGCAGGCATTTGGCCCGGCTGTCGGCGAGCATGAAGCGGTAGTCGTCCTCGGTGAGCAGCGTGTTGACCGGCACGGCGACAATGCCGGCCTTCAGGCAGCCGAGAAAAGCGGTCGGCCAGTCGATGGTGTCAAGCATGGCCATCAGCACGCGTTCTTCGCGCTTGATGCCGAGGCCGCGCAGCGCGGCGCCAAAGCGCGCCACCCGGTCGGCGAGCTGGCCATAGGTCGTTGTACCGCGCGCGTCGATATAGGCCGGCTTATTGGCGCGCCCGGCATCGAGATTGCGTTGCAGGACATCGGCGGCGAAGTTGTAGTCGCGTGGGATGACGCCCACCGCGTCACCCGCGTTTGGCTCTGCCGCGCGCGCTTTCGCGACGGTCATTTTGTTGTCCTCCCAAGACGTTTTCGTATTATGCAGGGGCAACGAATGGGCCGCAATGACGGCTAAAGGGAGCAACGTCCATGATCTTCAGCCGGGACCGCATTCTGACCACCCATGTCGGCAGCCTGCCGCGCAACGAGAAACTGTCCGATTTTCTGCTGCGCCAGGAGGCCGGCGAAAAGTTCGACGCCCAGGAAATGGCGGCGGAAATGGATAAGGCCGTGACCCATGTGGTCGATAAGCAGGTGTCGGCCGGCATCGACATCGGCAATGACGGCGAGCAGCAGCGGGTCGGCTTCCAGACCTATGTGCCGCAGCGCATGTCGGGCTTCGGCGGCGTGTCGAAGCGAAGGCGCGGGCGCGAATTCGAGGAATTTCCCGAACTGGTGGCGAGCCTGATGCGGCGCTTTCCGCATGTCAGCAAGCAGCAGAATGCGCCGGAATGCCAGGCCGAGCTGAAATATCTCGACCTCAAGCCGATTGAAAACGAGATCGCGCGCTTCAAGACCATTGCCAAGGGAAAAATCTCCGAGCAGTTCATGACCGCGCCCTCGCCCGGCATTGTCTCAACCACCATGCTGAACGCCCACTATGACAGCCACGATAAATATCTGGCGGCGATCGCGCGCGAAATGCGCAACGAATATCTGGCGATCAACAAGGCGGGTTTGCTGTTGCAGATCGATGCGCCCGATCTCGCCATGGACCGTACCATGATGTATCGCGACTTGGACGACGCCGGCTTCGTCAAGGCGGTCGAGCGCCATGTCAGTGCGATCAATGCCGGCATCGAGGGCATACCGCGCGACCGCGTGCGGCTGCATATTTGCTATGGCAACTGGGAAGGCCCGCATATTCACGACGTGCCGCTCGGCACGATTTTGCCGGCGCTGTATCAGGCCCATGTCGGGGCGCTATCGATCGAGTTTTCCAATCCGCGCCACGCGCATGAATACGACGCGCTGAAGAAATATCCGCTGCCCAAGGACATGCTGCTGATCCCCGGCGTGGTGGAGACCACCAGCAATTTCGTCGAGCACCCCGAGGTGGTGGCGCGCCGCATCGAGGAAGCCGTCGGTGTCGTCGGCGACCGCGAGCGCGTGATCGCATCGACCGATTGCGGCTTCGGCACCTTCACCAATCGCGAATGGGTGATCGAACCGGCCGTGTGGCTCAAGCTGCGCTCGATCCGGCAAGGCGCTGATATTGCCTCTAGCAGGCTGTGGGGCAAGAAGGTGGCGTGAAGCAGGCATGCGTCATCGCCCGTGGTGTCGAGGCGCCGGGACCGCCTGCTTGCCTTTTTCCTTTTCCCTCCAAAGAGGGAATGGAGCGCCCTCGGTGGATCGGACGATTAGACTATGATCCTCACTAGGATTAAAATTGATAGGCAAACTGTGGGCCAGACTCTTTCTTTCCCTCTCCCCTTGCGGGAGAGGGAAGGAAGAAACAGCCCCGGCGACAAACCCCGCAGGCGCGTGTTAATGCGCGCGGGAAAGTCTATAATGCCGCCCATCCAGGCCGGGTCAGCCGGCGCAACATTGTACGAGCAGAGAGAGCCCCCATGGACGAGAGAACGCGCGAGCCGCTGAAGATAACGGCCGAGGACATCAACCCGCGCTACAACTGGGGCCGCCATTTGCCGGTGCTCGGCACCATGGGCGTCGATTTCGAGGAGCGCGTCGATTACCGGCGCCTGCACCGCTACCGGCTCGGCCGCGCGCAAGCCGCGCTCGAGGCTTCCGACCTTGGTGCGTTGCTGCTGTTCGACGACAACAACATCCGCTACGTCACGTCGACCAAGATCGGCGAGTGGGCGCGCGACAAGCTGTCGCGCTGGGCGCTGCTGACGCGCGGCGGCGAACCGATCCTGTGGGACTTCGGCTCGGCCGCTGTGCACCACAGGCTCTATTCGCCCTGGCTCAAACCGGAGAATTGCAAGGCCGGCCTCGTCGGCCTGCGCGGCACCGTCGATCCGGCCTTCGGCCTGATGAAGCGTCATGCCGAGGAAATGGCCTCGATCCTCAAATCCGCCGGCGTCGCCAAGATGCCGATCGGCGTGGATATCATCGAGCCGCCGATGATGTTCGAACTGGAGAAAGCCGGGCTGAAGGTCAAGGACGGCCAACAGGTCATGCTGAGCGCGCGCGAGGTGAAGTCGGCCGACGAAATCGCGCTGCTCAACCGCGCCGCCGCCATGGTGGATGGCGCCTATCAGCTCATCAACGACACGCTGCGGCCTGGCGTGCGCGAGAACGACATCGTCGCCGAGGTCAACAAGTTCCTCTATACGCACGGCTCCGACGATGTCGAAGCGGTGAACGCCATTTCCGGCGAGCGCTGCAACCCGCATCCGCATAATTTCACCGACCGTATGATCCGGCCGGGCGATCAGGCGTTCTTCGATATCTTGCAAGCTTTCATGGGCTATCGCACCTGCTACTACCGCACCTTCAATGTCGGGCGCGCGACGCCCGCGCAGCACGACGCCTATAAGAAGGCGCGCACGTGGCTCGACGACGCCATCGCCCGCATCAAGCCCGGCGCTAGCACCGCGCATATCTGCGCCGTGTTTCCGAAGGCGGAGGAGTTCGGCTTCCCCGACGAAATGTCGGCCTTCGGTTTGCAATTCGCCCACGGCCTCGGCCTCAATTTGCACGAACGACCGATCATTTCGCGCGTGGTCTCGATGGACCACCCGACCGAGATCAAGGAAGGCATGGTGTTCGCGATCGAGACCTATTGCCCGGCCACCGATGGCTATTCCGCCGCGCGCATCGAGGAGGAGGTCGTGGTCACCGACAAAGGCTGCCGCCTGATCTCGCTGTTCCCAGCTGAGGAACTGCCGATCGCGGCGAAGTATTGAGGCTATGTGGGGGGTGCATCGCGCGCGCCCCGCAAACACTCATGACACCTAACGTCCAACGCTACATCTCGCCCAAGGAACGCGCGGAAAACCGCGCGCGCCGGCGCGCTTGGCTGTTTTGGACCGCGGTGGCGGTGCCGGCCCTGATCGCGCTTATCATGTACGGCTATAGCGACCAGGCCCCGGAATGGCTGCGCGGTTTTACCGTCAGCCTGGACGCAACCTTCGGCTATCCGATCCTGTGGCTGATCAAGGCAGTGGCGGCGTGACGCGTTACGCGCTCGCCGGAGCCTTCTCCCGCAAATGCGGGAAGCGCTCAGACAGCAGCGAGCCCGGATAATAGGTCGGCTTGAACGCCGGATGCGCGCGAATATTGTCGAACCAGGTGATGACGCGCGGCAGATCCTGCCACTTCGGCATGCCGAGATCATGCATGCGCACCAGCGCCGGCATTACCGCCACGTCGGCAAGCGTGATCTTTTTTCCTAAGAGCCAGGGGCCGCCGCTCTTTTCGATCTCGGCGTCCATGCGCTCGTAAGTACGGCGCAGGCGGGCGAGCGCCGCGTCCATTTCCGCCTTGGGAAATCCCGCCTGCCCCATGCTCATCATGAATTCGCGGCGCAGCGGTTTTGACTCCGCCATCGCCACGAAGGCCTCGCGGCTCATCTTCTGGAAGCTCGGCAGGAAAGCGAGATTGAAGGTCGGCACGCGCACGGCGGCGGCCGGCATCTCGTCGATGAAATGCATTAGCGCGCGCATATGGGCGCGCGCGACGGACGATTCCGGCGTGAAGCTTGCGGACGGCTCGACTTCGTCGAGATATTCGGTGATGACGGTTGAATCGGTGACGATGGCGCCGTCGTGATCGAGCGTGGGCACGACGCCGTTGGGATTGAGCTTGAGATAATCCGGCTTGAGCTGGTCGCCTTCCAGCAGATTGAGTTTCACCTCGTCGAAGGCAAGCTGCTTTGCGTTGAACACAAAGCGAACGCGCTGGCTGCAGGTCGATTGCGGCGCGTTGTAGAGCTTGAAGGCCATTTCCGTCTCCGTTTCGGCCGCTTTTACAGCGCCCGATGATGGCGCATGTCAGCGCTGCAAATCCAGCAGCATATTTACGGGCAATTTACTTGTGGTAGCCGCGTGCGGTCTATTCACTGACACCCGTGCGCTGCCGCCGTTTTCCTCCCTTTTGGCTTAAACGGCGGTGTGAATCCTCCACCTTATGCACACAGGGCCCCGAGAGGGGCCCTTTTTTAACTTGCGCACCCCGCGCAAGCGCGGGTGCGATGCCCCGCAAGGGGGCCCTTTTTTACGTGCGCCCGCGCCGCCAGAGGGGCGATTACTCCAGCCCGGTCGGCACATTCTTGTTTTCCGGCGTGAGCGTCATGCCGGCGGCGAGCGCCATGGTCTCGGCCAGCGCGGCGAAATCCTTGGCAATGTATTCGCCCGGATTTTTCTGCAGCATGGCCGCGCCGAAATGGCTTTGCAGCACTTCGCGCGTCGCGGCCGTCACCGGCATCGGCACGTCCATCGCGCGTCCGAGTTCGAGCCCGAGATCGAGGTCCTTGCGCAGCAGTTCGGGCGTAAAGGTCGTGGTCCAGTCGAGATTGACCAGCGCCGGCGTCTTATAGCGCGTGAACATCGAGCCCATGACGCCGTTGTTGAGGAAAGCGAGAAAAGCGTGGCGCGGCACGCCCATCTTGTTGGTGAGCAGCGTGATCTCGATCAGGTTCTCGATCACCACACCAAGCATGACGTTGTGCGCGATCTTGCAGACGCGCGCGAGTTCGCCGTCGCCGACATAGGAGACGCCCTGCGGCGCGATCACTTCCATCAGCGGGATCGCCGATTTGCACGCGGCTTCCGGCCCTGAGACCACCGACGACAGCCGGCCCGCTTTGATCACCTTGGCGTTGCCGGACACCGGCGCGGTCACATAGTCGGCGCCGCGCTCGGCCAAGCGCTTGCGGATGGCGGCGGATTCCTCGACCGAAATGGTGGAGCAGTCGACCACGATGCGCGGCGCCTTGGCCCCGCTGGCGAGCACGCCGTCCTTGCCGAAATAAACCTCCTCCAGGTCCTTTCCGGTTGAAACAATCGAGAACACAATGTCGCAGGCAGCCAGGTCGGACAGCTTGTCGGCGATCTTGCCGCCCTTGGCCGCCAGCGGTTCGGCCTTGGCGCGGGTGCGGTTCCAGATCGTCACGTCGTGGCCGGCCTTGAGCAGGCGTTCCGCCATGGGAGTACCCATGCGGCCTGTTCCAATCCAGCCAATCTTTTGTGCATTCTTCGACATCACGAAACTCTCCCGTTGCGATTTTGCCGCGACATTGGCCCGCGCTTTAGCCGTTCTGCCGCCAAATCGCCAGTGCTGAGAATTCCGCGCCATCAATGCTTGTAGTGGCGGTTCAAAGCGCATTATCCTGCGCCGAAGGCGGTCAAAAACCAGCCTCGCAAGGGCCCATGCAAGAGGCCTATCGGCAATGCCATG
>SHVM01000016.1 GCA_009694265.1 Pseudolabrys sp.
CTTGAACGCGAAAACGAACTCCTCAGGCGCCTGGTCGCAAACCTCGCGCTTGCCAACCAACAACTCAAAGACCAGGCTGGCAAAGAGGATTAGCAATCGGCCTTGCGACTAACATTGCAGGTGGACCACTTAGTGGGGGCTGGCCAGTGGTCGCCAAGATGGCGGCGCCGCTGTTCATCAAGCGCTGGAACTCAGGTCCGGTGATTGCGATCTTGGCTTTATATCGGCGTCGCCATCATGCATTGGCCGCTTCCTTTAGTGTTCGTGGTGCTGGCGCCGGTCAGCGTGGCCTTCGCGTGGTTTAAGCGATGAACGACTCGCCGCTGCTCACGCTCGCCGGTTATTTCGCGCTGCTGTCGCTGTTCGCGGTCGGCGGCGCCAATGCAGCGATCCCGGAAATGCACCGCATCGCGGTCGACGTGATGCATTGGATGAGCGACCGGCAGTTCGCCGACATGTTCGCGATCGCCCAGGTGTCGCCGGGACCCAACATCATCATCGTCACCTTGATTGGCTATCACGTCGCCGGCTTCCCGGGCGCGGCGGTGGCAACCGCCGCGATGTGCGGGCCGACCTGCCTGGTGGCGTTTTTCGTCGCGCGGGTGTGGGGCCGTTTCAAGGACGCGCGTTGGCGGATCGCGATCCAGGCCGGCCTGGTTCCGGTCTCGCTCGGGCTGATCGCGGCCAGCGCCTTCGTGCTGGCGCGCGCCGCCGACAACACTGTTTATGCCGGCGTTATTACCGCCATTACCGTCGCGGTGGCCTTCGCCACCCGCATGAACCCGCTGTGGATTTTCGCAGCCGGCGGCATTCTGGGGTTGGCCGGCTGGCTGTAACGGGGAAATTGCCCAACGTTCGCGCTTCCGGCGGGGGCAGATCGTGTGCTAGGGAACATGCCGGGGGCCGGGATAATAAGAAGAGTGTTGAGGAGGGGAAATGTCCGGTGAGGCCAAGCCCTCCCATAAGGGGGGCGGCTTTCAATTAAAGGTTCGCGGTCCGCGTGAGTTTTACGGCGGCCTGGCGCTGATCGCCTTGGCGATTATCGCGATCCTGGCCTCGAGCGAGTTGCCCGGCCAGCACGGCTTCGCCTTCGGACCAGGTACCGCCCCGCGCATGTTCGCGACCATGCTCGCCGTCGCCGGCGCGCTGGTGGTGCTGATGGGTCTTTTAATCGACGGGCCGCCGGTCGAAAGCTTCGCTATCCGCGGTCCCTCCTATGTGCTGGTGGCGATCCTGCTGTTCGCCGGCATGATCCGCGGCATCGACCTGAACATGATCGGACTTCCCTTCAAGATACCGTCGCTCGGAATGGTGGTTTCCACCTTCACCGCCTTCATCATTTCGATCATGGGATCGAGCGAGATGCGCTGGGTGGAAAGCCTGATCGCCGCCATGGTGATGACCGCGTTCTGCGTGGCACTGTTCGTCTATCTGCTCGGGCTTCCGTTCCAGCTTTGGCCAGCATTCTGATCGGATCGCATCACCTTGACTGACCTTCTCGCCAATCTCGCGCTCGGCTTCTCGGTCGCCGCCAATCCCTACAATATCGGCTTCTGCCTGCTCGGCACGCTGGTCGGCACGCTGGTCGGCGTGCTGCCGGGCATCGGCACCGTGGCGACGGTCGCCATGCTGCTGCCGATCACATTTGGATTACCTCCGATCGGCGCGCTCATCATGCTCGCCGGCATTTATTACGGCGCGCAATATGGCGGCTCGACCACCTCGATCCTGGTCAATATTCCAGGCGAGGCGACATCGGTGGTGACGTGTCTCGACGGCCATCAAATGGCGCGGCAGGGCCGCGCCGGCGCCGCGCTGTCGATCTCGGCTATCGGTTCGTTCTTCGCCGGCTGTGTTGCCACCGTGCTGGTGGCGGCGCTGGGTGTCCCGCTCACTTCATTGGCGCTGTTGTTCGGGCCGGCGGAATATTTTTCGCTGATGGTGCTCGGACTTATTTTCGCGGTGGTGCTGGCGAAGGGCTCGGTGCTCAAGGCCATTGCCATGATCCTCATGGGTCTGTTGCTGTCGATGGTGGGCTCGGATCTGGAGACCGGCGCCGGCCGCATGACCTTCGATATCCCGGAGCTCTCCGACGGCATCGGCTTCACCAATGTGGCGATGGGCTTGTTCGGATTCGCCGAGATCATCCGCAACCTGGAAATGTCGCAGGAAAGCCGCAACATCGTGAATGCCAAGATTTCCGGCCTGATGCCGACGCGGCAGGATCTGATCGATTCCTCCGGCGCGATCGTGCGCGGCACCATTCTTGGCTCCATCCTCGGCATTCTGCCCGGCGGCGGCGCGGTGGTGGCCTCGTTTGCCGCCTACACGTTCGAGAAGCGCGTCTCGAAACATCCCGAGCGCTTCGGCCGCGGCGCCATCCAGGGCGTGGCGGCGCCGGAAAGCGCCAACAATGCAGCGGCGCAAACCTCGTTCATTCCGCTGCTCACGCTTGGCATTCCGCCCAATGCGGTGATGGCGCTGATGGTCGGCGCCATGACCATCCACGGCATCGTGCCGGGTCCGCAGGTGATGACCAAACAGCCCGAACTGTTCTGGGGCATGATCGCCTCGATGTGGCTCGGCAATTTGATGCTGGTCATCATCAATTTGCCGCTGGTCGGCGTGTGGGTGACCTTGCTGCGGGTGCCGTACCGGCTGCTGTATCCCTCAATCATCGTGTTCTGTTGCATCGGCATCTACTCGATCAACAACTCGCCGACTGACGTGGTGATCGCGGCGATCTTCGGCCTGGTTGGCTATTGGCTGGTCAAGCACGACTTCGAGCCGGCGCCGCTGGTGCTGGCCTTCGTACTCGGGCCGCTGATGGAGGAGAACCTGCGGCGCGCCATGCTGATCGCGCGCGGCGACGTCACCGTGTTCGCGACCCGGCCGATCTCGGCCGGGCTGCTCGCGGTCGCGATACTCCTGCTGGTGCTGGCGGCCTTGCCGGCGATCCGCAAGCGGCGCGACGAGGTGTTCGTTGAGTCGAAAAACTGAGAAGCCCGTCACCCCTTCCGCCAAAAACGGCTATAACATACTGATCTTATTTAAATAATTATTTCTGGTCGCGCTCTGCCCCCGTATCTGCCCACGACGGAGTAGAGGCGCATTTGTGACTCGTCCGGTGGCAATCCGGTGGCAATAATTTGCACGGCCGAATTCGAAATTGAATGAGATCTAGGCCCCAATAGCGGGCACATTAGTACAAACCCTGACGATACGAAGCTAATCGAAAAAGTCGGTCTGGAGCCAATGCTTAAACTCAAACCGATCAACCTCGCGAGCAAGCCAGCCGACGACTACGAGGTCATCGACGAGGACCGAAACGTGATCGGTCGTATCTTGTGGGCTCACGTGGCGAACGGATTGCCTTGGTTTTGGTCGCTGTTTCGCGGACATGGACCGCAGCAGCCAACAGACAGAGGCTACGCGGCAACGCGCGAGGAAGCGATGGCCGCATTTAAGGCGTCGTGGGTGCAGCCCTCAAAATGAATTTCGCACTATTCGCTCTTGTCCAATAGCCGTAGCGAACTAGCCTGAAAATTACTTCCGATAGTTCTTTCGGAACCAAACGTTCTCTCTTCGCAGTGCAGAGTAATCCCACGTTGAGTGAGCAATTTTCTTAGATACTTCCGAGTGAACGCGCCAAAATGACCAACGGGGCTGGCCGCCTACCACGGTCACACGCAGGTCAGGTCAATCGAAGGCGATGGTCATGACGTTTTCCCCCCGTGTGCTGGCGGACGGTAGCAAAAAGCGCGGATAAGCGCCTGCCGCGCGGTTGCCGGGCGGGGTAAACTTCCCCATCTTGAGTCGTGGGGCGCATGATCCCGAAAAGTGGGTACCGGTTTTCGGACAGGATCATGCGCCAAGCAAACTAGGTCGACCGATGCGCCAATATCTCGATCTGATGGAACTTATCCTCAAGCACGGCGTGGAAAAGCGCGACCGCACTGGCACCGGCACGCTCTCGGTGTTCGGCCATCAGATGCGGTTTGCGCTCGACGACGGCTTCCCGATGCTCACCACCAAGAAGCTGCACCTGAAGTCGATCGTGCATGAGCTGCTGTGGTTTCTGGCCGGCGACACCAACATCAAATATCTCAACGCGCACGGCGTGCGCATCTGGGACGAATGGGCCGACGAGCGCGGCGACCTCGGGCCGGTCTATGGCCAGCAGTGGCGCTCATGGCCCGCACAGGACGGCAAGACCATCGACCAGATCGCCCATGTCATCGACATGATCCGGCGCAATCCGGATTCGCGGCGGCTGATCGTGACCGCCTGGAATCCGGCCGATGTCGACAAGATGGCGCTGCCGCCATGCCATTGCCTGTTCCAGTTCTATGTCGCGGACGGCAAGCTCTCATGCCAGCTCTACCAGCGCTCGGCCGATGTGTTTCTCGGCGTGCCGTTCAATATCGCGTCCTATGCGTTGCTCACGCTGATGGTGGCGCAGGTGACCGGCTTCAAGCCGGGCGAGTTCATCCACACGTTTGGTGACGCGCATCTTTATCTTAATCATCTGGAGCAGGCGAAGTTGCAATTGTCGCGCGCGCCCAAGCGCCTGTCCGCGATGCGGCTCAACCCGGCGGTGAAGGATATTTTCGGATTCCGTTTCGAGGATTTCGCGATCGAAGACTACGACCCGCATCCGCACATCAAAGCCCAAGTAGCAGTATGAGCGGCGGTGTGAGCCCCCATATCCGCGCGGCGCAGTCATGAAAATAGTCTTGGTCGCAGCCATCGGCGAAAACAACGTCATCGGCCATGAAGGCCAATTGCCGTGGAAGCTGAAGTCCGACCTGCAACATTTCCGCAAGGTGACGCTCAACCGGCCGGTGGTCATGGGGCGCAAGACGTATGAATCGATCGGCAAGCTGCTCAAGGACCGCACCAATATCGTGCTCACGCGCGATCTCGGGCTGATCGCTCCCGGCTCGGTGCTGGCCACCAGCCTGGAGGCTGCGTTTGCATTTGCGCGCCAGGATGCTGCCAAGCGCGGCGCGGACGAGATCATGGTGATCGGCGGCAGCGATATCTTTGCAGCCGCCATGCCGCTGGCGGACCGGCTGGAGATCACCCAGGTGCATGCTTCGCCCAAAGGCGACGTCAAGTTTCCGCCGATCGATGCCGCGGTCTGGCAGGAAGTGGGCCGCGAGGCACATGCCGCCGGCGCGGACGACGACGCCGATTTCACCTATGTGACGTTTGAACGGAAGCGTTGAGACGTTTATATTTGCTCGGATGGGTGACCGAATTCGGTAATATGGCCGTCGGATATTTGAATGCGGGTTTTGATGTCGCGTTGAATTGGGGCGAGTTTATTTGCTCGACCGTCCCCGACCGGATTATCAGCCGTGCTGGTGCCGGTCTTGCCGCCGGTCGTCGTTTCAGTGACACAAACGGTGACACATACGGCGATGTTCAAGTTGGCGTTCGCGGTAGTCGTCATCGCGGGCGTGATCGGGCTGGTCGCCAATCAGTTCTGGCGGAGCGAAGAGGTAATGGCCGACGAGCGCAGAAAGATCAAAGCGGTCAAGGCGGGCAAAGCGGCCCAGGTGGTCAGAGCGGTCAAAGCCATAAAGGCGAAAAGCTGAGGCGCCATCGCCCGGCACCCGGCGCCGCGACATGAACGCGCGTTGTAACGCGGCCTTGTCTCCCCTATAATCCCACCCAATATAGGCAAGATATAGTTTTGCCGGGCACTCAAAGTCCCGGCTCCGGGAGAGATTTCAATGCCATGGAGTAATCAGGGCGGCGGCGGTGGCGGCGGTCCTTGGGGTTCAGGCTCAGGCGGTAAGGGCCCCTGGGGCTCCGGACCGCAGTCGGGTGGGCCCAAGCCGCCGGATCTGGAAGAAATGCTTCGCCGCGGCCAGGACAAATTGCGCAGCGTGCTGCCGGGCGGCAATCTTGGCGGCAAGGGTTTCGTGATCTTTGGGCTTGCGGCCATCGCGCTCTGGGGCTTCTCCGGCTTCTTCCGGGTCGGGCCGGACGAGCTCGGCGTCGTTCTGCGCTTCGGCCAGGAAGTGCGCGAGGTGCAACCCGGACTTAATTACCACCTGCCTTACCCGGTCGAGACCGTGCTCACGCCCAAGGCGCTGCGCGTCAACAAGATCGACATCGGCATGCGCGTGGTCGACGACGTCCGCCGCGGCACCACCACCCGCGACGTGCCGGAGGAAAGCCTGATGCTGACCGGCGACGAGAACATCGTCGACGTCGATTTCTCGGTGTTGTGGAAGGTCAAGCCGACCGGCGTCGGCGAATATCTGTTCAATATTCAGAATCCGGAAGGCACGGTGAAGGCGGTGGCCGAAAGCGCCATGCGCGAAGTCGTCGGCCGCTCCGAAATCCAGCCGATCCTCACCGGTGCGCGCCAGACCATCGAAACCGCCGTGCAGGATCTGATGCAAAAGACGCTCGACAATTACGGCGCCGGCGTTGTCGTGCAGCAGGTGCAGTTGCAGAAGGTCGATCCGCCGGCGCAGGTGATCGACGCCTTCCGCGACGTGCAGGCCGCGCGCGCCGATCTCGAGCGCGCGGTCAACGAATCGCAAACCTATGCCAACCGCGTGGTGCCGGAAGCGCGCGGCCGCGTGGCGCAGATCACGCAGGCCGCCGAAGCCTACAAGTCGCAGACCGTGGCGGAAGCCACCGGCCAGACCTCGCGCTTCCTGAAGATCTACGAGCAGTATCAGAAGGCGCCCGACGTCACCCGCCAGCGCATGTATCTGGAAACCATGGAGCGCGTGCTCGGTGGCGCCGACAAGATCATCATGGATTCAGGCCGCGAAGGCAGTGGCGGCGTGGTGCCCTATCTGCCGCTCAATGAACTGTCGAGGGCCCCGGCACCGCGCGCCCCGGCGGCGGGAGGCCGGCCATGAAGCTCAATTTCATCGGCGGCGTCATCGCCGTTCTGGTCGTCGCGGCATTGATCGCCGGCTACTCGTCGCTGTTCACCATCTATCAAACCCATCAGGCGCTGGTGCTCCGCCTCGGACAGCCGCGCCCGCCGATCACCTCTCCCGGCCTGCATGTGAAGGCGCCGTTCATCGACACGGTGGTCTATATCGACCGGCGCATTCTCGATCTGGAAGCGCCGGCGCAGGAAGTCATCGCCTCCGATCAGAAGCGGCTGGTGGTCGATGCCTTTGCCCGCTACCGCATCAAAGATCCGCTGCGCTTCTACCAGACGCTGGGCTCGCTGCAGGCCGCCAATTCGCAGCTCGCCATTCTGCTCAACTCGGCGCTGCGCCGCGTGCTGGGCGAGGCGACCTTCACCCATGTCGTGCGCGACCAGCGCGCCGAGTTGACGACGCGTATCCGCGAACTGGTCGATCACGAAGCGACCGCTTACGGCATCGTGGTGGTGGACGTGCGTATCCGGCGCGCCGATTTGCCCGAGCAGAACAGCCAGGCGGTCTATCAGCGCATGCAGACCGAACGCCAGCGCGAGGCGGCGGAATTCCGCGCGCAAGGCGCCCAGCGCGCACAGGAAATTCGCTCGCGCGCCGACCGCGAGGTGACCGTGCTGGTCGCCGAAGCGACCTCGCAATCCGAGCAGATCCGCGGCGCCGGCGACGCCACCCGCAACCAGATCTTTGCCGACGCGTTCAACAAGGATCCGGACTTCTTCGCCTTCTACCGTTCGATGCAGGCCTATGAGGCGAGCCTCAAGAGCAGCGACACGCGGCTCTTGCTCAAGCCCGACACCAACTTCTTCCGCTACTTCAACGACCCGTCCGGCCAGCCGCGTGCGAACCCAGCAGCTCCGGCCGCGCCATCCGCTCAAGCAGCGCCGGTCCGGTAGATAGGCAAAAGAGCGCATACGGCATGTCGGATTTCCTGGCCGCGCTCGGGCTGGTCTTCATGATCGAGGGCTTGGTCTTTGCCGCCTTTCCGGTCCAGGCCAAGCGGGCGATGGCAAGCGTGCTGGAAACGCCGGAAACGACCTTGCGCGCGATTGGGATCGGCTCGGCCATCATCGGGCTGGCTATGGTGTGGCTGGTGCGCAGTTAAGCTGGATGGCACGCTAAAAGCGTCGCTTTTAGGGACGAATCGGCCCCTCATGGTGTTGATCCCGAGGCCCTTGATTAGCCTTGAAGACGGCGGCACTGTCGAAGCCGACACAATTTCCCAGGAGAAATGACGCCCATGGGCGTACAGTTCACTTCGCAAATGACGCCCTTTGGCCGCGCCAGCTTGGCAATGTTCGCGGCCGCCGCAATCGCTTGGCCGGCGCTGACCGGTCAGGCTTTGGCGCGCGGGCCGGAAAACATCGCCGATACGGCGGAAGCCGTGATCGACGCCGTCGTCAACATTTCGACCAAGCAGACGGTGGACATCAAAAACGGCGGTGGCGGCGCCATGCCGCAACTGCCGCCGGGTTCTCAGTTCGAGGAATTCTTTGAGGAGTTCTTCAAGAACCGGCGCGGGCAGGGCGGTCAAGGCGGGCAGGGCGGCACGCCGACGCCGCGCCGGGTCAATTCGCTCGGTTCCGGATTTATCATTGAAACATCCGGACTGGTGGTCACCAACAACCACGTCATCGCCGAGGCGGACGAGGTCAATGTTATTCTCAATGACGGCACCACGCTGAAAGCCGAGGTTCTCGGCACGGACAAGAAAACCGATCTCGCGCTGTTGCGCGTCAAGCCGGTCAAGCCGCTCAAGGCGGTGAAGTTCGGCGACAGCGACAAGCTGCGGCTGGGCGAGTGGGTGATCGCGATCGGCAACCCGTTCAGCCTGGGCGGCACGGTGACCGCCGGCATCGTGTCGGCACGCAACCGCGACATCAATTCCGGGCCGTATGACAATTACATCCAGACCGACGCCGCCATCAATCGCGGCAATTCGGGCGGGCCGCTGTTCAACCTCAATGGCGAAGTGATCGGCGTGAACACCGCGATCATCTCGCCGTCCCACGGCGGCTCGGTCGGCATCGGCTTCGCGGTGCCGTCGAAGACCGCGCTGGCGGTGATCGACCAGTTGCGCGAATTCAAGGAAGTGCGGCGCGGCTGGCTCGGCGTGCGCATCCAGCAAGTGACTGACGAGATCGCCGAAAGCCTGAGCATCAAGCCGCCGCGCGGCGCGCTGATCGCCGGCATCGACGACAAGGGACCGGCCAAGCCCGCCGGCATCGAGCCGGGCGACGTCGTCGTCAAGTTCGACGGCAAGGACATCAAGGAGATGCGCGATCTGCCAAAGATCGTCGCCGAGACGCCGGTCGGCAAAGACGTCGAGGTGCTGATCGTCCGCAAGGGCAAGGAAGAAAAGAAGACCGTCAAGCTCGGTCGTCTCGACGACGGCGAGAAGCAGGCCACGCTGACGCCTAAGAAGGACAGCCCGGAAGAAAAGACGGTGGTGAAGAAGGCGCTCGGCCTCGATCTCACCAACCTCACTGACGAGCTGCGCAAGAAGCACAAGATCAAGGATAAAGTGAAGGGCGTGCTGATCACCGGCGTCGACGCGAATTCGCCGGCGGCCGAAAAGCAGCTGTTGCCCGGCATGGTGATCGCCGAGGTGCAGCAGCTGCCGGTGGCCAACGCCACCGAATTGCAGCAGCGCGTCGATAAGCTCAGGAAGGACGGCAAGAAGGCCGTTGTGCTGCTGGTGGTGACACCGGATGGCGATCCGAGCTTCGTGGCGCTGAGTTTGCAGTAGCGCTTACCTCTCCCCGTAAACGGGGAGAGGGAGAAGAGCATGTTGCCCGCTTGGCGTCAGCTCCGCTCGACGGCGCGCTCGAGCTTTTTGCTCAAAATCCAGGAGAGGCCGAGGAATGCGACCAGCATCACCAGGCCAATGCCCGACGAGGCGTCGCTCATGAGCTTCTCCGAGACCTGGCCGAAGGCATAGCCGGCCATGACGACCGCGCAGGACCACAGGCCGGCGGCAACAAAATTGAGCGCCAGGAACGTGGACCAGGGCAGCCGCGACATCCCGTAGGCAAAGCCCGCGACGCCGCGGATGCCGTGCGGGTAGCGATGGAACAGGATCATCAAGACGTAATGGCGGTCCGCCAGCCGGGCCGCGGTTTGCACGGTGCGTTCAAGCCGTGGAAAGCGCCTGAGCCAGCGCGTGCCAAAACGTCGTCCGATCCAGAAGCGGATGACATCGCCGGCGAAGCTGCCGAACCAGCAGACCGCGATGAGCGTGCCTAATTTCAGCGCACCCGAATGCGCGGCGTAGCCCGCGAACAGCGCAACCAGCAGGCTGTGCGAGGCCGCATAGGCGAACATGAAGCTGTAAGCCGCATCGCCGTGCTGTCGAATGAGTTCGAGGAACGAGGCGAGGTCGGTCGGAAACAGCAATGGGGACTCCCTCGACAGTATGATCATGACAGTTCCCCGGTGACCGGGGATCGGCGCGAATGCTACCACTCTAGCGGTTTGGAAGCCAAGAAGCGGCGCCGGCACGGCTTGCTGTCAATGAGCTTCCAAATTCGATTCCACGCGGAGCGCAGTCGTTCATCGCGCGCCATGACACTTATTTCTAATAATTGGTCTCGTAAATTCACATTCCGGAACCTGCATCTCAGTCTTTGCGTCTAACCTGTCAAAATTCTGGAGAAGCCGATAATCTCATATGCCGAAAAGACTGGCGCGATGAACAGTCCAGCACGGCGGAGGAAAAAGCGCACCGCCGTGGGGGCGTTTCATCGGCGGCTGCATTGCAGAATTAAGAGGGGCGTAGATTGATGACGACGGAATTCATGCTGCTGCTTGGAATAGGCCTTGCCGCACAATTGGTGGACGGCGCGCTTGGCATGGCCTACGGCGTGCTATCGAACGCCGCGCTGCTGGCCATTGGCCTGCCGCCGGCACAGGCGAGCGCGCTGGTTCATACCGCTGAAATCTTCACCACTGGCGCATCGGCGGCGTCGCACATCTATCATCGCAACGTGGATTGGCGGATTGTGGCGCGCCTCGGCGTGACCGGCGTGCTGGGCGCTATCCTGGGTGCCTGGATACTGTCAAATATCGATGTCACCGCCGCACGCCGGTATGTCTACGGCTATTTGCTGCTCATGGGACTCTATATTCTCTGGAAATCGATGCGGATCGCGCTGGCGCCGCGAAAGCCCGCCGGCTGGACCGCGCCGCTCGGATTTGTCGCAGGATTTCTCGACGCCAGCGGTGGCGGCGGCTGGGGACCGATGACGACCTCAACGCTCGTCGGTTCGGGGCATGCGCCGCGCCACACCGTGGGCTCGGTCAACACCACTGAATTCTTCGTGACTGTCGCAGCGGCCACCACATTCTTTGCGGAACTGGGCGCCTCGTCGCTGGACTACCTCATTCCACTCGTGCTTGGCGGAGTGCTGGCGGCGCCATTCGGCGGGTGGGCGGTCAAGCGCGTGCCGGCTCGGGGTCTGATGATCGCCGTGGGCCTGCTGATCGTGACGCTGTCTTTAGTGCAGATCTTCCGTGCATTCCGGTTCATCTAGTCCGCATAACGTAGTGATCCGCTGCCGCAATGCCGCCAACTGGCAATGAGCGGACATTGACCGGTCGTCGCCCAGCAACCTCGATTGAGGAGGGGCGCCCTAATCGAGCACGTGATTGACCATGCCGTCGGCGAGCTTGGGCTCGAACCAGGTGGACTTCGGCGGCATGATACCGCCGGCATCGGCCACCGCCATCAGATCGGCCATCTGCGTCGGATAAAGCGCGAAGGCCACCGCCATCTCGCCCGATTTCACGCGCGCCTCAAGCCCGGTGAGCCCGCGCGCCCCCCCGATGAAATCGATGCGCTTGTCGGTGCGCGGGTCCTTGATGCCGAGCAGCGGCTCGATCACGTTGCGCGTCAGCAGCGTGATCGGCAGCCGGCCGATCGGATCTTTGGGAACGAGATCGGGACGGATGCTCAGCCTGTACCAGCCGCCCGCCAGATACATACCAAAGTCCTGCGAGGACTGAGGCCGCACCGGCTCTTGGGACGCGGTCACCGTGAAGCGCTTGGCCAATTCGGCGAGCATCTGCTCCGCGCTGCGGCCGTTCAAATCCTTCACCACGCGATTATAGTCGAGGATGGTCATTTCGCGTTCGGGGAAAATCACTGACAGGAAATATTGGTGCGAGCCGTCCCCCTTGCGCGCGGCCGCGGCACGCGCGGCCGCCGCCGAGCGGTGATGGCCGTCGCCGATATAAATCGCCGGCAGGGCATCGAAGGCGCGGGTGAGCTTGTCGATCGTCGCGCTGTCTGCGATCACCCAGAGCTGATGGCGCACGCCGTCGTCGGCGGTGACATCGACTTCCGGCTTGCCCGCGGCGGCCTGCGCCAGCATGGCGTCGATGGCAGGCTGCGCCGGATAGCCCATCATCACCGGACCGGTCTGGGCGTTGACTGCCTCGATCTGGTGGACGCGGTCGTCTTCTTTCACCGGCGTCGTCAATTCGTGCTTACGGATGCGATTGGTCGCGTAGTCGGCCAGCGAGGCGACGCAGGCTAGGCCGGTCTGCGTGCGGCCGTGTCCGCTGAGGCGATAGACGTAATAACTCGGCTTGGCGTCGCGCATCATCACGCCTTCGGCGACCATGCGCTTGAGGTTGTCGGCCGCCTTGGCGTAGACCGCTGGGTCGTGCGGGTCGATTGCCGGGTCGAGGTCGATCTCCGGCTTGGAAATGTGCAAAAAGCTAAACGGCTTGCCCTGGGCGCGGGTGCGCGCTTCGACGCTTGAGAGCACGTCATAGGGCGGCGCCAGCACCTCGGCGGCGCGTCCAGGCGCGGGACGAAGTGCGCGAAAGGGTTTAATGAGCGGCAAATGGACTCTCCGGATTTATCAGTCATGCGCGGGCAACCGGGTCCGGCCGTTGGCCGGCCCGGCTGTAGACTTGACCCGCGCATCCATCTGCTTCTTTTGAGTAGAGATGGATTGCCGGGTCAAGCCCGGCAATGACAAGTTTGAGCGAATCGCAATTCCATGACCAGGCCAACCGCCATCCTCATCGCCGGACCGACCGCCAGCGGCAAGTCGGCGCTGGCGCTTGAGCTGGCCGAAAAGCTCGGCGGCACCATCGTCAACGCCGATTCCATGCAGGTCTATCGCGATCTGCGCGTCATAACCGCGCGGCCGACGCCCGAGGAAGAGGCGCGCGTGCCGCACCGTCTCTATGGCCATGTCGATGCGGCCGAGAATTATTCGGCCGGGCGCTGGTGCCGCGATGTAGGCCACGTGCTGGCGGAAATCGCAGGCGAGGGCCGCGTGGCGATCCTGGCCGGCGGCACCGGTTTGTATTTCAAGGCGCTGACCTCGGGGCTGGCGGCGGTGCCGGCAACGCCGCCCGAAATCCGCGCCCAGGTGCGCGCCCGATTGCAGAGCGAGGGCGTGGCGCCGCTCTATGCCGAGTTGACGGAGCGCGATCCTTTAACCGCGCAACGGCTGATGCCGAACGACCGCTCGCGCATTTGCCGCGCGCTGGAAGTGCTGCTGGCCACCGGGCGTTCGCTGTCGGATTGGCACCGCGACGGCATGCCGGCGCTGGTCGATCCGGCGCGCGCGGCGAAGGTTTTTCTCACATGTGAACGAAAAGAATTGGTGGCGCGCATCGATACGCGCTTTGCCGCCATGCTGGAGGCCAGCGCGCTCGAGGAGGTGAGGGCGCTTGAGGCGCGCCAGCTCGATCCGCTGCTGCCGGCCATGAAGGCGCATGGCGTGCCCTGGCTGATCCGGCATCTCAATGGCGAGATCTCGCTCGACGAGGTGTCAGCGGGCGCGCGCATGGACACCCGCCGCTACGCCAAGCGCCAGGTCACATGGTTTCGCAATCAGATGAAGGATTGGCCGTTTGCCGCGCCGGGGGAGGCGCAAAAAGTGCTCGAAAGCCAGCTTGCCGGGGTCTAAAGTGCCGTTACGCTTACAAATTGTGCTTGACCGGGGCTTTGGCCCCCATTATAAAACCACGCAACGAAAGTACGGTTGGACACAGTTATGCGCAATATTATTACTATCGTCGTAGAGGTTCGGACGCGGCCGGGATCGCCCTGAGACGGGGCTTTCCAGGGTAGCGTCCGGACATGGCCCTTCACGGGCCTTTTTTATTGGCTGAGACGAGAGCAGCAGAAGCAAGGACGACGACCATGACAGAGGAAATGAGCGGCGCCGAAATGGTGATCAGGGCGCTCGCCGACCAGGGCGTGAAGCACCTGTTCGGTTATCCGGGCGGCGCGGTGCTGCCGATCTACGACGCCATCTTCGCGCAGGACAAAGTGCAGCACATTCTGGTGCGGCACGAGCAAGGCGCCGTGCACGCGGCGGAAGGCTATGCGCGCTCGACCGGCAAGGTCGGTTGCGTGCTGGTCACCTCCGGCCCCGGCGCCACCAATGCGGTGACCGGCCTCACCGACGCGCTGATGGATTCGATCCCGATCGTCTGCATCACCGGCCAAGTGCCCACGCATCTGATCGGCAATGACGCGTTCCAGGAATGCGACACCGTCGGCATCACGCGGCCCTGCACCAAGCATAATTATCTGGTCAAGCGCATCGAGGACCTGCCGCGCGTGCTGCACGAAGCGTTCTACATCGCCTCGAGCGGCCGGCCGGGTCCGGTGGTGGTCGACATTCCGAAGGACATCCAGTTCGCCAAGGGCGTCTATTCCAAGCCGAAGGATTTTCCGCACACCGGCTACAAGCCCAAGCTCAAGGGCGACATCGACAAGATCAAGCAGGCGATCGAGCTGATGGCGCATGCCAAGCGTCCACTGTTTTACACCGGCGGCGGCGTGATCAATTCCGGCAAGCATGCCAGCGACCTGCTGCGCGAACTGGTGAAGCTCACCGGCTTCCCCGTGACCTCGACGCTGATGGGGCTGGGCGCGTTTCCGGCCGCCGATCCGCAATGGATGGGCATGCTCGGCATGCACGGCACGCTGGAAGCCAATATGGCGATGCACGATTGCGACGTGATGATCTGCATCGGCGCGCGCTTCGACGACCGCATCACCGGTCGGCTCGACGCGTTCTCGCCCGGCTCGAAGAAAATCCACGTCGACATCGACGCTTCCTCGATCAACAAGAACGTCAAGGTCGATGTCGGAATCGTCGGCGACTGCGCGCATGTGCTGGAAGACATGGTGCGGCTGTGGCGCTCCGGCGCCAAGCATCCCGACAAGAAGGCGCTCGGCGACTGGTGGAAGCAGATCGACAAGTGGCGCTCCCGCAAGTCGCTCGCCTATCGCCGTTCCAACGAGGTGATCAAGCCGCAATACGCCATCCAGCGGCTCTATGAGCTGACCAAGGACCGCGACACCTACATCACCACCGAAGTCGGCCAGCACCAGATGTGGGCAGCGCAGTTCTACAATTTCCAGGAACCGAACCGCTGGATGACGTCGGGCGGCCTCGGCACCATGGGCTATGGGTTGCCGGCCTCGGTCGGCGTGCAGCTCGCGCATCCGAAATCGCTGGTGATCGACATCGCCGGCGAGGCCTCGGTGCTGATGACCATGCAGGAGATTTCCACCGCGGTGCAGTACCGGCTGCCGGTCAAGATCTTCATTATCAACAACAAGTACATGGGCATGGTGCGGCAGTGGCAGGAACTGCTGCATGGCGGGCGCTATTCCGAGAGCTATTCGGAAGCGCTGCCGGACTTCGTCAAGCTGGCCGAGGCCTATCACGCCCACGGCATCCGCTGCGAAAAGCCGGGCGATCTCGATCACGCGATCAAGGAAATGATCGACGTCGATAAGCCGGTGCTGTTCGACTGCGTGGTCGATCCGAAAGAGAACTGCTTCCCGATGATCCCGTCGGGACGCGCGCACAATGAAATGATCCTCGGCGACGCGGCTGAAAGTCTCGACAGCGCGATTACCGAAGCAGGCAAGGTGATGGTCTGATGAACGCCCCCACGACAAGCCACTATCCGGCGGCGCCGACGGCGCAAAAGGCGGAGAGCCATACGCTCTCGGTGCTGGTCGACAACGAACCGGGCGTGCTGGCGCGCGTTATCGGCCTGTTTTCGGGCCGCGGCTACAATATCGAGTCGCTGACGGTGTCGGAGACCGAACACGCCAAGCATTTGTCGCTTATTACCGTCGTCACAACAGGCACGCCGATGGTGATCGAGCAGATCAAGAACCAGCTCGACCGTCTCGTCCCCGTCCACCGTGTGGTGGACATGACGCTGAGCGGCCGCTCGATCGAGCGCGAACTCGCCATGGTCAAGGTGAAGGGCAAGGGCGACAGCCGGGTCGAGGCGCTACGGCTGGCGGATGCCTTCCGCGCGCGCGTGATCGACGCCACCACCGAGAGCTTCGTGTTCGAGATCACCGGCAAGAGCGACAAGATCGAGCAGTTCGTGGCGCTGATGCTGCCGCTCGGGCTGGTCGAGGTTTCGCGCACCGGCATCGCCGCCATCGCGCGCGGGCCGGAAGGGATGTGAGATGGCGCTGACGATCCTGTCGATCCCGCTGATCTTCCTGGGCGCGTTTATCAAGGTCTATTCGGCGGAGGCCACGCACTGTCTTGCGATTAGTTTCGTCGGCAAGGGCAGTTTTTGCTTCGAGCAGGGCTCAGACATGCCGGAGCTGATCAAATACGGCTGCGTGCTGGCCGGTTTTGCGCTGCTCTATGCCGGGCGGCGGCAGATCAAGCGGGCGCGCGGGCTGGAATAGCGGGGTTTTGTGTTTCGGTCTGCCGACGTGGATGATCGGGTTGCATTGACATAGCGTACGGCCTGGCCGTACACTGCATCATGCGTATCGTCAGTTTCCGGCATAAGGACATTGAACGATTATGGCGGCGTGGCGAGGCGCGTGGTGTGGCGCGGCAATACGAGGCCAAGCTTCGCGCCATGTTGACGGTTCTCGAAGAAGCGGAAAATGTTTCGGAACTTGAAACGATCCCTGGCTGGCGGTTTCATCCTCTGAAAGGCGATCGAAGGGTCTTTTGGAGTTTGACCGTTACCCGTAATTACCGGCTCACGTTCCGGATCGAACGGTTGGTTGTGAGTGAAATAGATTTCGAGGACTACCACTAAGGACAAATGGTGATGTCGATGAAAAATCCATCTCATCCGGGCGAAGTGTTTTATTGGGGCATTCTCGAACCACTCGATATCAGCGTTGCGGAAGCCGCCCGGGCGCTGGGAATCCGACGTGCGACCTTGTCTGCAATGGTCAATGGCCGGGCCGCCCTTTCGCCAGACTTGGCGCTCCGAATCGAAAAGGCGTTCGGGCCTAAGGTTGATTTGATGTTGCGTGTTCAGGCCGCGTATGACGTGGCCCAAGTGCGCAAGCATGCGAAGCGCATCAAGGTGAAACGCTTTGTCGCCAAGGCTGCCTAGATGACATGTCGTTTGGCGTGGGCTTGTCCTGACGGCTTATAAAATCTAGAAGCAGCGCACCGAAGAACCAAGGCCGGCTGAGCGGCCGATGCAGGGGTAAGTATCATGCGTGTTTATTACGATCGCGACGCCGACCTGAACCTGATCAAGGGTAAGAAGGTCGCCATTATCGGCTATGGCAGCCAGGGCCACGCTCACGCGCTTAACTTGCGCGACAGCGGCGTCAAGGACGTGGCGGTGGGCTTACGCAAGTCCTCCGGCGGCGTGAAAAAGGCCGAGGCCGAGAAATTCAAGGTCATGGAGGTGGCGGAAGCCGCCAAATGGGCCGACGTGATGATGATGCTCACGCCCGACGAATTGCAGGGCGACATCTACCGCGAAAGCCTCGTTGGCAACATGAAGCAGGGCGCGGCGCTGATGTTCGCGCACGGCCTCAACGTACATTTCAACCTGATCGAGCCGCGCGGCGATCTCGACGTGCTGATGATCGCGCCGAAAGGCCCCGGCCATACTGTACGCTCGGAATATCAGCGCGGCGCCGGCGTGCCGTGCCTGGTGGCGATACATAAGGATTCCTCCGGCAACGCGCACGATCTGGGCCTCAGCTACGCCTCGGCGATCGGCGGCGGCCGCGCCGGCATCATCGAGACAACTTTTAAAGAGGAATGCGAGACCGATCTGTTCGGCGAGCAGACCGTGCTGTGCGGCGGTCTCGTCGAACTGATGAAGGCCGGTTACGAGACGCTGGTGGAAGCCGGTTACGCGCCCGAGATGGCCTATTTCGAATGCGTACACGAAGTGAAGCTGATCGTCGATCTCATTTACGAAGGCGGCATCGCCAACATGAACTATTCGGTGTCGAACACTGCCGAATATGGCGAATATGTTTCAGGCCCGCGCGTGGTGAATGCCGAGACCAAAGCCGAAATGAAGCGCATTCTAGCCGACATCACCTCCGGAAAATTCACCCGCGACTGGATGCTGGAGAACAAGGTCAACCAGACCTCGTTCAAGGCCACCCGCGCCAAGCTCGCCGAGCATCCGATCGAGCAGGTCGGCGCCAAGCTTCGCGAGATGATGCCCTGGATCAAGCAGCGGGCGCTGGTGGATAAGAGCAAGAATTAGGCTGTAGCGACCTCATGGTGAGGAGCCGTGCGAAGCACGGCGTCTCGAACCATGGGGCCGCCGCATCGTTCGAGACGCCCGCTTCGCGGGCTCCTCAGGATGAGGCCGAGAGAGGCTACGGAGTTACTTCTTTATTTGCTCCCCCAATCCCCGCGCTACCTCGTCGGTCGAGATACCGCCGCCGGCGCGCGCATTGGCGGCGCGCATCAGCGCGACCGGAATCGCGCCGATCAACGGCTTGAGCGCGGCGACCAGCGCCTCATCATGGGCGCGGTGCGGCGAGAGTAAAAGAATCGCGTCATAGGGCGGGATGGCGTTCCGGGGATCGTCCAGCACGGCGAGATCAAATTTGGCGATCTGGCCATCGCTGGTATAGGCCGAGATCACATCGACTTCGCCGTCGGCTACCGCTTTGTACATAAACTCGGGCTGCATCTGCCGCTGCGCGCGGAAGGCGAGCCCATAGACCTTGCCGATCGCCGCCCATTCGGGGCGCGCGAAGAATTCATAATCGCCGGCAATCGTCAGCTGCGGCGCATGCGCGGCCAAATCGGCGATGCTGCGGATGCCGAGCGCTTGCGCCTTCTTGCGCGACATCGCCAGCGCATACGCGTTCTCAAAACCAAGCCCGCCCAGCATGCGAATGCCGTGCGTGGTCTCCAGCCAGCGCGACAGTTCGCTCATCACTTCGGCGCGCGGCTTGACGTCGCCGCGGTGCATGCGGTTGGCCCAGAGCGTGCCGGAATAATCCACCGCGACATCGATCTCGTTTGACGCCAAGGCATCGAACAGCACATTCGAGCCGAGACCAGCCCGCCGCGACGCCGTGAGACCGGCCGCATTGAGCCGCTGCTCGATGAGCGCCGCCAGCACATATTGTTCGGTGAAGGTTTTGGCCCCGATGACATAAGTTGCCCGCATATGCGTGAGGCCGGGGATGAGCGCTGTCAGAGTCACCGCCACCAGGCCGAGTGCGCCGGCAGCGATCCGCATGCGGCTGCGGCCACTGACGCCGGTCTCGATCAAGCCCAGCAATTGATCGACGGTGAGCGCGAGCGCCGCGGCGGCGACGCAGCCGAAGGCCACGAACACCCAGTTTAGCGTCTGCAAGCCCGTGAAGATGTAATTGCCGAGGCTCTCTTGTCCGATCGGCGTGGCCAGCGTGGCGGTGCCGATCACCCAGACCGCGGAGGTGCGGATGCCGGCCATGATGATGGGCAGAGCGAGCGGCAGCTCGATATCGCGCAGCATCCGTCATGGCGTCACGCCGAAGATACGCGCGGCTTCGCGCAGGCGTTGATCGATGCCGTTGAGCCCGGTCACCGTGTTGCGCAGCACTGGCAGCATCGAATAGAGCGCCAGCGCCAGCACCGACGGCAGGAAGCCGAGCGCCGAAAAGCCCTTGCCGATAATGCGCTCGGACAGCGCAGATAGCGCCAGCAGCAGCGGATAGAACAGTGCCAGCAAAGCGAGGCCTGGGATCGTCTGCACCACGCTGGCCGCACCCAGCAGGCTGGCGCGCAGCCACGGGCGGCGAATGCTGAGGATCGCGAGCGGTAAGCTGATGCCGAGCCCCAGGACCAGCGCGGCGAGGCTCACCAGCACATGGCTTGCGAGGTAATCCGGCAGCCGCGCGAAGGCTTCGGTGAGACGAGCGTCGATCATCATGATAGGCCGATGATGGCATGCGGTCCGGCGCCACGGAACTCGCGTTTTCTGAACCAATATTCAGCCTATCTCTTTGGTTCGGATCGCAAAAATAGCGCGCCGCAGGCCATCGCCATCTTGAAATGACAGTTCAATTACAGTCTTATGACAGTGGGGCCGTGCGCTGGGTTAGCTAAAGCGCGCTCATTGCCGGGCATGGCCGTCCGCAGGTCATGCTGTCCGTCGCGTCCGCACTGCTCAATCGTCTCGCGTTTTTCGAGGCGATTACCCGTCGTGACGCCGCAACCCTTGCCCTGATTGCGATCCTTCACCTCGCCGCGCTTGTCATCATGGCAACGACCGAATTCGGCATGGCGCCGAAGGCGATTTTTCTTTTCACCTGGGGCCTGCTGAATTTTTTCTGGCTTGCGGTGCTGCGGCGGCCGGCGATAGCGGCGGCGCTGTCGCTGGCGCTGATCATTGCGTTGATCCAGCTTTCGTTCTTCAAGTACGAAAAACTGATGATGACGATTAATTTCGTCGACATGATGATTCTCGATCCCGATACGATTGCGTTCTTCCTGACCATCTATCCCGATCTCTTACAGAGAATAGTCATCGCGGCGCTTTTCGTAGTCCCGGCTCTGGCGCTGGTTTGGTGGTTCGATCCATTCCGAGTCCGGTTGCGCGCCGCGGCGGCGGGCAGTTCGTTCTGCCTCATCGGCGCCGTGGCGATTTCGCTCGCGGCGCCTGTGCAGCCGCATGAAGCCTTCTACCCCGACGGGCACGTCTCGAAATTCATAAATTCGGGCGCCGACGCGATTCTGGAATTCGCCACGCGCGGTTATATGGAATCCGATGCGGGCGTTGCCGATAATTTCCAGCTCGCGGTTGCGGAATCCTGTCAACCGGTCGTCAAGCCGCCGCATATTATTTTGATCCTTGACGAGTCGAGCTTCGATATCACCGCCGCGCCCGGCATCAAGGTTCCCGCCGGTTACGGCAGTCACTTCCGCTCGTTCGATGGCAAGACGCGATCGTTAATTGTCGAAGGCGCCGGCGGTCCGACCTGGTTTACCGAATACAGCGTTTTGACCGGCCTGTCCGCGCGTTCGTTTGGGCGCTTTGCTTATTTCGTCACCCGTATCGCCGTTGGCCGCGTCGAACGCGGTCTGCCACACGCGCTGAAGCGGTGCGGCTACCGGACTTTCACGCTCTATCCGGCGCGGGGAGCGTTCATGAGCGCGCGCGGGTTTCAGACGACCGCCGGCATCGAGAAGTTTTACGACGCCAAGGACATGGGCGCCAGCGGCATCGAGCCTGACTCGTTTTTCTATGACCAGACCGCGCGCGTGATCGAGCGCGAGCGCGCCAGCGGCCCGCTGTTTGTTTTCACGTATCTCACCGCCAATCATTTCCCGTGGAACTATAACTTTCGCCCGGATTTAACGCCGGACTGGCGCAATCTCGGCAACGCGCCTCACATTGAGGAATATCTGCGCCGGCAAAAGCTGAGCGAACGGGACTATGCCGCTTTTCTCGCCCGTCTGCGTCGCGACTTTCCGGCCGAATCGTTTCTGCTGGTGCGCTTCGGCGATCATCAGCCGGATTTCGCCGAGCGCATCATCGACCCGGCGTTCAGCGAACCGCAGATCGCGCGGCGCCTGCAAGCGTTCGATCCGCGCTATTTCACCACCTATTACGCAATCGACGCCGTCAATTTCAAACCGGCCGTCGTCTCATCGGCGCTCGGCACTCTGGAGGCTCCCTACCTGCCGCTGGTCATCCAGGAGGCCGCGGGCTTGCCGCTCGATCCGGCCTTTGCGGAGCAAAAGAGGATTCTCAATCGCTGCCAGGGACGGTTTTTCCTCTGCGGCAACGGCGTGGAGACGCGTCGGTTCAACCGGCTGCTGATCAACGCCGGCCTGATCAAGGGGCTGTAGCCCTATGCGCGCCGCCGAACGAAGCCGGATATCCTGGTCCGCGCGTTTGGCCGCGGTGTTGGCGTCGCCGCGTGTGCCGATCGCCGCCATCGCGGCGCTGCATCTCGCCGCCGCGATCGCGCTCTATCGCACCGAGTACGGCTATTTTGCCGAAACTCTGGCGCTGCTGATCTGGGGCTTTCTGAATTTTGTTCTGCTGATGGTGCTGCGCCGTCCAGCGCTTTCGGCGACGGTGTCGCTGATGACGATCTCCGTCCTGATTGCGATGTCGCAATTCAAGTTCGGCATCATGGAGATGACCGCGACATTTCTCGACGTACTGATCATCGACGCCGATATGCTGACGTTTCTGTTGGCGATTACTCCGGAGCTGCGCCTGGCGTTGCTGATCGGCGCGGCCGCGCTGATCCCGGTGACAGTGCTGCTCTGGCGGTTCGATCCGTTCCGGGTCCCGCCGCGCTGGTCGGCAACGGGAGCCGCGGTTTGCCTCACCGGGGTGGTCGCCCTGTCGACTGCGGTTCCGGAACAGCCGTGGGAGCCGTTCGAGGGCGTCAATCACGTCTCGAATTTCACTCGCTCCGCGGTGTTGACGCTTTCGGAACTGAGCGTGCATGGCTGGCTGGAATCGGCCAAGGCGGCGGGGCATCCGGTGCCGATGGTCGGCGAGCCGTGTCCGCCGGGGCCCAAGCGCCCGCACATCATCCTGCTGCTGGACGAGTCGAGTTTCGACATCACGGCGGCGCCGGGCATCAAGGTGCCGGATGGCTACCGCGACCATTTCCGCTCGTTCGACGGCAAGGCGCGCTCGCTGGTGATGGAATCCACGGGCGGTCCGACCTGGTACGCCGAGTACAATGTGCTGACCGGGCTTTCGGTGCGCTCATACGGCCGCTTCATGTTCAATGTCACACGCATCGCCGCCGACCGCGTCGAGCGCGGCCTGCCGTTGGCGCTGAAACGCTGCGGCTACCGGACCTTCAGCCACTATCCAGCTTATGGCGCGTTTCTGAGCGCGCGACGGTTCCAGACCACGGCCGGCATCGACCAGTTTTTCGATCTCAAGGACATGGGCGCGCCGAACGACCTGCAGCCCGACAGCTTCTATTACGATTTTGCACGGCAGTTGATCGCGCGCGAACACGCTGCCGGTCCGCTGTTCGCATTCGTCTATGTCACGGTCAATCACTTCCCCTGGAACTGGCAGTTCCGTCCGGACCTGACCCCAGGCTGGACCGGAGCTGGCAATAGTACCGAGGTCGATGAATATATTCGCCGCCAGACCATGAGCGTGCGCGACTATGCGGACTTCTTGGCACGATTGAAGACGGATTTTCCCGGCGAGGCGTTTCTGGTGGCGCGGTTCGGCGACCACCAGCCGGCGCTATCGTCGAAAATCCTGGAGCCGGGTCTCGATCCGAAGGGGCGCGCATCGCGGATCATGAACTACGATGCCCGCTACTTCGCCACCTATTATGCCATCGACACGGTGAATTTCGCGGCCGTCGATCTTTCCTCCGCGCTCGATACGCTCGACGCGCCCTACCTCCCGCTGGTGATCCAGGAGGCGGCCGGCGTGCCGCTCGATGCGTCTTTCGCCGAACAGAAGAAAATTCTGAACCGCTGCCACGGGCTGTTCTATCTCTGCGCCGGCGGCGCCGAGGCGCGGCGCTTCAACCGGCTGCTGATCGAAGCCGGGCTGATCAAGGGGCTTTAGGGCGGCGGGCTTTGCAAGCCGGTACGGCCCGGCTAGTTTCTAAAAAGACATCGAGAAGGGGAACGCATGGCGGACGGCGCGACAGCGGCCGCGCGGCGGACGGCGCAGGCAGCAGCCGTCGCGCTTGACCGGGTCTCGGTCGCATTCCGGCTGGCCAACGGCAGCCTTTATACCGCGGTCGAGCGCGCCACGCTCAATGTCGCCGACGGCGAATTCGTCGCCATTGTGGGGCCGACCGGCTGCGGCAAATCCACGCTGCTCAATATTGCTGCCGGGCTGATGCCGCCGTCGGCGGGCCGCGTCGATATTTTTGGGGAGCCGCTCAACGCGCTCAACCGCCAGGCCGGTTACTTGTTTCAAGCCGACGCGCTGTTTCCCTGGAAGACCGCGCTGGAGAACGTCGCCATCGGGC
Source organism: Pseudolabrys sp. (assembly GCA_009694265.1). Lineage (GTDB taxonomy): Bacteria > Pseudomonadota > Alphaproteobacteria > Rhizobiales > Xanthobacteraceae > Pseudolabrys. Next base: position 24,136 of record SHVM01000016.1, read on the forward strand.
TTGAGACCGCCGGTACGCCTTCGGGCGAGGCGCGCGAACGCGCCCAGGCCTGGCTGACGCGCGTCGGCTTAGGCTCGTTCGGCGATCGTTACCCGCACATGCTCTCGGGCGGCCAGCGCAAGCGCGTGGGGCTGGCACAGGTACTGATCCGCGATCCGAAAATCCTGCTGATGGACGAGCCGTTCGGTCCGCTCGATGCGCAGACCCGCCAGATCATGGGCAATCTGCTGCTCGATCTGTGGAGCGCCGACCGCAAGGCGGTGCTGTTCATCACGCACGATCTGGAGGAGGCGATCGCGCTTTCCGACCGCGTCGTCATCATGTCGGCGGGGCCCGCTGCGCGCATCATCGGCGACTGGCGGGTGAAGATCGCGCGCCCGCGCGATATTTCCGAGGTCAAGCTCGACGCCAAGTTCCATGAGTTGCACCGCGAAATCTGGCACACGCTCAAGGCCGAGGTGATCAAGGGCTATGAGCAGACGGAGGGTGGGTGATGCCGCGCGCGCAGCTCATCGTATTGCAGGCGCTGGTCGCAGTCGTCTCCATCGCGCTCTGGTACGCGCTCACAACCTTTCCGGTGTTTGGCCGGCCGCTGCTGCCGCCGTTCTTCTTTTCCAATCCGGTGGAAGTGGCGCAGCAGATCGTCGCTTGGTTTGTCTCCGGCGTGATCTGGAAGCACCTCTGGGTAACATTGATCGAAGCGGTGCTGGCCTTTGTGATCGGATCGACCGGTGGCGTGCTGGTCGGCTTCTGGTTCGCGCGCCAGCCGCGCACCGCCGCGGTGTTCGATCCCTATGTGAAGATGGTCAATGCGCTGCCGCGCGTGGTGCTGGCGCCGATCTTCACGCTCTGGCTGGGCTTGGGGATTTGGTCGAAGGTGGCGCTTGGCGTCACGCTCGTCTTCTTCATCGTGTTCTTCAACGTCTATCAGGGCGTCAAGGAAGTCAGCCCGACGGTGCTGGCCAATGCGCGCATGCTGGGCATGAGCGAGCGGCAATTGATGCGCCACGTCTATTGGCCGTCGGCGCTGTCCTGGATGTTTTCATCGCTGCACACTTCGGTCGGCTTTGCCGTGGTCGGCGCGGTGGTGGGCGAATATCTAGGCTCGGCGGCGGGTTTGGGCTATCTGATCCAGCAGGCCGAGGGCGTGTTCGACGTGGCCGGCGTGTTCGCCGGCATGTTCGTGCTGGCGGCCTTTGTGATCGCGATCGATACGATTGTTACGATGGTCGAAAAACGCCTGCTGGTCTGGCGGCCGCTGGCGAGCGATAACAGGCCGTGACGAATATCGGTTCCGGGGGATGATGCATGCCGCGATTGGCTGGGAAAGTGGCTTTCATTACGGGTGGCGGCGGCGGCATCGGCCGGGCCACCGCCGAAAGATTCGCCGAAGAGGGCGCCAAGGTCGTGATCGCCGAAATCGATGATGCGCGCGGCAAGGCCGCCGCGGAGTCAGCGCGCGCGCACGGCAAGAATTCCGATGGCGACGCTCACTTCGTGCATTGCGACGTGCGCGAGAGAACAAGTGTCGAAGCCGCGATCGCAGAGACGGTCAAGCGCTTTGGCAAGCTCACCATCCTGCACAACAATGCCGGCGGTTCCACGCCGCAAGACGGTCCGGTCACAGAGGTGTCGGAAGACGAGTTCTGGCGCGTGATCAAGCTCGACCTGTACGGCACGTTTCTCTGCTCCAAGGTCGGAATTCCCGCGATCATCAAATCGGGTGGCGGTTGCGTCATCAATATGACGTCGACGCTGGCGCTCAATGCCGTGCCGGGGCGCGATTGCTACACCGCCGCGAAAGGCGCCATCGCCTCGATGACGCGTTCCATGGCGGTGGAATATGCGCCGCACAAAATCCGCGTCAACGCAATCGCGCCCTCGGTCACGCTGACCGATCGGGTCAAGAAGTTGATGGAGGGATCCAAGGACATTGAGAAACTGGCCTCGACCCATTTGCTCGGGCTTGGACTTCCGATCCACATGGCCAACATGGCGGTCTATCTGGCATCGGACGAGGCGGAGATCACGACCGGCCAAATCATGGTGGTCGATAGCGGCTCAACGATCTGGTAGCCGGCGGCCGGCATCGAGGCCCTAGTCAGGCCGCGCGTGCTGGCCTATCGTTGGTGCCGAATTGGCCTGCTAAAAGGCCTCGCAATTCAAGGGAGGAATTCATGTCAGCGATGATCCGGCGGCTCGTTACCACGCTCGCGGCGCTCGTGCTCTCAAGCGGGCTCGCGCTCGCGCAATCGAAAGTCACGCTCGCCATCGGCGGCGCCTCGTGCCTGTGCTATCTGCCCACTATGCTGGCCAAGCAGCTCGGCGAATTCGACAAGGCCGGCATCAATGTCGAGGTGGTCGATTTCAAGGGCGGCTCGCAAGCCCTGCAAGCCGTCATGGGCGGCAGCGCCGACGTGGTCTCCGGCTATTTCGATCACTGCGTCAATCTCGCCGCCAAGGGACAACATTTGCAGTCCTTCGTGGTCTATGACCGCTATCCCGGCTTCGCGCTGGTGGTGTCGCCCAAACACACCGCCGAAATTAATTCGATCAAGGATCTCGCCAACAAAAAAGTCGGCGTCAGCGCGCCCGGCTCCTCCACCGACTTCTTCCTGAAATACATGCTGAGCAAGAACGGCGTCGATCCCAACTCGGTCGGCGTGATCGGCGTCGGCTTAGGGGCCACCGCGATCGCCGCCATGGAGCAGGGCCAGATCGATGCCGCCATCATGCTCGATCCAGCGGTCACGCTGCTGCAAGGCAAGAACAAGGATCTCAAGATTCTCAGCGACACCCGCACCCAGAAGGACACGATCGCCGTGTTCGGCGGCGAATATCCGGGTGGCGCGCTTTATACCAAGGCCGATTGGATCGCGTCGCACGAGAAGGAAGTTCAGGGTATGACGAATGCGATCGTCGCCACGCTGAAATGGATTCACTCGCATACGCCGGAGGAGATCGCCGACAAGATGCCGCCGGAATTGGTCGGCAAGGACAAGGCGCTCTACATCGCCGCGCTCAAGAACACTCTGCCGATGTATTCGGAAACCGGCCGCATGGACCCGAAGGGCGCCACCGCGGTGCTCGCCGTGTTCGCGCAGTCCTCGCCGGAGGTGGCCAAGGCCAATATCGACCTGTCGAAGACCTACACCAACAAATATGTTGACGCGGCCAACAAGAAGTTGGGGATGAAGTAGTTCCCCACTGAGCGTAAATTTCTAAGACGGTCACACGGCGGGGGATTTTCCCGCCGTGTCTGTTATTGTCGGCGTCATGAACCGCCGCTCTCGGTGTATCCCGTCGAGCGGCTGGATCTTGGTTTCGAGCCCAAGGTCTGGGCCTTCGCAACCGAACGGCGGCCTGAGATCAATGCCTATTTCGCAAAATTGCAACAAGAGAAGCCGGCCATATGGAACGGCCGCGTGCTGCTGCTGCACCGCCAGGCGATCGCGGAGGGTGTGTTCCGCGGCGCCTATCTGGAAACCGATTATGCGAGCTTTACCGCCTGGCGTGCTTGGGGCGCGCCGGCGACCGGCGTGCATGATTGTTTCGGCGCGGCAGCGATAGCGACCGCCGACGGCGCGTTTCTGCTCGGCTGCATGGGTGCGCATACGCTTAATGCCGGGCGCATTTATTTTCCGTCCGGCACGCCCGATCCTGGCGACATCGTGGACGGCAAAGTCGATCTCGATTTCAGCGTAAGTCGCGAGCTCAAGGAGGAAACCGGGCTCGACGCGGCCGAATTCACCGCCGCGCCGGGATGGGTGACCGTCGTCGATGGCCAACTGATTGTGCAGATCAAAGTATTGCGGTCCGGCCAGAGCGCCGACACATTACGCGCGCGCGTGCTCGAACATCTTGCCAGAGAGGCGCAGCCGGAACTCGCCGGCATTTGCATCGTGCGCGGACCCGCCGATTTCGATCCCGCGATGCCGCGCTTCGTTACGGCGTTCCTGGCGCAACGCTTTGCCGGCGGGTAGTGTGACAACGATACGCCGCGCCATAGAGGTATTATGAAACTCGACTCTATCGCCAAGCGCTTTCGCATCGACAAGCCGGACAAGTTCCGGCTGTCCGATCACGATCCGGCCGAGTGCTGCGGGCTCACCATCGACAAGAGCGACGCCAAGACGATGCTCGCGCAAGGCATCGAGCGGCTGAGCGCCTTGCAGGAGCGGCTCTACGCGGACGGCCGCTGGTCGGTGCTGATCGTGCTGCAGGCGATGGACGCCGCCGGCAAGGACGGCGTCATCAAGCACGTGTTGAGCGGAATTAATCCGCAAGGCGTCGAGGTGAATTCCTTCAAGCAGCCGAGCGAGGAGGAACTGGCGCATGATTTCCTCTGGCGCATCGGCATCTTCAACCGCTCGCATTACGAGGAAGTGCTGACCGTGCGCGTTCATCCGGAATACCTCGCGCGCCAGGAGCTGCCGAAGGTTCTCGTTGGCAATGATATCTGGCGCCAGCGCTGCAAGGACATTCGGGCCTTCGAGCGCCATCTCGCCCGCAACGGCACGCTGATCCTGAAATTCTTCCTCAATGTGTCGCGTGACGAGCAGCGCAAGCGCTTTCTTGAGCGCATCGACGAGCCGGCCAAGCGCTGGAAATTATCCATGGGCGACATCGCCGATCGCAAGCTTTGGCCCAAATACATGATCGCCTATGACGAGGCGATCCGGCAGACCAGCAGGCCAGCAGGCCAGAAGCGCCCTGGTTCGTGGTGCCGGCTGATAACAAATGGTTCACGCGGCTGGTGGTGGCGGGGGCGATCGTGCAGGCGCTGGAATCGCTCAAGCTCGAATTTCCCAAGGTCGGAGGCAAGGCGCGCAAGGAATTGCACAAAGCGCGCAAGGCTCTGCTGGCCGAACGTGCTGGCCGCTGAGCCCTTGCGCGGCTGCAGGCCAATCCGCTAAAAGAGCCGCCAAGCTGGGGTTAAGACGGATTTAAAGCATTTCCGCCACCCTGGCGGTCGAAAACGAGGACTACCGAGGCAAATGTCGACGCGGCAGACCATCTGCGCGATCGGACGGGCGGCCGTAAGGCCTGCGCCCGCGGCCTCCCTCATTCTGGGAACGCTCCTTCTCCTTATCCGCCCCTGAGGGCCGGCTGGGCCTATGCGCCTTGGCACTCGGGGGATGACGGCAAGAGACAGCACCCCTTAGAGCGCCGTAACGGCGCATTCGACGAGAAGGACTAACCCCATGACCACCCCGACCCAGTCCGACAAGGACCGCGTCGTCATCTTCGACACGACGTTGCGCGACGGCGAGCAGTGTCCTGGCGCGACCATGACCCATGAAGAAAAGCTCGCGGTCGCCGAGCTGCTCGACGACATGGGCGTCGACATCATCGAGGCCGGCTTCCCGATTGCTTCGGAAGGCGACTTCGCCGCCGTCAACGAGATCGCCAAGCGTTCGAAGAATGCCGTCATCTGCGGTCTTTCGCGCGCATCGCCGAAGGACATCGACCGCTGCGCCGAAGCGATCAAGCCGGCCAAGCGCAAGCGCATCCACACATTCCTGTCGACCTCGCCGGTGCACATGAAGTGGAAGCTCCAGAAGGAGCCGCACGAGGTCTATGAGATGGTGATCGGCCAGGTCACCCGCGCGCGCAGCCATACCGACGACGTGGAATGGTCGGCCGAGGACGCCACCCGCACCGAGCACGATTTCCTCTGCCGCTGCGTGGAAGCCGCCATCAATGCCGGCGCCACCACCATCAATATTCCCGACACCGTCGGCTATACGGTGCCGGAGGAATATTTCGCGCTGTTCGATATGGTGCGCCAGCGCGTGCCCAATTCCGACAGAGCGGTTTTCTCGACCCATTGTCACAACGATCTCGGCATGGCGGTGGCCAATTCTCTCGCCGGCGTGAAGGCGGGCGCGCGCCAGATCGAATGCACCGTCAACGGCATCGGCGAGCGCGCCGGCAATGCCGCGCTCGAGGAAATCGTGATGGCGATGAAGGTGCGCAACGACGTGCTGCCGTACTGGACGAACGTCAACGGCACCATGCTCACGCGCGCGTCGAAGCTCGTGTCAGCCGCGACCTCGTTCCCGGTGCAGTACAACAAGGCGATCGTCGGCCGTAACGCCTTCGCGCATGAAAGCGGCATCCATCAGGACGGCATGCTCAAGAATGCGCAGACCTATGAGATCATGACGCCGGATTCGGTCGGCGTGAAACAGACATCGCTGGTCATGGGCAAGCATTCCGGACGTCATGCATTTGTGCACAAGCTGGAAGAGCTCGGCTATCAGTTGGCCGCCAATCAGCTCGAGGACGCCTTCGTGCGTTTCAAGGCGCTGGCCGACAAGAAAAAGCAGATCTACGACGAGGACATCGAAGCCTTGGTGGACGAGGAGATCGCGCATGCGCACGACCGCATCAAGGTGCTGTCGTTGACCGTGATCGCCGGCACCATGGGCCCGCAATCGGCCACGCTCACCCTCGACATCGAAGGCCAGCACATCACCACGCAAACGACCGGCAACGGTCCGGTCGACGCCATCTTCAAGGCGATCCGCGAACTGGTGCCGCACGAGGCCAAGCTCGAACTCTACCAGGTGCATGCGGTGACCGAGGGCACCGACGCGCAGGCGGAGGTCTCGGTGCGGCTGTCGGAGCAGGGCCGTTCATACACCGCCAAGGGCGCCGATCCCGATACGCTGGTGGCGTCCGCCAAGGCCTATCTCGGCGCGCTCAACAAGCTGACCAGCAAACACAATCGCGTGCCGGGCGTCGAGAACCGGATTCACTCCACCGACGTGGGGTGAGCCGCTCGCCGGGGCAATCGAATTGAGGTTTGATACCGGTACCCGGCGACAGCCACCGGGCGCCGGCCTTTACACCTCGCGCTTTGCTTCCGCCGCGAGCCGGTTAAGGTCGACGGACGTATCCGCCGGACCTTCCTCCTCGCGGATAATGCCTCCCTTGGGCGAGGCAATTTTAGCGTGGCGCCAGACACCGAGGATGAGCAACGGCAACACGGCCATGACCGTATATTTCACCAATGTGTCGTTGGGGTGGAACATGGTCACCAGCGATACCGCCGCCGTGAGCACGCGGTATCCGATGTCGAGGGCCATGTTGTCGGAAAATCTTCCGAACATCGCATAGGCGATGCCGCAGGTGCTGGCGGCGACCAGGAAGGTGTCGATGATCTGCAGCCAGCCGGGATTTATCACCATGTCCGAGCGCGTGAAGATGGCGAAGGTCATCAGCGTGATCGGCAGACAGATTTTCAGCGCCTCCCACATGGTTCGCATGAACGACGCTTCGGCGATGCGCGCCGATATTGCCGCGGTGAGCGAGGTTGGCGGCGACAACTCACCCCAGACCGAGAGCAGGAACACGAAGAAATGCGCCACCCAGGGGTTGATGCCAAGTTCACGCAGCGGGCCGACGATAACCACCGCGCCGATGATGTAGGTCGCGGTCGGCGGCAGGCCGGCGCCGACCAGCCAGCCGAAGATATAGGCCATGCCGATCATGGCCATGATGTTCCACGAACCGAGATCGAGCAGCATGGCGCCCATCCGGTTGATGAAGCCGGTGACGGTGAACAGCCCGATCATGATGCCGAGCGTCGCCAGCAGCAGCGTCAGGTAGGATGTCATGTCGGCGTGGGTTTCGATGGTGAGCCGGATATTCTTGAGCAGCGATTCCTTGGAGACCTCCGGGTCCTTCAACACGTATTTAAAGAACAGGAAGGCCGCGAGCAGCAGCGCAAACATGGTCCCCGCGGTATAAACCGCCGCCAGCATCTCGCCCACGCCGCGCACGCCCATCAGGAAGATCAGATAAGCGACGGAGAGGAAGAAGATCGACGTTTTGACCGTCTCGTAGGGCAGCACCTTCGGCGCCTCGATCGAGTCGTTGGGCAGCAACCGGACGCAGAGAAGATAGACGGCGAGCGCGAGCGATACGTAATAGACAAAGGCGAGCGCAAAGCCGCGCGCCACCACGTCCCAGTACGGCACGCCAAGAAAGTCCGCCATCAGGAAGGCGCCGACGCCCATCATCGGCGGCATGATCAGGCCTCCCATCGACGCCGCGGTCTCAACCGCGGCTGCGAAGTGTCCCGGAAAGCCGTAACGCTTCATCAGCGGAATCGTGATGCTGCCGACCACCACCGCGTTGGCCGAACCGCTGCCGCTGATCATGCCGATCGACAGCGAGCCGAGCACTGCCGTCTGCGGAATCATTTGCCGATTGCGTCCGGCGAGCCGCCGCATGACGTTAATCATCGCGCTTTGCGCGCCGAAGCCTTGCGCCGCCGCCGCCAGCAGCAGGAAGGGCGCGATCAGCGTCAGCGCGATCTGGCCGTAGAGTCCGTAGATGCCGGTCGAAAACTCGACCGTGCTTGACGTCACCACGCGATAGAACGTGGTCCCCGGATGCCAAAAGAAATCGAGCGGGCTCAAATATCCATACAGCGTGTAGGCGACCATGACGATATTGACCCAAAACAGAACGGGATGGGCGAGCCGCGTCATCTCCATTACCAGCAGGAAAACGAGCAGGCCGACGATGAAGTCCTTGGTCGTGAAGGAGCCCTGCCGGTAGATCGTGAGCTCTTCAAATTCATAAAAGAAATGGAAGAAAGCGAAAGCGCAGATACCGATATAGATGGTGACGAGCATGTGGTTCACCATCGGCGGCAGTCCCTTGTAGAGATAGCCGTCCCGGTACACGAACAGGATTTGCAGGGTCAGCGCGAGTGACATGACGCGCGAAACGAGTTCCTGGCCGCCGCCGATACCGGTGTAGAAGAACCAGATCAGCCAGACGAACTGGATCGTGGCGAGGATCAGAATCAGGTTGTTGAGCGTGATTTGGCCCTTGAGCCAGTCCTTTGTCATACGATGTTCCCACTTCAATCTTACAATGCACTGGCGAAGCTTTTGCTTCGTTCTTAATTTTTGACAATGCCGCATGCGTCCGCGCCAATCCCACATTGGCAATTTGGGCAATTTGCGCGCGCTACGATCAGGCTGCATAAGAAACGAGCGGGGACATGCGTTCTCCGCAATATCCCCGCCCGGCGCGTCGTCTTTGCGATCAGCTGCTGCTGCCGATCTTCCATTTGTCGTTCCAGGCCTTGTGTTCCTTCAGGAACTTGGCCAGTCCCGGATGCACCGGCATTTGCGGGTTGGCGTTGATGCCCTGCACCTGCATGCCGATGAAGTCCTTCGCCATTGGCGTGAAGCCCGCATCGAGTTTCACAAGGTCGTCCTTCTTGTTGTAGAACGCCTTGACCATCGTGTAGACGACGGCTTCCGATATATCGAGCCGTGCGTTGTAGCCGAACAGGATTGACACGCCTTTCAGCGTCTTGGGACCGACATCCTTGCTGAAGGCGCCTTTCGGATCGACATCGACGACCGCGAGGCCGGCGGCCTTCAGTTTCTCGATTTCGTCCGGGCACGGATTGATGACCTTGATGTCCATTTGTATCTCGGTCTCTTTCCAATACGGCGCCAGCGATTTGCCGGCGGTCGTATAGGTGGTCGAGCCGACGACGGTGCCGGCCTGTAGTGCGTCGGAATTCGACTTGGTATCGATCTGGACGTGCTTGAAGTCGTAGCCGAGCGCCTTGAAACTGCGCTGCATATTCAACCAGTTCATGAAGCCGGCGGTGCTGAAGAACACCGGCTTGCCGCTGAAGTCTTTCCAGCACTTGAACTTGTCGGCATCCTTGGCCGACGTGGCCATCATCGACTCCATCGGATAGGAGTACCAGCTGTGCGCGATCTCCGGCTTGGTAGGCTTGTAGTCCTTGAAGCCGCCTGAGCGCTCATGGAACTGGGTCATGCCGACGTCGGCCGTATAGGCGATCTCGCCCTCGCCATTCATCACCGCCTTCATGGCGACGGTGGGCGACGTATACGGCTGCACGGTGATCGTGTATTCGCCGCCGAGCGCTTGCTCGAGGATCTTCGCCATCTGGGCCGCGATCGTGTAGCCGTAAGTACCCACGGCCGAGGTCGTCCACCGGATCGACTTGCGCTCCTGTGCATCCGCGGGCTGCATCGCGGCAGCCGTGAATGCCGTGGCCAAGGCAGCGGCAATGACAGTTGCCGTTGTGCCTTTGCTGAATTTAAACATCATGTAATCCTCCCAGTAATCGCTGCGCGAGCCTAGCGCATTAACTTGCTTGCCGCAGCGACATGAAGTTTCTAAATTGAAGCCTGCACCCGATCGGGGAACGTGGTCCCTCGCTCAGTTCAGCGGACCCATATTTCATTGCGCCATAAGCATTTGTTCCCCGGCCCGGTGGTCCTGTCAACGGACCGATGGCCCTAGCGGTGCGGCTGTACGGAATTGGCGGTTTTAAGGGTTTTTGGAACGGCTTTAGCCATGGGACCGCATGGTGCCGCCGGGCCGGGCGGGCCGGGATTTGCCCTCAAAATAGCCATGCCTTTTAGCGGTCCGGCGCACCCGTCCGTCACGGCTGGTTTAGGCATCGGCCTGATGCATCGCGGGTTTGTGATGACGCTGAACATGCAGGCCGGACTTGTCGCTCTGGCTGCCGCGCATTCCGGGAATGCTCAATGTATTTTTATTGCGATGAACAAACGTAAATGAAGATTGCATCTCGGTAATCTCTGTCCAAACTTTAACTTGATAAGGCAACGCGGCGTTCTTCTATTAAGCCCATCAGAAATGCTCATTGGAGGATGCCATGTGGAAATCAGTTCTGGCCGGCACGACCGCGCTTGCGATCGCCGGCACTTCGCTTGTCTACGCGCAGCAGGGCCCGGCTGGACCCGACCGCGCGCAACGCTGGAAGCCGAGCGCGGCGGATATCAGCGCGTTCGGTGATGCACGCATCGCCGCGGTTCATGCGGGTTTGAAACTCACCGCCGAGCAGGAAAAGAATTGGTCGGCGGTGGAAAGCGCGCTGCGCGATCTCGCCAAGCAGCGATCCGAGCGCTATGCCGCCCGCGCCAGCGCAAACCGTCCGGCTGACGCGATCGAGCGGATGGCTTTGCGCGCCGAGGTGATGACGCAGCGCGGCGCTGCGCTCAAGAAACTCGCGGATGCGGCCGTACCGCTCTACAAGAGCCTGGACGAGGGACAGAAGAATCGCTTCACCATGCTCGCTCGACTGGGCGGACGCGACGGCGCCGAGCGCGGTTCCCGCGGTCACGGCGGAATGGGCGGCTGGCAGCATCGCGGCCCGCGCGGGTCCGAGCGCGGCCCGCAGCCGCAGTAAGTTGCAGTGAAAGCGGGAAGTGGCTGGCGCGGTCTCCCTGACGCTTCAAGCCGCCTCGCAAGAAGCCGCCGGGTTCGCCCGGCGGCTTTTCCATTTGCGCAGCTGGGCTTTAGGGCTTGCGCGGCTGGACAGTCCGGCATCCCTTTGCTAAGCGAACCTCGCTGGGCGGTGCTTCCCGCCGACGGCAATCCGGGCGCATAGCTCAGTTGGTAGAGCAGCTGACTCTTAATCAGCGGGTCCCAGGTTCGAGCCCTGGTGCGCCCACCATTGATTTTGCTTACATTTTCTAGGATTTTGGCGGTAAAAATAATGGCGTTATTTGCCCCCGGTAAGCATTGGGTAAGCAAGAAGCGCTTTTCGCGATCACCCCAGCACGCGGGTGTGTAACAGGCGTGTTGCCCCCGGTGACCATCGGCAACACGCGCGCGAGCGGCGTGGGCTGAGATAAACGATAATGGCAACCCGGCATCACCGCATCAGTGAATTCGACCAAGGCTCGCCGCCTTCGGATCAGCCGCTCGAGCTTCTCTGCGAGGACCACAGTGGGACTTATCTGCTGCCGTATCTCTGCCATTGGAGTGACGGCGTGTGGTGCAATTCGACCATCGGAACCGCTATCGCAGGTAAGGTCATCGGATGGCGGTTTGCTCCGCCAGTATGAGAGCGAAGGTCACATAACATTTCTAATGGCCGCTCGTTGGGGATAGACGGACGTCGACCTATCGACGTGATACTGTGAAATCCCGCCAAAACGGAGCAATTGCATTGCCGCTACAGCAAGGCGAGGTCAAGGGATACGACTTCAATCGGTCGGTCGTTGAGTTCACGATGCTCAATCAGGACAAAGTAATTCTGTGCGCGATCAGCACCGCAGCGATGGACGATCTCGAAGGCAGGCGTGACGTGAAACCAGATCAGCGGGTAGAACAGTTCATGCGGCTGCGCGAAGTGATTGAAGAGCGAGCATCGCGTAAATTCTTCGAAGAGCAGGCCCAGTCCGACCGCCCCATTTTGCTGCGAGCCAACGATTTTTCTAAATAATCCACCTATGACCCTCGGCAACATGCGCGCGAACGCTTGATGTCCGGTGCCTCGCGCAGGGTTGCCATCACTACCGTGTCCTTGACGTGAGCGCCTATCCCGACGAAGTGCCGGTGCCGTCATTTAGCCCGAGGCTGCGGTGCGAGGTCTGCGGGCATCTAGGCGCAGACGTACGGCCCAATTGGAATGAGATGAATAAGCGGCTGCCGATCGCCCAGTCGAGCAGCGTCGCTCCCTAATGTCCGCTATTGTCCAATAGCGACCAAATTGCTGCGGTGCCGCGATTGTCCGCTAAGTGCCATTAACGACCAACGCACCGCAGCAAAAAGCTATTCGATCACCTCGTCGGCGCGGATGAGCAGCGTGGTGGTCTGTATTAATTTTGCGAATGCCGGTCGGTTTCATAAACAAAAAGCCCGGCTCGAAGGCCGGGCTTTGAGCGAGCAGCAGTTCGCTCGTTAG
>SHVM01000094.1 GCA_009694265.1 Pseudolabrys sp.
CCGGCTTGGCGGTTCCGCCGTTCGACTTGGGAACTGGAACAGCCCACAAACGCTTAAGTCCAGACAAGAACATGAACGGGGAGATCAAGGATGAACCGAAAACTGGCTATTGTCGCCGCGATCATCGCGGCATTTGCTTTCACCGCGCAGGCCGCCGATGCGAAGGGGCGCAAGCACCGCGTCGATAAGCGCATCGCCGCCGTCGCGGTCGGCGTTGGCGCGGCTTCCACGCTCACGTTCCTCTCCCTCAACAGCTGGCGATGGGACAACGGTTATGGCACCAACGGGCTAACGACGTGGGGCGCCTGGGGCATCACCACGATCGGCTGCGCGGCGCTCTCGCCGATTGTCGCGACCGCGGTGCTGAACCGCCCGCTGAGATATCGCGAGGCGTATATCCTGATCGGCTCCTGTGTGATCCCGATCGTTGGCGGCTGGCTGGTCAACGAAGCCTACAACGCCCACTGGATTACAGCGCCCGACGAAAAAGTCGGAAGGCGGCACCATCGCCGTAGCAAAAAGAAATAATCGCGTCGAGCGCGATCTCGTTTCAACGAAAACCGCCGGTGCCGATGTGATGTCGGCGCCGGCAGTTTTGTTTTTGCTGTCATTCGGGATCGCGCTTACGCGCGGCTGGCAATGAACAGGCCTTCGCATAGACGGAAGGTGAGTTCGGCGCCTTCGCCTTTCGGCTCCAGCGTGGCTTTGACCTCGGGCGTGGCCAGCGCCAGCATGGAGCGCAGCAGTGCCTGCATGGTGGCATCGTGGCGGCTGGCCCAGCTCTTGAATTCCATCTGCTTGGTGAGCTGTTCTTCGTGCCCGATGGCAAAGCCGTGCGCTTTGAGCGCCGCGCGCCATTCGTCCATCGTCCAGGCGCGCAAATGGCTCGGATCGCGAAAGCGCTCGAATGCATTGACGTAGTCGCCGACACTGCCCGGCGGCACCACATTGTCCACCAGCGCGAACAACCCTTTGGCTTTAAGCACGCGGCGCACCTCGTCGAGAAATTCCGCAATCGAGTCGAAATGATGCGGCGCGATGCGACAGGTGACCAGATCGAAGCTGGCGTCCTCGAACGGCAGCGCTTCGGCCTTGGCGTAAGCCGTGCGGACATTGGCGAGGCCGCGCTTGGCTGCCTCGGTTTTGACCATGTCGAGCATTTCCTGGGTGATGTCGGTCGCCCACATGTGCTCGACATGCGGCGCGAAGGTGTAGGCGACATGGCCGCCGCCGGTGGCGACATCGAGCGCGCGCCAGGTCTTTTGCGGCGAAGTGAGCGCGACCAGACGCTCCAGGCTCTTGCCGAGCGCGTGAGGCGTTGAGGTGAGATAGCTGGCGGCGGTCTTGCCGAAGTGCTCCTGAACCAGGGTCTTGCTCATGCGTGCGTCCCTATCTTGGGGCCGGCAGGGTGCGCATTCATAGCCTGTCCCGCGCCGCCGGGCGACCGGCCTGTGTTATTTTCCGCCGCCGCTCAGGTCATCGTAACCGTGGCGGTTTGAGTAAAACACCAGCGCCATCAGCCCGCCGCCGATCAGTAGCGAGGCCAGCACGCCGCCGGCGATGGCCACATAGCCATAGAGCGGGATCTCGTCGCCGCCGAGACGCACAAAAGCGCTGCCGGCGAACCACACCGCCAGAGCCAGCAGCGCGAAAAGACCAAGGATGACGAGTGCGCGCATGGGATTGATATAGGGCGCATCGCCGCCCTTGTCATGAGTGGTGTCTTCGTCGCAATAAATTCATGGTCGCAATAAAACGGCGCCCGGGTTTGCGGCCGGGCGCCGTGAAACTCAAAATGAGTGTGCCTTATTTCTTCGGGCTGTCGTTCATCGGGTTCAGGCTCTTGATCTTGTCTGTCACGCTGGTACCCGTGGTTTGCGCCTTGGCCGGCTCGTAATAGGCGAATGTCGGCGCGCTCTTGAGCTCATCTTTCGTATAGCTCACGGCGATCTTTTCGATCGAGTCCGAATCCATCTTGCGCGAGATCTTGAGTGCATCGAGCGGCACCGCGACGTTCTTCTCGCCGACGCCCAGGAAGCCGCCGACGCCGATCACCGCGGCGCGGACCTTGCCGTCATTGCCGATCAGCACGTCATTGATGGCGCCGATCGAGGCATTGTCCGGGCCATAGACCATCGCGCCAATCAGCTTGGAACCGCGCCAGTCGGTGGCGTGCTGGTTCTGCACGAAGGCCGTCTGCTCGGCGGGGCTCTGGTTCGGCATGGAACTTTCGGTCGCGGGCTTGCTTGCCGGGTCGGGCTTGTTCATCTGCGCGAACGCGGGCGCCGCCAAAATGGCGGCCAGCGCGGCGGCGGTGAGGGTGCGTTTCATCATTGTATCTGCCTTCATAAGTCGTTGGCTGAATATCGGTCAGAGCGGCACCTGCATGAGCAAAGCGCCCCATAGAAGAAGAACGCGGGGACAGCGCCCCGCGTTCCAAATAGGGAGAAATTTTTAGCTGTGGCGGATTAGGCGGTTTCTGCGCCCTTGGCCTTCTTGGCCTTGCCGGCGGCTTCGTCGTTGGCGGCCTCGGTCGGCGCCACCGGCGATTCGTCGAGCGGAGCGCCGCGCCGCAGCGTCGAGCGTAACGCGCCGACTTCGCTTTGCAGCCGCGAATTGTCCTTGCGCGCGGCTTCCAGCGCGCCTTCGACCACCGCGCGTTCCATGCGCTCGCGCTGCAGGGCCGAATTGAGGTTCTCGGCCCGCTTTTCGATATTGGTGCGGCTGACCTGGACGTCGGCTTCCAGATGGCGATTGCGCTCGGTGAGCGCGGCGATGCGTTCTTCGGCGCGGGCGAGCGCGGTCTCGCGCGTCTTGAGCGTCTTGGTCACCGCGTTGGCGCGTTCGGTGAGGGCGGCGCGGACGGATTCGAGATCCTTGATCTGGCGTTCGCGCGCCTCGTGCGAGGCCTCGATCTGCGCCAGCCGCTTTTCAGAATTGTTGCGGCCAATGGTTGCTTCCGCCGACTTGCGGTCGAAAGCGCGCACTTCCTCGGTGCGGGCGAGCATGTTTTGCCGCGTCTCGGTCAACAGCCGCTCGGCGGTGGCGGCACGCGACTGCAGCGCGTCGAGACGCATATTGAGGCTGTTGCGCTCGGCCTGGTGCTGTTCCTTGGCCTCGTCGAGCGCGGCGCCGAGGCGGCCGCGTTCGGCATGGGCTTCGGCGAAACTGGCTTCGACCTTGCCGAGCTGGGCGCGGGTCGCGGTCAGGGCGTTCTCGCTCTCGGTGAGGCGGCGGGTGAGGCGGGCGGTTTCGTTGAGCGCCTGATCGATCGCCAGTTGCAGCGAGTGCTTCTCGTCTTCCAGCAGCGCCAGCTTCTCGCGCGCGGCGGCAAGCTCGCCTTCGAGTTCGCCGATGCGCTTTTCGCCGATGTCGAACTGATCTTGCAGCGTGCGGCGGGCTTCGGTGACGGCGTGCCGTTCGGCGGTCTCCTGCGCCAACTGGCGCTCAAGCTGGGAGATATGGTTGAGCCGGGCGGAGATGTCGTTGGACAGTTCGAGGTGAATGCTTTCCAGCCCGCGGTTGGATTAGCGCGACAGTTCGAGGTCCTCGCGCAGCTTTTCCGACTCGGCTTCGAGCGAGGTGGCCTTGTGTTCGATCTGGTAGAACTCGGTGCGCAGCGTCTCATAGGCCGAGCGCGACTCTTCCAGCATACCGGTCAGACCGAGCGTCTGCGACTTTTCCTGTTCCAGCGCGCGCAGCGTGCTATTGAACGGCGCAACGATCTTGTCGAAGGCGTCCTTGAGTTCGTCAAGTTCGCCGATCTTGCGGCCGGTGTCGGTCAGCAGGTTACGCAATACTTCGTTTTCCTCGCCCATGCGCGAGCCGACGTCGGAAAAATTCTCGATGTTGATATGATCGCCATTGCCGTTACCGCGCGTGACGCCCAAGCGCGACGGATATTTTTCGGCGTCGCCGCCCTTGCGGCCAAACAGGTCCGAAAACTTAGCCATGACAACGCCTCCAACTCGGTACGCTACGATGACGCCTATGGGTGCCACCTATTCCCATTTAAGATATTATATACTTTGGCGATTGGAACACTCGCGGCAATATGCTGTGCCCTTCGACGATCCAGGCCGCCATCATGGTTAATGGCTCAAATCATGGCTAAAACCGCTGCCAGCGCGAATTTGTCATGCGGAAGTCACGCATGAGCATGGAACTTGGGCAGGCTGGTGACCTTGCCGGCGAGGGTCTCGCCTATACCTATCGGCCTTCGCTTATGGGCGCGCCTTGGGAGTTCAAGCTGACCGCCTATGGCCTGCAATGGAGCGCGGGCAGTAAATCCGGCCGCGTTGCCTGGCGCGATGTGCGGCGTGTGCGCATGTCATACCGCCCCGCCAGCATGCAATCGCATCGCTTTATCACCGAGCTGTGGGCGGATAACGCGCCCAAGCTCCAGATCGTGTCGAGTTCGTGGAAAAGTCTGGTCGAACAGGAGCGGTTCGATCGGCCCTATTCGGCCTTCGTCGCCGAACTGCACCGGTGCATCGCGCAGTCCGGGGCATCGCCGCGCTTCGAGCAAGGCAGCAATCCGCTGATCTATTGGCCGGGCTTCGTCATATTCACCGGCATGGGGCTAACGCTGTTGCTGCTGATCGTGCGCGCGCTGCAGTATGGCGCCATGGGTGGCGCGGCGTTCATCGGCGCCTTCTTCGTGCTGTTTCTCTGGCAGAGCGGAAATTTCTTTCACCGCAACCGGCCGGGCGTCTATCGCCCGGACGCGCTGCCGTCCGTGTTGCTGCCGAAAGGGTGACGGCGCCGATTGAAAGGTCCGCGGAAACGGCATCGTGTCGCCGAAGGCAGCGTTAGCTGCTATCTTTTGTGTCCGGAGGCTCGCCTATGCATGATCTTGATGCGGCGGTCGGTTATTGGATTCGTCTTGTTGGCAACGGGATCGAGATTTTCGGTGTCCTGGTCATCGTGCTGGGGATCGGCTGGTCGACTTTTCTTTACGCCCGCCATCGGATGGCCGAACCGCACTACGCGACATATAAAATCCGTATCGGCCGGTCCCTGCTGCTTGGCCTTGAGGCGCTCGTCGCCGCCGACATTGTGAAGACCATCGCCCTCGATCTCACCTTCACGAGCCTTGGCCTGCTGGCCAGCTTGGTGCTGATACGGACTTTCCTGAGTTGGACACTTGTGCTGGAAATCGAAGGCCGCTGGCCCTGGCAGTGCGGCAAGCATCGCCCCTGACGGTGCCGCCGGACTTAACTCCGTTTTATCCGCCATGCCGCGCATTGAGCGCGCGGGCGGTCTCAGACTTTTGCGTTGCGCACCACCAGCACCGAGCATTTGGCGTAGCGCACCACATGGCCGGCATTGGAGCCGAGGAAATAAGTGCGCATGGCCGGGCGGTGCGAACTCATCACGATCAGATCGGCATTGATCGTTTTCGCCTGTTCGAGCACCTCGTGATAGATGCCGCCTTGCCGCACCGCCCATGACACATGCGCCGCATCGAGCCCGCATTCACGCGCGATGATGGCGAGCGCCTCCTCCGACGATTTGCGCTGCTGCACGTCGAAATCCGGCGGCACATATTCCGCCAGCATCACCGGCGTCATCGGCAGGACATTGACCAGCCGCACCGAGCCGCCGGAGGCTTTCGCCATCGTGACCGCGGTATCGATGGCGGGCTTGGCCAATTCGGTATCGGCGAGATCAACCGGAACCAGGATCTGCTTGTACATGACAGGCCCCCCCTCGTTTTGGCCCCTCTTTTCGCTGCAACGAGGCGATCATGACACATTTTCAAGGGAAGGTTGAGTGCGACTTAGTTGGTCGCGGCATCCAGCCACTTGGGGGACACGAAACGCTCCAGCCGGCCGGACTGCGGATGCAGCTTGCTCCAGTCGTCGAAGGCAAAGTCGATAATAACAAGGCCCGCGGTCGGCAATTTCTCCCGCAGCCGCGCGCGCGCTTCGATATCGCCGGTGGCGATCAGCATCAGCGCCACCTCATGCAGGCCGGGATTGTGGGCGACAATCAGCAAGCTATGGGCCGCGCTCGGCGCCTCCTTGATGACGGCGAAAATGGCGTGCGGCGTCGCATCGTACAGCGCATTGGCCGACATCGCCGCCGGCGCCGGCTTGAACGCGGTGGCGGTGGATTTCCAGGTTTCCTGGGTGCGGGCGGCAGGCGATATCACCACCCGGTCGGGGATTAGCGCGTGGCCTGCCATATAGGCGCCAATCTTGGCGGCATCCTTGCGCCCGCGTTCGGTCAGCGCGCGCGCGCGGTCTTCCAGGCCCGGGTCGGAGGGCTCGGCCTTGGCGTGGCGAAACAGAATCAGGCGGCGCATGGTTTGTTATAAGGTTTTGCGCCGCGCCGTGGCCAGCGCACCGCAAATTAGCTAACAGGATAGAATGAGCGAGACCGATGCCAAGGCTGCGGGCTGGTACGAGGCGACGCGGGTTGCGGCGCCTGAGCGCCCGCGGCTGAATTTCGATCTTGACGTCGATGTCTGCGTGATCGGCGCGGGGCTTGCCGGCCTCACCGCCGCGCGCGAGGTCGCGCTTCGCGGCTGGTCGGTGGCGATATTGGAAGCGGGCAGCGTCGGCTGGGCGGCGTCGGGGCGCAATACCGGATTCGTGCTGCCGGGTTTTGGCGCGCCCATCGACGACGTGGTCGAGCGCGTCGGGCTCGATCACGCCAAGCAGCTCTGGGCGCTGTCGGAGCAGGGCCTCGGCTATGTGCGGCGCACGATCGACGAGAGCGGCATGCCGGGCGTCGATCCGGTGCCGGGCTGGCTGCACGTTTCCAAAACCGACAATGGCGCCGACCTGCGCACTTATGTCGAGCGGCTGCGCTGGATCGGCGCCACGCTCGAGGCCTGGCCGACAAGCCAAGTGCGCGAGCAGCTCGTCAATCCGCGTTACTTCAACGCGGTGCATTTCCCCACGGCCTTCCACATCCATCCATTCAATTACGCGCTCGGACTTGCCGCCTTGGCCGAAAAAGCCGGCGCGCGCATCTTCGAGGATACGCCCGCGGTCACTCTCGATGGCGCCGGCGTGCGCAAGCGCATCGGCACGCCGAACGGGCTGGTGCGGGCCGGCCATGTGGTGCTCGCCGGCAATATCCATCTCGGTGCGCTGATGCCGCGGCTGGCGGCGACGCTGCTGCCGGTCACGACCTTCGTGCTGGTGACCGAGCCGCTCGGTCCCAAGCTGCACGAACTGGTGCGCTATCGCGGCGCGGTCAGCGACACCAATCGCGCCGACAATCATTACCGCATCGTCGGCGAGGATCGGCTGCAATGGTCGGGCCGCATGCGCGCCTGGCAAGCCGATCCGCGCTGGGTCAAGCGCGGGCTGTTGGCCGACATCAGGCGCAATTTTTCCGATCTCGGCAGCGTCGAGATCGCGCATCTGTGGCGCGGCACGCTCGGGCGCACCATCCATCGCATGCCGCAGATCGGCGAGATCGAGCGCGGCGTCTGGCTGGCGAGCGGCTTCGGCGGCCACGGGCTCAACACCTCGGCGATGGGCGGCGAACTGGTCGCACGCGGCCTGGTCGAGGCCGACCAGACCTGGCGGCTGTTTGCGCCCTATGAACTGGTCTGGGCCGGCGGGTTGCTCGGCAGCCTGCTGGCGCAAGGCATCTATTGGGGCACGCGGCCGATCGAGCGCATCGAGCACGGCATGGCGCGCTATCGCGAGCAGGCCAAGGCAAGGAAGGAGGCGCGCCAGCTGGAGCGCAAGGACCAGCTGGAGCGCAAGGAAAATCCGATGGCGGCGCCGAGTGGGCCAGGCCCTGAAACCGGGCAAGCTATCGGGCAAGAAACTAGGGTCAGGACCCATTAAATATCTTGCGGATCGGATGATCGGTTGATTCAATGGCGGCGCGAGGAGGTGTCGCCATGACTGATTTGTTCTTGCTGTCCGAGGCGCAGATGTGCCGGATCGAGCCGTATTTTCCGTTGTCGCATGGCGTTCCCAGAGTTGATGACCGACGGGTGATTAGCGGGATTGTCTTCGTCATCAGGAACGGGTTGCGATGGCGCGATGCTCCGCGCGAGTACGGTCCGCACAAGACGATCTACAAC
>SHVM01000095.1 GCA_009694265.1 Pseudolabrys sp.
AGAACACCCGGTAGCCCGACAGCATGTCATTTAAGGCCGGACCGAACACCGAGGCCACGAAGGCGGTCAGTAGCCAGTTTCCGGCGCGGTAGGCGGCCTGTGCGCGATCGACGCGGTTGGCCACCACCATATCGAGCCGGTCCTTGAGCAGGCGCTCGATCATCGCCGGCGCGCTGCGTGCATCGTAGGTAGCATCGCCATCGACCAGCACGAGATGTCGGCCTCGACGTCGGTGAACATGCGCCGCACCACGAAGCCCTTGCCCTGGCGCTTTTCCTGGAAGACCTCGGCGCCGGCCGCGCGGGCGGCAGCCGCGGTCCTGTCGGTCGAATTATTGTCGAACACGAAGATGGTGGCGCCGGGCAGCGCGGCCCGGAAATCCTTGACGACCTTGGCAACCGCCACCGCTTCGTTGTAGCAGGGCACGAGCACGGCGATCTTGTACCGGTTCAAGCCGCGAGATTTGGTTGCGGTGGATGTTGAAGTTTTCTTTGCCAAATGGAGCCCCTTGCCCACGCAGTCTGCGTCAAAATGCGGTGATACGACAATCTAACGTAACTGCTAAGACCCATGCCGCCTAAGACCGTGGGCGCCTAAAACCCTTGCCGCATTAACATAGCGTTTCTATGCTTGCTCGTCTTTGCCGTCCGGGAGAAGCGTTTTGGCCGTCGTCATTCCGTTTGAAAATCCGCAAGCCGCGTCAATCGAGCGTCTTACCGAACTGGTTGCGCCGGACATGGAACGCGTCAACGCGACCATCCTGGCGCGGACCGGCTCCGACGTGGCCATGATCCCGGAGGTTGCCAACCACCTGATCTCGTCCGGTGGCAAGCGGCTACGGCCGATGCTCACTTTGGCGATGGCCAAGATCGCCGGCTATCCCGGCGATGGCCACATCAAGCTCGCGGCTGCGGTCGAATTCATGCACACCGCCACGCTGCTGCACGACGACGTGGTCGACGAAAGCAACATGCGCCGCGGCAAGCTCACCGCCCACATGCTGTGGGGTAACGAGGCGAGCGTGCTGGTCGGCGATTTCCTGCTCGGCCAGGCCTTCAAGATGATGGTCGAGGTCGGTAACCTGCACGCGCTCGACATCCTGTCGTCGGCTGCCGCGGTGATCGCCGAGGGCGAAGTGATGCAGCTGGGCGCCGCCAAGAACACCTCCACCAACGAAGATGAGTACCTGGCGGTGATCCGCGCCAAGACCGCGGAACTGTTCGCCGCCGCCTGCGAGGTCGGACCGGTGCTGGCGGTGAAGGAGAAGTCGGCGCAGGCCGCCTGCCGTTCGTTCG
Organism: Pseudolabrys sp.; assembly: GCA_009694265.1. Taxonomy (GTDB): domain Bacteria; phylum Pseudomonadota; class Alphaproteobacteria; order Rhizobiales; family Xanthobacteraceae; genus Pseudolabrys. The sequence goes on from SHVM01000095.1 coordinate 1,296, forward strand.
GCATGAATCTCGGCATCGCCTTCCAGCTGATCGACGATGCGCTCGATTATGGCGGCACTTCAGCCAAGCTCGGCAAGAATGTCGGCGACGATTTCCGCGAGGGCAAGATCACCTTGCCGGTGGTGCTGTCATTCCGCCGCGGCTCCGACAGCGAGCGCGCATTCTGGAACCGCACGCTGGGTGAGGCTGAGATCCACGACGGCGATCTCGACCAAGCCATCGCGCTGATGGTCAAGCATCACGCGCTCGAGGATACGGTCGGCCGCGCCCGGCACTACGGCGCGATCGCCACCGATGCGCTGGCGCTGGTGCCGCCGTCCGCGATCAAGACGGCGCTAGAAGAAACCGTCGCCTTCTGCATCGCGCGCGCACACTAGCGCATGATCCCGAAAAAGCCTGCCCCCGGACTTGATCCGGGGGTGGGAACCGGTTTTCGGAATAGATCATGCGTAAACCTAGTACGACGAATAACCGGTCCTCGGGTCGCGCATCAACTGGAAACGGATATTGGTATCGGGAACTTGCCCGATATAATTGCCGGATACAAAGACCGGCGGCGCGCAGCCGTTCGGCCGTGGCGCCGGGTTAAAAAACACACCGTGCCAGGAGATTTCGTGCGGCCGGTCGATGCAGTGACGCTTGGCTTTATGCTTGGCGCGCGCCAAGGCAGGATCGGCTGCGACGACCGCTAGCCCGGCGGCCAATGACGGCCGCTATCACGATCCACCTTGATTTCATGCCGCTCTCCTGTTGTGCGACGCTGCCTGACCGCAAATCGACTAGTGTGGTGGATTTGAAGTTCCTATTATCGTGACCGCGAGTTCGAATAGGAACTTCAAATCCAAGACCACACTAGAATCATAAAGTTGCTAGTGTCCCTATGATTCCGAAGTTCGCATTCATGCTTGCCGTAACGTATTGCGAACTTCGGAATCGGGACACTAGCCTGGCAACGGTTCCCGGCAAAGCGAGCATTTTCAAGGACGATTTTCCACTGAACCGAGCATCGCGGGAATAACCCACCAGTCCTCATGCCCGGCCTGTAGCAGCCACGCCGCCGCCGCCGCTTCGCCGGCCGTCGCGAACAGCGCAAAGCAGGTCGCCCCCGACCCCGACATGCGCGCAAGCCGGGCGCCCGGCAAATCCCGCATACGCGCGAGCAGTTCGGCGATGACCGGCGCGCAGGCGGTCGCGGCTGGTGTGAGATCGTTGTCGTGATGAGCGAGCCACTCGACCAGCGCGTCATACTGCTGCGGCACCTCCGCGCGATCGGGGCGGGTGTCGAATGTGTCGCCAAATTTGGCGAACACGTCGCGCGTTGCCAAGGCCACGCCGGGATTGACCAGCACCGACGCTAGCTGCGGTAAATCGAGCGGCGGTGACAGTCGATCGCCAATACCTCGCATGATGCGGGACCGGGACGCGAGGCATACCGGCACATCGGCGCCAACCTCCAGCGCGGCTGCCGCCAGCCGCGGATCGTCAACGCTAAGAGCGTTGAGGCGCGCGAGTAGCCGCAACGCCGCCGCCGCATCGGCCGAGCCACCGCCGAGGCCGGCGGCCACTGGGATATTTTTCTCGAGCAGGAATTGCCCCGCCTTCAGCCCGTCAATGCGCTGGCGCAGCACGGCGTGCGCTTTAAGCACCAGATTGCCGGCAGCCGGCCCGCTTGGCCCGGAAAACGGCCCGGAAATGTCGAGCGTAATCTTCGCCCCCGGGTGCAAAGTGAGCTTATCGGCCAAATCATCTGAGCCAGCGAACGCCACCAGGCTTTCAAGCTCGTGATAGCCATCTTCGCGGCGGCCAAGCACGCGCAATGTCAGATTGATCTTGGCGGGAGCTTTTTCGATAAGCGGTGCAGGCACAAAAAGTCAGCCCCCGTCACCGCTCTTTTTGCCGGCCTTGGCCTGCGACGAGGTCTCGTCGGGCAGTCCATTTTTTAGTTTTTCCTCGATCTTCGGCAGGTCTTCCGGATCGGGCTTGAGGTCGCGCGCATGCGCCCACTGAAACTTGGCTTCGAGCACGCGCCCGATGCGCCAATAGGCATCGCCGAGATGGTCGTTGATGGTCGGGTCTTCCGGCTTGAGCTCGATCGCGCGTTCCAGCTGCTTGGTAGCTTCCTCGTAATTGCCGATCCGGTAATAGGCCCAGCCAAGCGAGTCGACGATGTAGCCGTCGTCCGGCCGCTGCTGCACGGCCTTCTTGATCATGGCCATGCCGTCGTCCAGGCTGGCGCCCTGGTCGATCCACGAATAGCCGAGATAGTTGAGCACGCGCGGCTGATCGGGGAACAGTTCGAGCGCCTTTTTCAGATCGGCTTCCGATTTCGGCCACTGCTTCGAGCGCTCGTAGCAGATGCCGCGGAAATAGAAGATCACCCAGTTGGCTTTTTCAGGCTTGGCGATGGTAGCGACGCCTTTTGAATAGACATCGGCGCATTCGGCGAATTTCTTGTGGCCGCGCAGAATATTGCCGAGCGCCATGATGGCTTCGAGATCGTCGGGATGTTGCTTGATCAGCGCGTCGAGATGCTTCTGCGCCTCCTCGGCGCGGTCGAGCGCATCGAGATTGGCGGCCATCTGGATGGCAGCATTGCGATGCAGCGGCGAATTAGCCGGAATGCGCTCATAAACTTTGATCGCCAGTCCCGGTTTCTTGAGCGATTCATACAGATCGGCAAGCGAGAGCAGCGCCAGCGGATGGTTGGGCGTGAGATGAAGCGAAAGCTGGAGATAGACCAGGCCGAGATCCTCGCCGCCACGGCGGCCGAGTGAGGCGCCGAGCCCGTAGAGCGCTTCGCCAGCGCCGGCTTGCGCGGTCGACACCAGCACCGGCAATTTCTCGCCGGCCTTGAGCTTACCCATGGCCTCGACCACCAGCGGGTGGCGCGGCAGCACCTTGTCGAAGGCCTCGAAAACGCCAAGCGCTTCCTGCGGCGTATGGTTGCGCGACAGCCAGCTGCCATAGGCCTCGACCACCCGCAGCGCTGAAGAATCGAGCTTGTAAGCGCGCTCGAAACGCTTGCCGGCTTCCTTCGGGTTCTTGGCCAGATCGTAAATCATGCCGGCATGCAGATCCTTGAAGATCGCGTACCAGTCCGGACCGGCAAGCTTGTCTATCCCCGCCACGGCACCCTTGTTGTCGCCGGCGCCATACATGCTCCAGGCCGTGAGCAGCGTCGCGGTCAGATCGGTAATCGGCCCGCGGATCGACTGCGCCAGGTCGCGGCGCGCGGCGGGGTACTGCTTGCGCTTGAGCGCGTGCACGCCCATCACCAGCCGTGAGACGCGGTCATTCTTGTCGGCCGCCACGAGGCGCTCGGCAAACTTCGCCGCTTCATCGATGTCGCCGCCGATCAGCAGCGACAGGAAGACGCGGCTGAGCAACTCAGCGTTTTTCGGGTCGCTCTTGAGCGCCGACCGGTAATAGGCGGCTTCGACCGATGCATCGCGCTGCCGGCCGGCGTGGCGCGCCGCCAGATAACTGCCCGAGGCGGTCAGACCGGCGAGCTCCTGCGCGGTCGGCGACTGGGCGGCAAGCTCGGCCGTTGCGCTGACGAGAAACGCAACAAGAAACGTAACTTGAAACGTAACTTGCGCGGTGCCGGCGATGCACCGGGCGAAGCTTGAGGAAATCACTGTCGATGCTCCAATCAGGCGGCTGGGGCGCGGCATTCGCGCGAGCCGCCGAGGTTGGACCGAGAATGGCCTTTTTGCGCCACCCCCGCAAGAACGGCTGCGGTTTTGTCCAGTCTAAGAGCTTGAATGCCCTGATGTGGCGGTATCGTGGCCGGCTTGGCCGCAAGCCATCGAAAGCCGTCACATATTCGGGTAGTTCGGTCCGCCGCTACCTTCGGGTGGAACCCAGGTGATGTTCTGATTCGGGTCCTTGATGTCGCAGGTTTTGCAGTGGACGCAATTCTGCGCGTTGATCACGAACTTCGGCGAGCCCGCCTCCTCGATCCATTCATACACCCCGGCCGGGCAATAGCGCGCCGACGACCCGGCAAAAACGTCGTGCTCGGATAACTTCTGCAAGGCCATGTCCTTCACCACCAGATGAGGCGGCTGGTCTTCCTCGTGATTGGTGTTGGACAGGAATACCGATGACAGCCGGTCAAACGTCAGTTTGCCGTCGGGTCTCGCGTAAGCGATCGGCTTGCATTCGGATGCCGGCTTGAGCGCGGCGTAATCCGGCTTGCCATGTTTGAGAGTGCCGAACAGCGAGAAGCGAAACGTGTTGCACCACATGTCGAAACCACCGAGCGCAATCCCGATCAGCGTTCCCAATTTCGACCATAGCGGCTTGGCGTTTCTCACTCGCCACAGATCCTTGCCGATCGGCGATGAACGCCAGGCCGCCTCGTAATCGGCAAGCGCGTCGTGGCTGCGCCCGCCCGCGAGCGCCGCGGCGGCAGCTTCCGCGGCAAGCATGCCCGAGAGCATCGCGTTATGGGTGCCCTTGATGCGCGGCACGTTCATGAAACCGGCATCGCAGCCGATCAGCGCGCCGCCGGGGAATGCAAGTTTCGGTACCGACTGAAAGCCGCCCTCGGTCAAGGCGCGCGCGCCATAGCTCAGCCGTTTGCCGCCGGCGAACGTATCGCGCACCAGCGGATGCGTCTTGAAGCGCTGGAATTCCTCGAACGGCGACAGATACGGATTGGAATAATTGAGATGCAAAACGAAACCGACCGACACCAGATTGTCGTCGAAGTGATAGAGGAACGAGCCGCCGCCGGTCGAGCCATCGAGCGGCCAGCCGAATGAATGCTGCGCCAGTCCCTTGCGGTGCCGCTCAGGCGCGACCTGCCAGAGCTCTTTGAGGCCGAGGCCGAATTTCTGCGGCTGGCTGTCGCTGGCGAGATTGAATTTTGCGATGAGCTGCTTGCCGAGATTGCCGCGTGCACCTTCCGCGAACAGCGTGTATTTGGAGCGCAGCTCCATGCCGCTGGTGAAGCTGTCCTTGTGCTGCTTGTTCTTGCCAATGCCCATATCGCCGGTGGCGACGCCGGCGACCGCGCCGCTTTCGTCGAACAAGACTTCCGATGCGGCAAAGCCCGGATAGATTTCAACGCCGAGCGCCTCCGCCTTGGTCGCCAGCCAGCGGCAGACGCTGCCGAGCGAGACGATGAAGGCGCCGTGATTATTCATCAGCGGCGGCATGGCGAAATTCGGCAGCCGCAGCGCCCCGCCGGCCGACAGCCAATAGAAACGGTCCTGCGTGACCTTAGTCTTGATCGGGGTGTCCTCGGCGCGCCAGTCCGGCAGCAGCCGGTCGAGGCCGGACGGATCGATGACGGCGCCGGACAGGATATGGGCGCCGACCTCGGAGCCCTTCTCCACGATCACGACCGAGATATCCGGATTGATCTGCTTGAGACGGATGGCGCTGGACAAGCCCGACGGGCCGGCGCCGACGATCACCACGTCGAATTCCATCGCCTCACGGGCAGGCAGGTCAGCCATGAGTCTCTCCTAACTCACATTCTCCACTTTTGCACAGCGGCGGCAATCGCGCAGCCGTCATACGTTATGGTATTGTGCAAACATGACGCCCGCCTCCAGCAAAACACTCAGCGAACTGCTCGACTTCTATCTGGAAGCGGGTGCCGACGCGCTGGTCGGCGAACAGCCTGTGGACCGCTTTGCGGCGGCCGAGGTTTCTGCACCTCCCCCTCAGCCCCGTGACCCCACCCCGGATCGCTTACAGCGATCCGACCCTCCCCTTTCAGGGGAGGGAAAAACAATGGTTGCACCCGATGAAGCCGCCATGGCCGCGCGGGACGCCGCAAAAAACGCCAAGTCGCTCGACGAGCTGCGCGCCATTCTGGAGAAGTTCAACGGCTGCGCGCTGAAGGCAACCGCGACGCAGCTGGTTTTTGCTGACGGCACGCCCGGCGCGAAAGTGATGTTCGTCGGCGAGGCGCCCGGCCGCGATGAGGACATCGAAGGCCTTCCCTTCGTCGGCCGCTCGAGAAAATTGCTCGACCGCATGCTGGCCGCGGTCGGCCTCGACCGTACTTCAGTTTACATCGCCAACATCGTGCCTTGGCGGCCGCCGGGCAACCGCACACCAACGCCGCAGGAATCGCAAATCTGCCTGCCGTTCATCCTGCGTCAGATCGAGCTGGCCGATCCCGACATTCTGGTCTGCCTCGGCGGGCCGTCGGCGCAGACGCTGCTCGGCATAAAGGAAGGCATCACCAAGACGCGCGGGCGCTGGTTCACCTTCAACACCGGAAAGCGCGAGATCCGCGCCATGCCGACATTTCACCCGGCCTTCCTGCTGCGCAGCCCGCTGCAGAAGCGTTTCGCCTGGCGAGATTTTCTGGCGATCAAGAAGGCGCTGGCGGGTTGATCCTCATCCGCTCACCGCGAATTTGACCGCAAACAGCACCGCCAGCACCAGCACCGCGGGCGCGGCTTCCTTGACCTTGCCGGCGATCAGCTTGGCCAGCGCATAAGTGATGAAGCCGAGCCCGATGCCGGTGGCGATCGAATAGGTCAGCGGCATGGTGTGACCTGACCTGGCTTTTTTGGACCAAGCGTTGTGAGAGAATAGCTTGGAAAGGAGTTTGGTGGAGCTTGGTCATGCCGAAGAAGAGGTTTGGTGCAGAGCAGATTGTGACGCTGCTTCGTCAGATTGAAGTGTCGATGGCACAGGGCAAACCTACGCCTGTAGCTTGCCGGGATGCGGGGGTATCGCAGCAGAACTACGCGATGAGCTGCTCAATG